>JAILOQ010000148.1 GCA_024690725.1 Lachnospiraceae bacterium
TGCAGCCGGTCTTGCGATTTCTGAAAAAATGCGTAGGCTGATCAGAGGTCTTGATCAGGGTGCTCGTAACACCCAAGATGGAATATCCCTTTTACAGGTGGCTGATGGAGCCTTAAGCGAAGTTCATGACATGCTTCATAGAGTTACGGAATTATCTGTGCAAGCAGCAAATGATACTAACACTAAGGAGGATAGGGATGTTATACAACTGGAAATAAACCAGATTATGTCTGAAATCAATAGAATTTCAGATACAACAGAGTTTAATGAAAAGCTATTGTTTCAAGGGGCAGATGGTACGACAGTCATTCCTGCTGAGTATGCACCTACAAGTGTTAATTCATTTACAGTTAGTGGTACGCCTATAGATACAGTTCCTACAAATTATAAGATTACGGCTGATTCATCAGGGTTCAAAATAAATGGAGAGGAGCATAACTGGAATGAGTTCACTAATGGCGGAAATAGTCTTTCGGATTCACCAATCAGTGGCGGGACGTATTCTTTTGAATATAGAGGCTTTACTTTGTCCGTTGTCGCAGACAGTGATGCTACATTAGACGACGCCGTTAAATTGCTTGATGGGGCAACTTTTTCATCGAAGATAACGGATACTGTATCTAAGAGGTTAAGCGATGTTGTTACCGTTGAAGTATGGAATTTTTTGGATCAAGGAGCAACGATCGGTCAGGTTATCGGATCTCCGAGGGTAGAGTATCTAGCAGATGACCGTAAAATGATACTTCACACAGGAATAAAGGATGAGTCTGGAACAGAAAAATGTCTTAATTCAAATTTAGTATATGACATATCTTATGGTACATTAGTGGGCACTGCGTTTTCAGGAAGCGGGTTTACTATGGGAGTAAATGCAGCAGAACGTGTAGTCGAACCTGCATATTATATGATTTATTTTGATGAGGGTATTAGTGGAAAATCTACAAATTATCAGTTCTTATCACATGTCAAGGAAAAAACAACGTTGGATACGGTATTTAAAGCGATTACCGATGGTATCATAGAATATACAGATACAAGCAATTCTGATGGTACAACATCAAGAGTGATAGATGATATAGTGGAGCCCAATACTCCAGTAGTGACAGAAAAAATAATCAGACTGGGATCATACGCTGATTCTGGCTATAAAGGAACTTTGATTACTCCCGAACAA
This sequence comes from Lachnospiraceae bacterium, assembly GCA_024690725.1. GTDB lineage: Bacteria > Bacillota > Clostridia > Lachnospirales > Lachnospiraceae > UBA2882. The sequence continues at coordinate 1,175 of JAILOQ010000148.1, forward strand.
CGCATCCATAGTGAGGGTAACCTGGAACTATGGATTCAATCTGGTGCTGAGGCAGGTGATGGAATGTTTATTACCATAGGAACAATGGATGCGGATACGTTAGGTATGACTGGTCTGGATGTGACAACAGGAGAAGGTGCAGGCAATGCAATAGAAGCAGCTTCAAAAGCGACAGAAATAATTTCAGAACTTAGATCCAGCATAGGTGCTCAACAAAATCGTCTTGAACATACCTATAAGAATATTACCAATATTGCTGAAAACACACAGGCTGCGGAATCACGTTTAAGAGATACGGATATGGCAAAAGAAATGGTGGAAATGTCTAAGCATAATATTCTTGAACAGGCCGGAACAACCATGATCGCACAGGCGAATCAGTCGATCCAAGGAGTACTGAGTATACTGCAATAATATACATGGAAATAGGATCCTGCGGTATGTTTGCCAATTCATTTGTGGGAGCCATCGATATACTGCTTCTGTTCTTTCTGCAGTGAAGCTGCAGGATATGTCCCCTTCACAGCAGAGGGCAACACTCATATCCATATCATCTTTTACATTCTCTGAAGCATGTGATCTTTTTACTGAGTTTTCTCTTTCGGAAGATAGTGGATCAGCATTTCTTCCAACTTTTCATATTCGATCGGCTTGGTAATATAATCATCAAAGCCGGCAGCAAGATACTGCTCCTTCGCACCGACAACTGCGTTTGCCGTCATGGCAACCACAACGGTGCTTTCCGGGAGCAGGTTTTCTTTTTTCAGGATCTGCAAAGTTTCGATGCCGTCCATATCCGGCATCATATGATCCAGACCAATGAAATCATACTGCGTTTCTTTTATTTTCTCGATCGCTTCCGGACCGGAGTAAGCAAGATCGGGAACAATACCGTAAGCTTTCAGCAGGTGCTTTGCAACTTTCAGATTCATCTTGTTATCGTCTACGACGAGAATCTTGGCGTTCGGCGCATAGAGCTTTGTCTCCCCGGATGCATCTTCTTTTTCATCTTTTGAACGCTCTTTATAATCTCCCATAGGAGCAGGATCCACGATCTCCTGTGTCAGGACGAAGTAGAATTTGGAGCCTTTGCCATAGGTACTTTCCACTTGAATACTACTGTTCATCATTTTAAGAAGGCGGTCTACGATAGTCATGCCAAGACCCGTACCTTCGACATAACGATTTCGCTCTTCTTCGATTCGGCTAAAGGATGTTAAGAGTTTATCCATATCTTCTTCTTTGATGCCGATGCCGGTATCTTCCACGGATACATAAAGGGAGACGGTATTGTCTTTTATGGATTCCGACCGAACAGTGAAGGTCACGGATCCTTTTTCCGTATATTTTACGGCGTTGGTCAAAAGGTTCATGATCACCTGTGTTACACGTACATCGTCGCCGCGCAGCTTGCAGGGAATGGTTTCGTCTATATTCACATTCAGATGCAGACCTTTGGAACGAGCTCTGTCCGCAACGGAGATCACGAGATTATTGAGCATGGCTTTCGTATCGTACTCGACGGAGAGCAGTTCCATTTTACCGTCTTCGATCTTGGAAAAATCGAGAATACTGTTGATGATCGCCAAGAGAGTTTTTCCGGAATCCTTGATATTGCCGGCATACTCTAAAATATCGTCGTCCTTCGCTTCGCGTAAGATCATTTCGTTCATGCCCAAAACCGCATTCATAGGTGTGCGGATGTCGTGCGACATCTGTGCTAAGAACATGGATTTGGAGCGGTTTGCGTTTTCTGCTTTGGTCCGTTCGTCGGCAAGCATCTCAATCAGGATCGCATCCGGGCTTTCCACGGAGTAGTAGAGTGAGAATACAATGATGGTGACACCGATATTGGAGATCAAAAGGGTCGGGAAGATCCCTTGTACAATTGCGGTTGCCAGCTGGAAGACCATGGCTGTGCAGATGGCGCGAAACGCTTTGGCGTCAACGGTCTTTCGCCCTTTGAACAAAAGGAACATACCGACAAAAAAGTATAAATATGCAGAAGCGAAAACCACAAAAGCGTAAGACCCCCAGGAGTAATTACCATAAGGAGTTTCGACACATTCAAACGAAAGGAAGATGGCACCCGCAGCGGCAATGAACATGGGAATGAGATCGCGGTAGCGCAGTTTTTGCTCATTTAAAGCAAGGGTCCGAATATAGAGATATGTGATAAAAAGATCCGTACACATGGCAACCATGTAGATCACATGCACAAAATGATTGAAGGAGAACGAAAAGTCTTCCACATGATTGATCGTATAGACGGTGACCATGTCAAAGAACATGTAAATGATCGATACAATGAGCATGGAGGAAAAGAGCCTGTGTGCTCTTGTATTTTTTCGTTTTACCATAAAATATGTCCAGGCCATGTAGAGTAAGATGCACATACAACCGATCTGCCCTTTGATGGATAGGATGTAAAAATAGAAATCCGACATAAAAATCTCCTTTCAACACGGATATATTATACACCAGGAAAGATATAACGTGGTATAATTTTAACAGAATTCACATGGAGGAAAAAACATGCCCAATATTCAACAATTAGAAGAAGAACTTCGTCAAACAAAACAAATTGTGCAGACCCTGTCTTCCAATCTGGAACATATGGAGCAGGAACTTGCCGTGATCAAAGGGCAGCAGCCGGCAACGGGACAAAGAAATCTATCCGCGACCGGTTCTTTTGTGCAACCCACGCCGATGTATGGCGCACCTGTTGCACCGCAGAATAAGCCGCAGGGACAGCAGCCGATGTATGGCGCACCTGTTGCACCGCATATCCAGCCGCAGGGACAGCAGCCGATGTATGGCGCACCTGCTGCACCGCAGATTCAGCCGCAGGGACAGCAACCGATGTACGGAACGTCACAGCCGCAGGGTCAGCCGTACATGCAGCCAAAGCCGCCGGTAGCGCCTCAAACCGCAAAGGTTCCGGCGAAGACAACCGGCAAGAATACCGAAGCGGTTTTGGGAAAGACGATCATGGGGATCGTAGCGTCCGTTTTGATCTTTATCAGTTTCATTTTGTTTGCGACTTTGCTCATTCCGCTTCTCACGGATGCGATCAAAGTGTTTATGATGTTTGCGGTAAGTTTTGGTATCACGGCTGTAGGCCTTGTTATGTGGTTTCGGAATAAACGGGAGAACACCTTCTTTTTATCCCTTACGGCCTGTGGCGTGGGCGCCATCTATATATCGCTATTCCTATGTAACGTATATTTTCACCTGATCAACGATATCCTTTTGTATATCCTGATCCTTGTTTGGGCAGTTGGCGTTCTCTGGCTTTCGCGCTATCAACAACGCCTGTTTGAAGCGATCGGTGAAGCCGGGATCTTTATATCCGTTATGTTCGGCAGTTTTGTCTGCGTGAGCCACGGTGATAACGTTATGTTGCTTGTTCTGACCGGTTATACGGTCATCGGTATTGCTGCGTATCTGCTGATCCGAATGGATGATGCGGTATCTCTCATGATGCACACGATCTTCGGTGCAGTTGACATGCTGTGTCTGATCGTTTCGGCAAACACGATTGCAGATGGTGTGAAAAACGCGAATTTCTACATTATTCTGAGTGTTTTGCTGGCCTGCAGCTTGGCGATCATGGTACTGATCCTTGCGAAGGTCGATGAAGAGAATGCGTATTATCTTCCGATCGTTGGAATGGTATATCAGCTACTTTCGTATATCGCCCTGTTTTCCCTCCTGGGAAAAGAAAACGTGACGTTCGTCGCAGCTCTTCTTTTTACAGTTGTGGTGTATTGCGTTTTGGAAATCCTGATGAAAAAGGTATATGCGAAACGCATGGATGAGAAACGCTTCCGGGATATGTTTGCGGTTTGGCAGGGCATCCTGCTGTTGGCATCTATTGCTTTCATGACAGAGATCAGCTTCCTGTCCAAGTACCTAAGCGGTGCGATCTTGGCAATTCCGTTGTTACTCTATGGGTATCGTACGAAGGATAAGAAGTCACAGGTGTTCGGTTTGATCTCTTATGTTTTGTTGTGTCTGGACGTATGGACCAATGTATTTGCGCATTGTGCGTGGACGGTTCTTGTGTTTATCTTGATCTGCTTGTGTTTGTATCTGTCGGAAACGGAATACAAAACGAATGTAAAGAACGTCGCATATATTGCGTTCTTCGTTGGACTTACACTGTCTGTCTTTATGATGCGAGGAGAACTGAATCTTGACGGAGACACGACGGCGGTCCTGCTTTTGTGGGTCCTGGGAATCATAAATATTGCCGCAAAACTTACGCCTTTCGGAAAGAACTGGGTTACGAAGGAGGAAGAAGGATCGTTTACCGTTGTAAGCAATGTCGTCAACGGCTATTTGATGGTATATGCCCTTGCGGCGATCGGAATGACGGATGATGTGCAGCGGTTCTTTGCGATTCTTGCGGCGCTGGCTCTGTTCAGTGTGAATACCGTGAGTATTTTAAAGAAAAAGGACAATGGGCTTTCCGTGTACGTCGGCATAAAATATACCGTGTTGACATTGGTGATCTTAGGATCTTATGATGCGCCCAATTACGTACTCAGCATCAGTTCGTTTATCATTGCCATTGTCTGCGTTGTATTCGGATTTTTGATGAACATCAAGAGCTTGCGTATTTACGGGCTGGTCTTATCCTTGATCTGTGTGATCAAACTTGTGATGATCGATATCACCTATTCCAATACGGCGGGACATGCGCTTAGTTTCTTTATCAGCGGTGTGCTTTGTTTCGTAATCTCCGCGGTGTATACCGTGGCGGAAAAGAACATGAAAGATAAAGGGGATATACTTTGAAAATGGGGGGAAGCGGGAGAAAACCGAAATATGGTTACTTTGCGTGGGGCTCGATGATGTTTACCTGCGGACTTGCGGCAGATTAAGAACAAGGAAAGAGAAAAAGGAGAAGAAGGTAGCAGCTATGTTTGACAAAAGATTAATGGCGATGTGCCCGGAAAGTAAGAAGTACATCGCCGGCAACATCCTCTTTCAATGGTTGGAATTATTTATGAATGCTGCAATGATATTTATCGTTGCGCATGCTTTGGAACGGATCTATGAGGGTGATTTGAAGGAAGATGAGACGCTGATCGGTGTCGCACTCCTTCTCACTACGCTGGGGATCCGTTTTTTTACAACCAAGCAGACGGCGAAGATGAGCTATATGGCATCGAAGACCATCAAGCGCGTAATGCGCGAGCAGATTTACAAGAAGCTTTTGCGGCTCGGAACATCTTACAGAGAGCATGCTTCCACGGCGGAACTGGTGCAGGAATCCGTGGAGGGCGTGGAACAGCTTGAGAGTTATTTCGGTTTGTATGTACCGCAATTCTTCTACGCGTTTCTGGCGCCGATCACTCTGTTTTTTCTCTTCGGTGCGGCGGGCAGTTTTCGTGTGGCGACCGTTCTTTTGATCTGTGTGCCCCTGATCCCCGGAGCCATCATGATGGTGCAAAAGATCGCCAAAAGGATATTGTCCAAATACTGGGATCAGTATGCAAAACTCGGGAGCACGTTTTTGGAAAACCTGCAGGGCATGACCGTGTTGAAAACATACGGTGCGGATGCATACAAGAATGAGCAGATGAATGAGGAATCGGAGAACTTCCGCGTTGTGACCATGAAGGTTTTGACCATGCAGTTAAACTCTATCATCATCATGGATTTCTTTGCGTACGGCGGTGCGGCCCTTGGCATTATGCTCGCATGTAAAGCCTTTATCACAGGAAACATCTCCCTTGCGAGTACGATATTTATGATCTTGCTTTCTGCGGACTTCTTCCTTCCGATGCGAAAACTTGGCAGTTATTTCCACGTTGCCATGAACGGCATGGCCGCAAGCGACAAGATCTTCCGTTTCTTAAGTGAAGAAGAACCCGGACAAAGAACGGTCACATTACCGGAGGCGGGCCTTTCCATAAAGTTAGCACATGTTAACTTTTCGTATGACGGTACCACCGAGGTGCTTTCGGACATTTCTCTTGAGATCCCGGAAGGAGCATTTGTGGGGATCGTCGGCGAGAGCGGAAGCGGAAAGTCTACGATCGCATCTTTGATCATGGGAAGGAACACCGTAAAAGAAGGTACGCTTACGATCGCTGGAGAAAACGTCGGCGATGTAACGGAGGAGAGCTTATTAAAGAGCATCACCTATGTCGGCATCGGCAGCGTTTTCTTTAAGGGAACGGTGAGGGAAAACCTATTGCTCGCAAATCCCGCGGCAAGTGACGAAGAGCTATGGGCGGCATGTAAAGACTGCAATCTGGCGGAATTTTTGGAAGCGGAAAACGGGCTGGATACGGCCCTTACGGAAAACGCCGCAAACTTTTCCGGCGGGCAGCGGCAGCGTCTGGCGCTGGCAAGGGCCCTGCTCCACGATTCTCCGGTCTACATTTTCGATGAAGCGACCAGCAACATCGATATGGAGAGTGAGGAAGCGATCCTTGCAGAAATAAAGAGGTTGGCGAAGGAAAAGACGGTCGTTATGATCAGCCACAGACTTTTGAACGTGGCCGGTGCGGATCGGATCTATTGCCTGGAAGAGGGGCATTTGGCGGGTAGCGGAACGCAGAGCGAACTCTTGGCGGATTGTGCGGCCTATCAAAAGCTTTGGGAAACGCAAAAAGAACTGGAAGCATTCGGAAAGGAGGCGGTAGGATGAAAACGAAAAGTAAACTCATGATCCTCCTTCGGATGTTAAAACTGGTGAAGCCGCTTTCCGGTTATATGGTGCTTGCGGTATGTTTCGGAACGATGGGATTTTTGACGGCGCAGTTCATTCCGATCCTCGGCGGCTATGCCGTGCTGTCCGGGTTACACATCCCAACGGCGATCGCCCAGAAAACGGCGCTGATCCTGCTTCCGGTGTTTGCACTGTTGCGGGCGATCTTCCGATTTTCCGAGCAAAGAACGAACCACTATATCGCATTTACGCTTCTTGCGGTTGTACGCGATCGTGTCTTCCGAGCGCTTAGAAGATTATGTCCGGCAAAACTCGAAGGACGCGACAAAGGCGATCTGGTCTCGCTCATTACCGCAGATGTGGAATTAATGGAAGTTTTCTACGCACATACCATCTCACCGATCTGCATTGCGATCGTGACGGAAACGATCATGTGCCTCTTTATCGGAAGCTTTCATCCGGCACTGGGCGTGCTGGCACTCATTGCATGTTTGACGATCGGTGTGGTGCTTCCGTTGCTCATATCAAAGCGCAGCGGTTCACTAGGAGATGAGTTGCGCGCGCAGTCGGGAGAATTGGCCGCACATATGCTTGAAAGCATCCGAGGGATTGATGAAACACAGCAGTATAACGGTGGTGCAAAGCGCCTCTCACAGATCACGGAAAAGACAAAAGAGCTTTCGAAGCGGCAGGGTGTATTGAGTGCGCTTTCCGGAACGAATACGGCGATCGCCAATTCCATGATCCTATGCTTTGATCTGTTGATGCTTTGCGCCTGTGCGTACTTGTATCAAAACGGGCAGGTGGATTTTGCGGGATTTTTGATCCCGTTGATCGCGTTTATGTCATCGTTTGGTCCCGTGGTGGCATTGTCTTCGCTCGGAACGACACTGCAGAGCACAGTCGCATCCGGAGCCAGAGTATTGGCGATCATTGATGAAGAACCGGAAACGGAAGACATCCTGGGCAAAGAAGGTGTTTCTTTTTCCGGGGCGTCTGTGGAACAGGTGGAATTTGCATACGATAAAGAGACGATCTTAAAGGATGTATCTTTGGAAGTTGAGAAAAGTAAGATCTTGGGAATTGTCGGGAAGAGCGGTTGCGGAAAGTCGACGTTGCTCAAGCTTCTCATGCGCTTTTGGAAGGTGGATGCGGGGAAGATCTGTATTTCGGACAGAAACGTGGAAGAGATCAATACGGAAGATCTGCGTAATATGGAGAGCTATATGACGCAGGAGACCGTTCTTTTCAAGGATACGATCGCAAACAATATCCGCATCGGAAAGTTGGATGCCACAGAAGAGGAAGTGGTTGCGGCAGCAAAGAAGGCGTCAATCCATGACTTTATCATGACGCTGCCTGCGGGATATGAAACCGAAGTGGGCGAACTCGGGGACACATTGTCCGGCGGAGAAAAGCAGCGTATCGGCTTGGCCAGAGCGTTTTTACATGATGCTCCCTTTCTGTTACTGGATGAGCCGACCAGCAATCTGGACAGCCTGAACGAAGCGATCATTTTGAAGGCATTGAAGGAAGAGGCAAAGGAGAAGACGGTGTTGCTCGTTTCGCATCGTCCGTCCACGATGTGCATTGCGGATTCCGTTTTGGAAATGGACGGCGGAAGAGTGTCTTAAACGGGTAATAACAGCAAAAAGGAGGTGAGGTCCGGTGAATGCAAAGAAAATAGTTCTGCTCGTTGTGGGCGTGATCAGCTTTATCCTTGGAACCATCGGAGCTTTACTTCCGGTCATTCCCACGGTCCCGTTTTATCTGGTAACGTTATATTGTTTCGCGCGCGGTTCGAAACGTTTTGAGGATTGGTTCAGGGGAACGTGGCTATACAAAAAGTATTTGGAATCCTACATTGAAAAGAGGGGAATGAAGCTTTGGGTCAAGATCGGTATTCTCACGAGCATGGGGCTGTTCATGGGGATCGGAGGGTACTTTATGGCACGCAAAGAAATCTGGGTGCCGTGCATTATCCTGGCGATCATCTGGATTGGGTATTTCATATATTTTACGTTCTTTGTAAAAACGATCAAAGAAGAAAAGTAGAAGCCGAATTTGGATCAATCCAATTTCGGCTTTTCTTTGTACATTTCTTTTAAGTTTCCGGAGATGATGTCGAGGGCCTGATACATGTTCTTGCGCATTTCTTCGGAAAGACCTTCGCCTGCGATCTGTATGGCAGTGGAGGCTTTCTTACTGATCTGAGCAGCAAGTGTTCTGCCCTTATCGGTTAGGCGGATCGGCGCCCGGTAGCGTGTCGTGCCGTAGGATTCCACGATGCCTTGCTTTTGAAACTGGGCTATGGCACGGGAGACATCCGCCTTGTCGCGCAAGGTGATCTCCGACAGACGGCTTGCCGTCATCTCCTCTTCATTGTTGGCGAGGATGATCAGATACATGGCATACGCACCTTTCAGCCCATGTTCTTTCATCTCTTCCGTCGCGATCTTATTCCAGTAATGAGTGATTCCGAATATGGATAATGAGAACTGCTCAAAACGTGACATTCTGACATCCTTTCTTTTGAACTATGCTTTGAAAAATGCGACTGCGACAGCGCCGGGGCCCACATGCGTACCGACGACGCTGCAGATCTGGGAAACATCGAGGGTATCGATATGGCCGACCCAGAGCGCGCTGCTGTCGTTGATATAGTTTTCCAATAAGTCTTTTGAAATGCCGGAGTAGCCAAGGAGCACCGGCAATTCATATTTTACACCGTATTTTTGAATCTGTTCAACAAGAAGATTGTTGGCTTTCTTTGCGCCGCGCGCCTTTCCGAGTACGAGGACTTCCCCGTCAAGGACGGTCACGACCGGCTTGATGTTCAGCATTCCGCCCGCAATGGCAGCGGTCTTGGAAATGCGTCCGCCCTTCATCAGGTATTCCAGGGTATCGAGCATGGCGACCAGACAGATCTCATCGCGCTTTGTCAAAAGGTCTTGCACCAAGGCTTCTCGAGAAATGCCCTGTTCTGCCTTAAGGATGGCATATTCCGCCAGAATGCCGGCGCCGACGGCCACACTTTTGGAATCGATCACGGATATTTCCGGATAATCCTCGGCTGCGATGCAGGCACTCTGATACGTGCCGGATAGTTTGGATGCCAATGTGATGACGATCGCATCCATGCCTTTTTTTCGCACATCCTCAAAATACTTTTCAAATACGGCGGGACTCGCCTGACTGGTGGTCGGAAGAACATCTTCTTTTACCAGTTTCTCATAAAAGTCATCACGACTCAGATCGATGCCGTCGAGATATTCTTTCTCGCCGAAGGATACGATCAGCGGGACGATCGTAACGCGGTTCTTGAAGTTTTCCGCAAGATCCGTGGTGGAATCAATGATGATCATGGTCTTTTTCTGTTCGCTCATAAAGGCTCCTCTCGAATGTTGATATTTCAACATTGCAAATCATACAACAGGATTTGTTGATTTGTCAACAAGAAAACGGAAATTCCGTCAAATTCATGCCGTGCATTGTGCTTTGTAATAAGAGCTGTGCTATAATACTACGTGAGAGGACCGTTGTTATCAGGAGGGATTATGAAGCGCAAATCTTCCGGATCGGAGCAATTGCCGGAGGGCATTGAACTGATCATTCTAACAGCATTTACGATAACAGGCTTGATCCTGATCGCAGAGATCTTAACAGTGGGGTGGGAAAAAGTAGTCGTTCCGGTTGTGATCTGTCTGCTTGTTTATTCCTGGGTTTTAGGTTTGTTGCGAAGACACAGCAGTGTGCAACGCGTTTGGTTGTATGCTATTTTTATAATGTTCTGCTATTTTTTCTACGGCGTGCATCAGACACGGATGGATGTGCTTCCGCTTGCGGCCGTCGTTATCATTCTGGTATTTTTCATTACCGGCCTTCCGGGACTATTATGGATGTCGGTGTTTACCTATTATTTCACAACACTTTTCAATCTTGCGAGTGCGCAGGGCGAATGGAGAGAGGTGTACGGACTGAGTATGCCTTTGCTCCTTTTGCAGTTTTTCCTGGTTTTGCTCTCCGGAGCGGTGGCGCATTTCTTTACAACCGAACGGATCCGTGAGAAAGAGCGCCTTCTGGAAAAAGAACGTGATACGCTGCGCGTGACGGATTATTTCGTGGAGCAGACGAGAGTTGCGGTCAAGGAGATCGGCAAACTTTCCCATGATATGGAGGGGGAATTGCTGCTTTTGAGAGACGGCATGCGTGAGGATTTTCCGGATGGGAAAATGCCGGTGGAAATGCAGTCGCTTTTTGACATATCACAAAATTTCGAAACGAAGATGACGGATATGCAGGATTATTATGACCTGTTATCCGGAAAAATAAAGCTTCGCGATGAAGTATATGAGATCGTGGATCTTTTGGCGCAGCTTAGGATGGAGTTTGCAGACCGTGATTATGTGAATGCTCCGAAACTGATCATCGACCTGGATCCGTTGACACCGACGTCCATGGCAGGAGACAGCGTAAAGATCCGTGGCATCCTGCGACAACTGATCACCAACAGTATGACCTATACCCGAAGCGGTGGCGTGCGCGTAAAGATCGCAACACATTTTCATATGGATGAGTGCAATCTGTACATTAAGGTCGATGATACCGGTATGGGTATCGAGCAGACGGATCTGGAACGACTATTGGAGGGTATCGAAAACCACAGAAGTTCGGCGTATCGTCCCGGCGGCATGGGACTCGGCTTATGTCTGGTCGGCGGATTTGTGAGATGCATGGGCGGTTTCTTCCGGATCGAAAGCGAACCCGGAAAGGGAACCGGAGTCTGCGTCAGCATTCCGCAGCGGGTGGTGGATGCCGTTCCCTGTATGTCTTTTGATGCAAGAGATGATATTTGTCTTGCGTTTGAGGACAGACGGTATGCGGACGGTATCCTGAACGATTACTATGAAGAATTGTTTTTAAATACTTGCGACAAGTTAAACATCCCCGGCTATTTTGTTCAAAATGAAAAAGAACTGCGGGAACTCATCTCGGCGCATCGGAAGGTATGCTTGTTTATCAAGCCTGAGTGGTATGAGGAAAATCCAACGTATTATGACGCACTTTCCGATGTTTATATTTCTGTTTTCGCCACGCCCGATTATGAGATTCCGGAGGGAAGCAACCTTCATCTGTTCGGAAATCCCATCGGTTCATACGAATTGCTCCGTGTTGTGGAGAAGGCAAAGAAGACGATCGATCGCCGCAGGAGGGACGACTCGGAAAAAGAAGAGGCTGCGATTGGCGCAGAGGAACTGCATAAGCGGGATGTGCGGCTGCACGGAAACCGAAAGGTGATGATCGTGACCGACAGTATGGCGGATCTGCCGGCGGAGATGTTTGTGTCGCGTTATATTCCGGTCATTCCGTTTCATGTTTATACGGCCGAAGGCAGTTTTTTGGACGAGACGGAGATATCACAGGCTTGTGCACTGACATATTTTAAGTCGCAAAAAGATATGTATTCCAAGGCGCCTGAAGAAGAGGATTTTCGGGAATTCTTCGAAGAAAATCTGCGCTATGCATCACATATCATTTATATCAGTACATCGCGCAAGATCAGTGCGTCTTATGAACATGCAAAGGCGGCGGCCAAAGACATGGGGCATGTCTTCGTGTTCAATTCCGGTCAGGTGTCCGGAGGTGTCGGTTTGATGGCTGTTATGGCGGATGAGCAGGCGCACATGGGAAAACAGCCGGAAGAGATCATGGAGTATTTGGAAAAACTGCGTCCGAAGATCCGGACGTCGTTTTTGATCGATAATCTCGACCGTTTGGCCGAAGTGGGGCGTGTGAGCAAGGGGATTGCCGCATTCGGACGGATTTTCATGGTGCATCCGGAAGTAGTCGTGAAACATGGTATGATGACGATCGGAAACATTCATTTCGGATCGATCAAAGAAGCAAGAACCGCATATATCCGTCGCATCATCAAACGTAGAGCACGGATCGATCATACGCGGATTTTTGTGGGGCTGATCGGAATTCCGGCACAGGAAGTGATCGGTTTGGAACAGCAGTTGGAAATGGAAGGAGAGTTTCAAAATGTCTTTGTGCGCCGGTCGTCGGCTTCGATTTCCATCAATTGCGGAGCGGGAACTTTTGGAATGATCTATGTGGAAAAGTAACGGAGTGATCTTATGAAACGAAATCCTTTTAAATGGTTGGCGGCCTTTCTTTTAACGGTCGTGGTCATATTGTCCGTCGTGGCATACATTTTTCTCGGCGTGGATCGGGATGCGGAAAAAAAGAAACATATCCTGATCGCGGAGATGGTAAATAATGTGGTTTTGGAGGATCTTTCCGAACCGATCACGGTATCCCGCATGGTCAGTCAGGATCCGAATCTGAGGGAAATGCTGGAGAGCGAAAACAAGTTTGCGGAAGACGTCATGGTACGGAGAATGCGGAATTACTTGAGTTCCGTGCAAAGAAAATTTGAATTCACGTCCGTCTATGTCATTTCGGATACGACAAAACGATACTATTCCTACATCGGATTAAATAAGATCATCGATCCGGAGCATGATTCTTTTGATACCTGGTATACGATCTTTTTGGACGGTGGGAAGGATTATGAATTGGAGTCTTCCACGGATCAGGTTAACCTGGATCGCTTGACCGTTTTTGTCGATGGTCGTGTGGAAAACGAGGAAGGTGAGCTTCTGGGTGTTTCCGGCGTTGGTGTGGAGACACAGGATATTCTGAAACTTCTTTCGACATATGAAGATGAGTACGGGGTCATGATAGACTACGTATCTGCGGACGGTATGGTACAGATGAGTTCCCAGACGATGTCCGTGCATTCTTCTTATGTTTCCGGTGTAGATCTTCCGGATAAGTCGGACACTGCGTTCCACTATCAGCCTTACGGTATCGATGGATTTTCCGTGGTGAAATATGTACCGGAGATCGGCTGGTATCTGGTCGTGCGAAGTGAAGAATTCGGAAGGGCACTTGGCGGAAACTATCGGTTTTTCTTTGCTGAGGTTATGATATTGGTACTGGCGATCGCATTTTTGTTTATTGCTTCGAAGGGGATGCGTACCACATCTGTTATTGCACAGGCGGGCGGATCCGTCGTGGATGATCTGACAGGTTTGCCAAACCGGGACTATCTGCTCAAGATCTATGGAGAAAAGGGGACATTGAAAACGATGCAATATCGATGTATGGCTGTTTTTTCCATCGATGATTATGAGGAAGTGGAAGAACTTCCCGGTTTTGAGAGGATGATACATTCCCTGATACGTACGGCGCGTGAGAAGTTCGGACAGAAGGGACAGCTCGTTCGGTGGCACCGAAGCACGTTCGTGGTTCTTTTGGAACCGGCGCCGGAAGAGGCGGAAGAGATGTGCAAAGATTTTTGCAAGTCGATCGAAGCGATCGGAGAAGTAACCGTCTCCGTCGGTTTAACGAACATTGCTTTAAATGAGACTTTAAAAAAGAATTATTACCGTGCGGCCCGCAATTTGTATCTGGTAAAAGAACTGGGCGGCAATAATGTAAAGAGAGGGTGAGGATATGAGGTCCATCCGTACGAGGTTTGTAGCATCTTTTGTTGGGACGATCCTGGGAGTGTTCCTGGTTTTGGCGTCCGTAGGTGTATATTATCTGATCACGGCCATAGAGTATCATTCGGCGGAGTCGATGAACCTTTTGAACAAAGAGGCGACGGTGGAGCTGGATTCCTATTTTTCGGGCGTGGAGCGCGCGGTGGGAAGTTTGGAAGAATACCTGCGGACAAGCACCAATGTCGAACTGTATCGCACCGATGAAGGATACAGGGAGAAATTGTTTGATGCACTCGAAGAACGGGCAGTGAGCTCCGCGAAGATCGTGGAAAACGTGGAAGCTGTGTATTTTCGCCCGGATCCGCTTTTGTACGGAGGTGTTTCCGGTTTTTTCTTAACGGCAAGCGGTGACGGTGAGTACAAAAGTTTAACACCCACAGATATTCTCGCTTACGAGGAAGACGATGTGGAACATGTCGGCTGGTATTATGAACCGATCAAAAACAAGGGCCCGCTTTGGATGGAGCCTTATGCGAATGAGAATATCAGTGTATATATGGTCTCGTATGTCATTCCGGTATATTTGGGACGCGATTTTTTGGGCGTCGTGGGAATGGATATTAACATGAACCTCGTGCATGAAGTGATCGATGAACTCAATTACGAAAACAGTACGGGCATTTTATTCAGTGAGAGTGGAAACGTATTGTATCACAGGGATTATCCGGGGGGCTTGTTAAAGAAGGATTTCACCGAGGAATTTGAAAACATCAGCAGGTTTTTGGAGGGGGACTATGTGGATTCCGGGAACAATTATGCGTATTCTGCCGAAGGAGGGAAATGCAGGATCACGGTGAGTCGTTTGGAAAACCGGATGTTGCTTGCAATCTCTACGCCGGAGTCGGCTCTGTTTCAATTGCGCGACAGTATGCTCTTTCGTGTGGGGCTCTCCTTCGTGGCGGCGCTCGTCTTCGTCATCTTTGTTTCCATGAGTATGACGAAAAGTATCGTTTCACCGATCCGAGAACTGACCGCGGCATCTTCGCGGATTGCGAAAGGAGAACTGGGGCAGCAGATCGATTATCATTCACAGGATGAGATCGGCTCCTTGGCGGATAGCATCCGAAAGATCAGTGTGGATCTGAAGGTATACATTGATTATATTCATGAACAGGCATATCTGGATGCGATGACAGGGGTGCATAACAAAGCCGCATATATGGCGGAAGAAGCCAGGATCAAGCGGCTGATCCGCGAGAACATGGCACAGTTTTCCGTTTATGTTTTTGATGTGAACGGATTAAAACGGATGAATGATACCAAGGGACATGAATACGGGGATATGATGATCAAGGATGCGGCGCAATGCATCCGTGAGATATTCGGAGAAAATCAGATCTACCGTATCGGTGGCGATGAATTTGTTGTCTTGGGAAAAGAGGAACCGGAGAAAGAAATACGAAGACAATTTGCCCGTTTTGATGAGCTGCTTCGTTCTTTTAATGCGACGAATGATAAGTATGAAGAAGAACTGGCTGTTTCAAAGGGAGTAGCTGTCTACGATCCGGAGATCGATGCGGAGTATGCATCCGTATTCAGCCGCGCCGATGAAGCAATGTACAATTGCAAAGCAGAATACTATAAGACCCATGGAGACAGAAGACGCAGGTCATAAAGACCTGCGTCATACATACATTTTGTGGATCACGGTGGATATTAGTTTGTTGCACCGTTTGTCATAAAGTTGATGAACTTCATCGTATCATCGGGATCATATACAACAAGTTCCATCTCCGGAATTGCATCATCGGAGAATACCTTGGCAAGAGAGATGTACTGGGAGAGCTTGGACTTCAGATTCAGTCTGTCGCCTTCGTTCGTTACAAGTTCTACCTTACCCTTGCAATGATCTACTACCTGAAAGAAACCGTCGATGTCTGTTACGTTTTGGATTTTCATAATTTCCTCCTATTCTGAGCACGTTCTTTGCTCCGTCGCCTCTTCCTGACGACACATTTTCTTTTCTTTGGTTACACCTACATTATATTCCCGGCAGAAAAAAAGACAATGCAAATTTTGAACAAATTAACCAAAACCCGAGATAAAAATTTAGCAATATTCACCAAAAGATTGGAGAAGGATGAAGAAGATCATGAAGACCATACTGATTTTGTTATGCATTCTCTTCTTAAAATGCGGCCGATCGATTCTCTGGATGAGAACGAGATCCCGATCCTCTTTTTGCACGGAGCAGAGGACAGCTTCATTCTTCCGAAAAATTCCGAGGACATGGCAAAGAGAACCAAGGGAAAAAGCGAGATTCACCTGATCCCCGGTGCAGAACATGCGAAGTCGATCCTGACGGATCCCATCCTCTATCAGAAATATGTGGAAGGATTTTTGGAAGATCTCGGAATGTGAAAAAATCAGGGCAAAAATTGGGCAATTTTGTGTAAAGAAAAGATAGTCATGAGCACAAGGTTTTAGTAAACTGAAACTAGCAGGTTTATGTTTTTTCATTAGGAGGTACATATGGGGATTGACTTAACTACAATGCCAAAACTGGGATTCGGCTTGATGCGGCTCCCGGAAAAAGAAGGCGTGATCGATATGGAGCAGGTTTGCACCATGGTCGATCATTACATGAAGACGGATAAACGCTATTTTGATACGGCATATGTGTATCATGGCGGAAAGTCTGAGACTGCCGCGCGCGAAGCGCTGGTAAAACGCTATCCGCGAGACAGTTTTATGCTCGCAACAAAGCTTCCCGCTTGGGAGATCCGCAAGGAAAGCGATATCGAAAAAATCTTTGAAGAGCAGCTGGAAAGAGCGGGCGTGGATTACTTTGACTATTATCTTCTGCATTCCATCGAAGAGGGAAACAATTACGATGTCTATGTGAAATACGATTGTTTCAAGTGGGGTGTGCAAAAGAAAGCGGAAGGAAAGATCCGCCATTTCGGTTTTTCGTTCCACGGAAGTCCGGAGTTGTTGGAAGAGATCTTGGATGCACATCCGGAAGTAGAATTCGTGCAGATTCAGCTTAACTACCTGGACAGAACCAATCCGGTCGTGCGTTCGCAGAGATTGTATGAGATCTTGCATGAGCGCAATATTCCGATCATCGTCATGGAGCCTGTCAGGGGCGGAATGCTTGCGAATCTCGGAGATGAGATCGACGCGAAGTTTAAGGCGGCAAGGCCGGATGATTCCGTAGCAAGCTGGGCGCTTCGTTACGTGGCATCACTTCCGGGTGTGATGACGGTGCTTTCCGGCATGTCAAATGAAGAACAGGTACTGGATAACATCAAGACATTTACGGATTTTGAACCGGTGACGGATGCGGAAATGACCATCATCAATGAGGTGACGGAGCAGATCTTAAGTATTCCCCAGATCGGATGTACGGCATGTAAGTATTGTACACCGGGCTGTCCGATGCAGATCAGTATCCCGGATGTATTCCGTACGATCAATACGCTCAGACGGTATCCGGATGACTGGAGGAGCAAGAATTTCTACGCAGGTCTTATTGCGCGCTCAGGAAAAGCATCGGATTGTATTGCATGCGGTCAGTGCGAGGGTGTATGCCCGCAGCATCTGCCGATCATCGAATTGTTGAAAGACGCTGCCGAAACCTTGGGAGAATAAGGCGAAAGGCAAGAGACAAAAAGGAGAAACGATATGGAGAATTTTACATTCTATTCCCCGACATTTTTTGCGTTCGGAAAAGATACGGAAAATGAAGCCGGAGACTACGTAAAGCGCTTCGGCGGCAGCAAGGTTTTGATCCATTACGGCGGCGGCAGCGTGGTGCGAAGCGGTCTTTTGGATCGTGTGAAGGCTTCCATCGAAAAAGCCGGACTCTCATACGTGGAACTGGGTGGCGTAAAGCCGAATCCGAGAAGCGGTCTTGTTTATGAAGGTATCGCCCTTGCAAAAAAAGAAAACGTGGACTTTGTCCTGGCGGTCGGCGGAGGAAGTGTGATCGACTCTTCCAAGGCGATCGCAATGGGCACGTTATATGACGGAGATTTTTGGGATTTTTATTCGGGAAAACCGATCGAACGGGCGTTACCTGTAGGAACCGTTCTTACCATCGCAGCTGCAGGAAGTGAAGGCAGTGGGGATTCCGTGATCACAAAGGAAGAAGGGATGTTTAAGCGCGGTACCGGATCGGATCTGATCCGTCCGAAATTCAGTATCTTAAACCCTGCTTTGACGCAGACCCTTCCGCCGTATCAGACGGCTGCGGGGATCACGGATATCATGGCGCATCTGCACGAAAGATATCTGACCAATACCAAAGAGGTTGAGGTGACCGATCGTATGATCGAGGGGTTGTTACTCACCATGATCCATGAAGGTCCCAGGGTGATCGAAGATCCGAACAACTATGAGGCAAGAGCCAATATTATGTGGGCCGGTATGATGGCACATAACAATTCCTGCGGTGTGGGACGAAGCCAGGATTGGAACAGTCACGAGATAGAACATGAACTTTCGGCATTGTATGACTGTGCGCACGGTGCGGGACTTGCCGTAACGATGCCCGCGGTATTCCGTTATGTATATCAACATGACGTGATGCGTTTCGCCAAACTTGCCGTACGTGTCTGGGGCTGCCAGATGGATTATGACCATCCGGAGGTAACGGCGCTTGCGGGAATCCGTTCTCTTGAGATTTTCTTAAAGGATATCGGAATGCCCGGAAGCTTTGCGGAGATCGGAGGCAAGGAAGAAGATATTCCGAAGCTTGTGGAGGCACTTTGCTACGGAAACGGACGGACCGGCAGCATTTCCGGATTCGTAACATTGAATGAAGAGGACTGTGCCAAGATCTACCGTATGATGATTTAGTGATGAAAAAAAGAAAAGCCCACGTGATCACGTGTTGAAAAAACTCATTACGAAGATAGTATAATATCAAACGGGAGGAGATGTAAATATGTGGATCGTGGGCCGGGGCAAAAAAAATATTTTGAAAAAGTGCTTGACAAAGAAAAAGTGATACCGTAGAATGCGAGGTAAGGCAAAGGCGTCTTGGATCGATTCCAAGGCGCCTTGTGTATTTTCAGGATCAATTCCGCGGGGTATGTATCGTTGTGCATACAGTGTCCGGAAGGTACGGCCAAATAATAAGACGATGCAATGGTGTGTCGGACTGCAAGAGCAGGAATGCACCAATGTATCGTTTTTTCTTTTGAGAGGAGAGGATGTTATGAATGAAGAGATTTTATCCGCAATTAACGGCAGTGTCTTCGGCGTCTGGTTTTTGATCGGCGCGGCGCTGGTGTTCTGGATGCAGGCAGGTTTTGCCATGTGCGAGGCCGGTTTTACAAGAGCCAAGAACACCGGAAACATTATCATGAAGAACCTGATGGATTTTTGTATCGGTACTGTGGTATTTATCCTAGTAGGTTTCGGATTGTTACTCGGAGAGGATATGATGGGCCTGATCGGAAGACCCGGATTTGATATCTTCACGGATTATGCAAATTTTGACTGGTCCAACTTCGTATTTAACTTAGTGTTCTGTGCAACGACCGCAACGATCGTTTCCGGTTCGATGGCAGAGCGTACAAAGTTTTCTTCTTACTGTATCTATTCGGCAGTGATCTCCGCGGTCATCTACCCGATTGAAGCACACTGGACCTGGGGCGGCGGCTGGCTTGCACAGATGGGCTTCCATGATTTCGCAGGTTCCAACTGTATTCATATGGTAGGTGGTATCGCTGCTTTGATCGGTGCCGCAATGCTCGGTGCCCGTATCGGTAAGTTCGAACGCAGCAAAGAAGGAAAAGTAGTAAAGGTAAACGCATTCCCCGGACATAATCTGGTGGCTGCGGCACTCGGTGTATTTATTCTCTGGCTCGGCTGGTACGGCTTCAACGGCGCTGCATGTACTACGATAGAACAGCTCGGTTCCGTATTTGTAACCACTACGATCGCACCGGCGCTTGCAACGGTAACCTGTATGATCTTTACCTGGTTAAAATACGGCAAGCCCGATGTTTCCATGTGCTTGAACGCATCTCTTGCCGGTCTGGTTGCCATCACCGCTCCGTGTGATGTAACGGATGCATTCGGCGCGATCGTGATCGGTATCGTTGCAGGCTTGTTGGTTTGCTTCGGTGTTTGGTTCTTGGATTATAAGTTGCATGTGGACGATCCTGTAGGTGCCGTTGCGGTACATTGCTTAAACGGTATTTGGGGAACACTTGCAGTCGGTCTGTTTGCAACAAATACTGCACCCGGCTATGCCATTGCGGATTCCGCAGGAAACGAAATGGTCGGTCTGTTCTACGGCGGAGGATTTAAGTTACTCGGTATTCAGTTTGTAGGTATGGCGTCTACGGCAGCGTGGACGGCAGTTACCATTGCGATCGCCTTTGCTCTGATCAAAGCAGTGATCGGATTACGCGTTTCCGAAGAGGAAGAGATCTTAGGTTTGGATTCCACCGAGCACGGTCTTGCAAGCGCTTACTCCGGATTTGCGATCATGGATGTATCCAATACATTGAATATGGCTGTAAACGAAAATACGGATCTTGGTATCAGCGATTACGAAGCGGCTTCCGAAGTTCAGAAGAATGCGGCGGTTCCCGTTGTTACGGCTCCGGTACATACCGAAAGCGGTATTCACAAGGTTGTTGTTATCGCAAAGCTGTCTCGGTATGATAAGTTGAGAAAAGCCATGAATGACCTCGGTGTTACCGGAATGACCGTTACGCAGGTTATGGGTTGTGGTGTGCAGAAAGGTTCCGGCGAGATGTATCGTGGTGTTGAGATGGATGCAACGCTTCTTCCGAAGATCAAATTGGAAGTTGTTGTCAGCAAGATCCCTGTGGAAGATGTGATCGAGGCTGTCAAGAAAACCCTTTATACCGGCCATATCGGCGACGGTAAGATCTTCGTATACAGCGTGGACAACGTTGTGAAGATCCGTACGGGTGAGATCGGTGCTGCGGCACTTGCGGATGTAGAATAACATAGCTCTCCCAACATAAGTGAAATGGATTCCCTTTTCTGCTATAATCAAAGTGTAACTTTGTGAAAGCGGGAAAGGGAATCTCATATTATGGAAGAAAATATCATGTTTCAGGTGTCTACGCTGCAGGCCTTGGTCTTGGGTTATACCCGAAAGGTCATGACCGTGGAGGAATTGCTGCATCACGGAACTATCGGTTTGGGCACGTTTGAAGGAGTCGGCGGTGAGATGATCGTTGCCGATGGACATTGTTACTGTGCCACAAATGACGGAAGTGTGACGGAGGCGGCAAATGACACCGGAGTTCCGTTTGCGGCGGTAACCAAGTTATCCGAAGGAAGAAAGATTTCCTTGGATAATGTTCCCAATATCGATGAAGTGAAAAAACGTCTGGATCTTGCGATCGAAGAAGACTTTGGGCTTAACAGCATGCATGTGGTACGGATCGACGGCAGTTTTCGGAGCGTCAGTGCCAGATCCGAAAAGGAATTCAAGGCACATCATGTGTCGTTGAAAGAGATCCTTGATAAGTCGCAAAAAGATTTCTTTTTCCGGGAAGCGGAAGGAACACTGGTCTGTGTTTACTTCCCCGATTATATGGATGGGATCAATGCGGCCGGATGGCATTTGCATTTCATATCGAAGGACCGTACAAAGGGCGGACATGTATTTGACGTCGATATCAAAGAAAGCACGGCTGTGATCAACAAGATTTCCCGCTTGGAGATGCAGCTTCCCACAGAGCCGGCATTTGATACCTATGCATTGAAATCGGCTTCGGGCGATGAGATCAAACAGGTGGAACAGGGGAAAAAATAAGAAACCATGCGGAATACAGTCGAAGAATTCTTCGGCTGTATTTTTTTGTTGACAACGGAAAATCATAGTGATATCATAATGATATCAAATAAAATCTCAAGACAATATTTCGAAAGGGAGGGAATGGTCATGAGTGTTGAGGAGAAAGAATTAAAAGGAAATAAGATCGGTGGACTGGTATTGCTTCTGGATCTGCTTTTGTATGTAGGGGCGGTATTTTTGCTGGTTTACGGGATCGGAGGAGAGAAAGTCGGACTGATAGCATTGGCGCTGGCTTGGATGTTTATCGGATGGATCTTTCTTTGCGGCTTGAAAGTATTAAAGCCCAATGAAGCATTGGTGCTCACGTTGTTCGGCCGATATGTCGGTACCTTAAAAGGTGACGGGTTCTTTTGGGTAAATCCGTTTTGTACCGCATTCAATCCGGCAGCCGGAACGAAGCTCGGCCAGAGCGGAGATGTGACGGGCGGAAAGGGCGGCCAGGTAGTAAATGCAGACGGTACCACGGTGACTGCGGAAGCTTTTTCCAAAAAAATCTCCATGAAGGTGATGACGCTTTCCAACAGCCGACAGAAGGTCAACGATGTTTTGGGTAATCCGGTGGAAGTAGCCGTAGCCGTTATGTGGCGCGTGAAAGACACGGCAAAAGCGGTATTTGAAGTGGATAACTTTAAAGAGTATCTGTCACTTCAGTGTGATACGGCGGTACGTAATGTTGTAAAGATCTATCCGTATGATGTGACAGATAATGTGGACACCACGGGAGACGGCGAAGCGGATGACGGAAGTTTGCGCGGGTCTACGGAGGTCGTTGCCAATCGGATCAAAGAAGAGATTCAGAGCAAAGTTGTGGATGCCGGACTTGAGATTGTGGATGCCAGGATCACCTATCTTGCATACGCACCGGAGATCGCGGCGGCAATGTTGCAAAGACAGCAGGCTGCGGCAGTCGTGGATGCGAGAAAGCTCATCGTTGATGGTGCTGTCGGCATGGTAGAGCTTGCATTGGATCGTTTAAACGAAAAACATACCGTGGAACTGGATGAAGAAAGAAAAGCTGCGATGGTATCCAACCTTTTGGTTGTACTTTGCGGTAACCATGATGCACAGCCGATCGTGAATTCGGGGAGTTTATATTAATGGCGGAAAAGAAACAGGTACCCTTGCGGTTGTCGGAAAAACTGTATAACGATATCGCGGCCTGGGCGGAGGACGATTTTCGCTCCGTAAACGGGCAGATCGAGTATCTTCTGACAGAGTGTGTCAGACAGCGGAAAAAAGACGGCAAATACGTCGGTCAGAGCATCGACGAGCCGCCGAAATTCGAGATAAAATGAGAAAAAGGGGTTTCTTTGTCCCGATGGATAAAAAGAAAGCTGCGCAACCTTGTTGCGCAGCTTTTAAATTTAATTGATTTTGCGAAGAAAGTGCGTTGCATTGCGAAAAAAACAGTCCTATAATTACTATGTGATAAAGTATCCCATTAAGAAGGAAGAGAGGGATCCTATGGTAGGAAATTCGTTGGTTTATACAAATGAGAAGTGCATCGGTTGTAACCGATGTATCGGGGCATGTTCTGCACCCGGAGCCTGTGTATCGAAAATTGTGGACGGGAAGCCGAGGATTGAGGTGGATCCGGCCAGATGCATTGCATGTGGAGCATGTATCGATGCCTGTGAGCACGGCGCGCGGGAATTCAACGATGATACGGAACGTTTCTTTGCCGATCTGAAGCGCGGTGAGAAGATTTCGCTTCTGCTTGCTCCGGCCTTCAAAGCCAATTACCCGAAGGAATACGAATCCGTTTTGGGAGGGCTTAAGAAGCTTGGCGTGAATCGCATTGTTTCAATCTCCTTCGGTGCGGATATCACAACTTGGGGCTATCTGAATTATATTAAGAAGTACAATTATCTGGGAGGTATTTCACAGCCCTGTCCTGCCGTTGTTACCTATATTGAGCATTATCTTCCGGAACTTCTTCCGAAACTGTTTCCGATCCATTCTCCGATGATGTGCGGTGCGATCTATTGCCGCAAGGAATTGCATATGACGGATAAACTGGCCTTTATCAGTCCCTGTATCGCAAAGAAAATGGAGATCGACGATCCGAATAATAAGGGAATGATCCAGTACAATGTTACTTTCGATCATTTGATGAAGTATGTGCGCGAGCATCATATCAGCGGACCGTCCTGCTCGGATGAGATCGAATACGGTTTGGGTTCCATTTATCCGACACCCGGCGGTTTGAAAGAAAACGTATACTGGTTCCTGGGCGAGGATGTTGCCATTCGTCAGATCGAGGGCGAAAAGCGCATGTATCACTGGCTGCAGGATAATAAGGATCGGATAAAGAACGGTCTGACACCGTTTGCATTTATCGATGCCTTAAACTGTGAGAACGGATGCATCTGCGGTACGGCGACCGAACCGAATATCAATAAGACCGATGATGCCATGTATGCGCTCATCAAGATCAAGGAAGAGTCCAAGAATCGAAACCGCAAATCCCCGTGGTCGAGGAAACTCACGCCGGATCAGCGTCTGAAAAAACTCAATGAGCAGTTTGCCCATTTGAAGCTGGAAGATTATATGCGCAAGTATACGGATCGTTCCGCGCAGTGTGAGTATAAATATCCTTCACAGAAAGAGCGGGATGAGATCTTTAATTCCATGCACAAGACGACGGAAGAAAAGAGGAAAGTGAACTGCGGCTGCTGTGGTTATGACAGTTGTGAGCAGATGGTACTTGCCATTTACAACGGCTTTAACAGAATACAGAATTGTATCCACTATGAGCGGGATGAAATCTTACTTTTGGGAGATGCCAAAGAACTCGCCGCAAACCTGGAAGTGGAAAAAGAACGTATCGAGAAACAGACGGATATTACGTTACATACTGTAGATAGGATCGATGCACAGTTTGAAGAATTGTATCAATCCATGGAAACATTGACCAACGGGAATGAAAGCAATGCCGGTGAGAGTACGAGCATTTCCGGGGAGATGCAGGATGTGTCCGAATTTGCGGATGAACTCAGCACATCGATCAACGATATCAATGATTTCTTGAAGAATCTGGAAGAAGACAATCAAAAGGTTTTGAGTATCGCTAATCAGACCAATATGCTCGCGTTAAATGCGTCCATTGAAGCGGCGCGCGCGGGAGAAGCCGGAAGGGGCTTTGCGGTTGTTGCGGATCAGATCACGAAGCTGGCCGGGGATTCCAAAGATGCGGCGGAACAGAGTAATCGGAACCATCAGCAGATCCATGAAAAGGTAGATGCCATTTTGGAAGGAACGGCAAAACTGAAAGAAACCGTCGGCGGTGTAAATGAGCAGACACAGAACCTTGCGGCGTCCACCGAAGAGATGGCTTCTTCGACATCGGTTGCTTTGCATGCGGCCGATGAGATCAAGCGTGCGCTGGATGATCTGACACAGAATATCAAATAATATATGACATTTAAGGAGAGACGGATGAAAATTGCGCAAAGAATGACGAAGGTATTGGCAGCAGTTTTGCTCGGCGCGTGTTTATTGAGCGGATGCGCGGGGGGCGGGCAGAAGGCAGATGATGTGACGGTTCGTGTGGCGGCCCTAAAGGGACCGACAACGATCGGACTGGTGCATCTCATCGCGGATGCCAATGTAAATGAGGCGGAAGGAAACTATTCTTTTAACATGTATACCGCAGGCTCCGATATCATGGCTGAGATGGTTGCGGGCAATGTGGATATCGGATTGGTACCTTCCAATGTGGCATGTGTGATGAACGCTAAAGTGGAAGGCGGCGTTACCGTGATCGACATCAATACACTCGGTGTTTTGTATTGTGTGACCGGCGATTCGTCGATCGGAAGCATTTCGGATCTTTCCGGAAAGACCGTATATATGACGGGTCAGGGCGCAACCCCGGAATATACCATGAACTACCTGTTGGAACAAAACGGCGTGAAGGATTGTACGTTGGAGTTTAAGTCGGAACCTACGGAGATCGCATCCGTTCTGACCGAGGATCCTTCGGCAGTGGCGATCCTCCCCCAGCCTTTCGTAACGGCGACGGTCGCTCAGAATGAGTCGCTGGCCGTGGCGTTTTCCTTGGATGATGCCTGGGCAGCAGTCAATTCGGATTGTTCGATCGTGACGGGTGTGACGGTAGTGAGCAACAAGTTTTTAAGCGAACATCCCGCTGCAGTGGATGCCTTCCTTAGCGCACATGCAAAGAGTGCAGCCGAGGCTTTGTCGGATGTAGAGACAACCGCGGCACTTGTGGTAGAGCAGGGGATCATTGCAAAGGAGCCGCTTGCCGTAAAAGCGATCCCGCAGTGTGATATTGTTTGCATTACCGGTGAAGAAATGAAATCTACGTTGAGCGGTTATCTGCAGGTGATCTTCGATCAGGATGCAAAGGCCGTTGGCGGCGCACTTCCCGGAGATGAATTTTACTACGTGAAATAATGAAAAAAACCGTATTCTTGAAAAAAGCGATCCCGGTACTGTTTTGGCTGCTGGTCTGGCAGCTGATCGCGATGATCGTTCATAACAAGATTCTTTTGGCAGGTCCTGTTGAGACGCTGAGCGCCCTGATAGGACTTGCTTTTACTGTGGATTTTTGGATCTCAGTCGGGAACAGTCTGCTCCGTATTTTACTGGGCTTTGTCTGCGGTGTGGCAGGTGGTGTATTGTGCGGCTATGCGGCGGGACGGTCATCGATCGCCAAAGCATTCCTGACACCGCTCTTTCAGACATTTCGATCTGTTCCCGTGGCAAGCTTTGTGATCCTGTTGTTGATCTGGTTCGGGAATCGAAATATCTCCGTTTTGATCACGATGATCGTGACGATGCCGATCCTGTATCACAGTACGCTGGAGGGAATGGAAGCGACCGATGAGAAACTGTTGGAGATGTGTAAGGTCTATCGCGTCGGAGAAAAAAATCGCATTCGCTATGTTTATCTTCCACAGTTGTATCCGTTTTTGACGGCTGCTCTGAAACTTTCCGTCGGTATGAGCTTTAAGAGCGGCGTTGCGGCGGAAGTGATCGGACAGCCGTTACATACCATGGGGAACGGATTGTATCTTGCAAAAATCTATTTGGAAACCGCAGAGTTGTTTGCGTGGACACTGACGATCGTCGTTTTGGCGGCAGTCTGCGAAAAACTCCTCATGCTCGTATTACTGCGCGGCACGAAAGAATAGGTTGATTTCGGAGGGAACGAATGATAGAATTTCAGAATGTGAAGAAACGTTATGCCGATGAAGAAGTTCTTTCGGACGTGAATCTTGTGTTAAAAGAAGAGCAGGTGTATATCCTGACCGGTGTTTCCGGCATCGGAAAGACAACGCTGTTACGTCTT
>JAILOQ010000001.1 GCA_024690725.1 Lachnospiraceae bacterium
TACATCCACAGGCTGCTGCATAAACTGTGGATCGGTGATCTGCTGCGCGGGCTGTAACTGCAACTGCTCATCCATCACGCCGGGAGCAGGTGCGGATTGTTTCTTCTTTTTGTTTAAAAGTCCACCATTATCCATATCACCTTACCCCCCCAAACATCTTTGTCGCGATCATCGCCTGCATCTTTGCTTCCGGCTCCACGCCCTTATCCAAAAGGAGCGTATCCTCAAATCGAAATACCGTAGATCCCACGGAATCGATGTAGAGCTTTTCCGGAACCTCTTCCCTGGTCTTTAATACCTGTACCGCACGATCCAAAAGCTTCGTCACACCGATCAGGGATCCGTGCGCCGCATAGATACTCTCGATCCGCAAACCGTCCAGAAACGGCATGATCGCAAGCATCGAACTGATCCTCTCATCCTTTAACAATATCCCGCCAAACACGTTGTCTCTTGAAAGCATACGCCTTGCATCTAAGATCATTCCCTTTGCCTCGGCTTCATCTTCCAAGGCATAAATCTCCAGTTTAATATCTTCCTTCGCACTTCTGGCCGGAATGATCTTTTCCGCCGCCGATAAGGAAGATGAGCAAAACGGTGCCGCAGACAATACGTCATACAGATCATACACGCTCCGCCTTCCTTCGATCGACTCCACCTGGAATCCGTTATGACCGAGGAAGGATAAAAACTCGCTGTCCTTTCCTTCATCCACGAACAGACAACACGATATCCGGCTGATCAAAGGCTGATCGAAGTTTTCAAAGATCCGCTCCAAAAAGAACTTTCCGTAGCCTTTGCCTCGACACTCTTCGGCTATGGCAAAGTAACGGATCTCAAGCTCCAACCCGGTATCCTCGAGCATTGCCACTCCGACTGCGGAATCCGTATCATCAACAAGCCCCAAAAAGATCTCATTTGCGCTGCGCTTTTCCCAAAGCTCCTCGATCGGCGCCGTAAACGCAAATGCATTTGCTTCGGTAATCCTTGTAACCAACATATCCATACCCCCTTAAGAAAACCACATAACGGTTTCCGCAATATCTCCTCTTACAGCGGACGGTACCATCTTCACCATCAGAGGTCTCGTTGCCTCATTTACGATCGGAACCAAAAGCTTTTGTTCGCCGGTTAACGATGCAGAGGCTGTTTTCAGTGCATGTCCGATGAGCGCCGCCACGATCATCGGATTGCTTCCATAGACTAAATCCAATACATAACTGTCTCCAACGGATGAAACCATCAAAAGCCCCGCATCATCCGAATTTTTGTTTAAATACGTAAAGCTTAAATCCACGCAATACGAATACCACGGAACCGGAATTGCGATCGGTACAGGCTGTTTATTGCGGTTGATCCGCCGCTCGATCTCATCCAGATCCTCTTCCTCCGTCTCTTCCAATGCTTTGCATGGGATCTTTGCCGCTGCCGCCATAACGGATTTTTGTCCTTCTATGTCTGACAAGCGACACTCGTACACATTGTTTTTCTCCATATAGACATACATACCAAGCTCTCTTAAGACCTCGCCCATGCCGTCACTGTATTCACCCTTATGGATCTCCACAAAGGCACCGCAAAACTCGTTTTGCCGTCTTGCTTCCCAAAGCACAAAAGAAAGAAACTCCTTGTTTGCCTTAATATCCGTTGCATACGTATCTTTCACGGCGATCCAGATGATTTCTTTCCAACCCTCGTGTTTTGCGAAAATGATCAGGCCAAAGAACGTATCCGGCGATACCTCCCCTGTATAATACGCATCTGCCATGACTGTCCCGTTTCGAAGCTGCCCCAAGTAATTGTCCGGAATATAATCGGAAAACTCCTTGAAGTCCGCCGAACGCAACCGCTTTCTTTCATACGTCGCGGCCGCATCCTCCGCTTCTTTTATCCCCGCCCGGGCAAAGAACATCTCCTCATACACCTTTTTCTTTTTGCAAAAATCCTCCTCGGCAGCCGCCTTATCCGCCACCAAGACCGGTTCCCTGCTTCCTTCATCAAACCCCTGTGAAGCAAAAAAAGATGAAAGCGCATCACTTAAGGCTGCGCACAATTCCTTGTCGCAGTCATCCACATTACGCATTTCATCTCTTTTTCTCATGGCGCGAACGATCGCAGAGCATCTTGCATCCCGTCCCGTTGCCGTAGGCGGATACGCACGAAACTCATTCCCATCAAGTTCGGCTGTCTCCTGTGAAAATGCATCGTCGTACTTTTGAAAGATCTCACTTACGATCTGATACTTTTTTGCACTCTTAGAAGACTCATGTTCCATTTCAAACTGTTTGAACAGCTTGTACTTCTTCCAAAACAGATCTCCCTTTTTGCGGGCAGAGAGTGACCCATCACTAAGAATTCCCGTTTCCATAGTCTATCCCCCATTTCGGTTTTTGCACAAAATTATTATAGCAAACCCCGGGGGGAATGTCATTACTCCAACACTCTAAATCCGTAACTCTTCAGCAGTCCCTTAAACTCCGTTGAATGTCCGAATCCGACGTCGATCATGTTATCCTTCGTATAGCCGCCGGAGGACAATTGCTCTTGCCAATAAGAGAATCCGGCACTATCCGGCTCACGTCCGAAAAACGCATGATACGCATCCGTGATAAACGCATCGTTCGACTTTTCCTTATCCACATACTCTTGGGATGTAAAGAAGCCGACACGCGCGGCCGTTGCCGCATCGTATTTATCATCTGCCATGAT
>JAILOQ010000063.1 GCA_024690725.1 Lachnospiraceae bacterium
GTGGGACGTAACGGACAGCACCGTTACAATAATATGGACCACTCCATGGCAACAGCCTTTGAAGCGGTCCGAAATATCGTATCCGGGAAAACGGATAAGTCCAATATATGGAACGTGAATACCGAAGCGGAATATCACGAAAGTAAATAGCCTAGTTCATGGCTTCTTTAATGGCTGCCAGCAATTCATCATAGCTTTCAAAAGCAGGGAATTGCGGGTAGTCTTTTTTGATCTGTTCGGTGGAACGGAACAAAAAGCCGGCCTTGCTTGCTTCGATCATGGCAAGGTCATTGAAGCTGTCACCGCTTGCGATGGTATCGTAGCCGATGGACTGTAAAGCCTTGACCGTGGTGAGCTTACTCTGCGGACAACGCATCTTAAAACCGGTGATCTCGCCGTTTTCGGCAACCTCCAAGCTGTTGCAGAAGATCGTGGGCCGGCCGAGTTTTTCCATGAGCGGTGTTGCGAATTGCGAAAAGGTATCACTGATGATGATCACCTGTGTAATGGAGCGAAGCTCGTCAAGAAATTTCTTTGCTCCGTCAAGCGGTTCGATCTTTGCGATCGTTGCCTGAATCTCTTTGAGTCCCAGACCGTGTTCTTTCAAGATGCCGAGTCTCCATTTCATCAGTTTATCGTAATCGGGCTCGTCTCTTGTGGTTCTCGTCAGTTCCGGAATGCCGCTTTCTTTTGCGAATGCGATCCAGATCTCGGGTACCAAAACGCCTTCTAAGTCCAAACAGGTAATGTACATAAGTATTCCTCCGTATTTCTGATATGATTCAACCAATTATAGCATAAATGCGATAAAATGGAACGAAATGTGTAGATAAATTAAAAAATATAGGTTATTATATAAGGGAATATGCAAAAGGGGATATTTGCATGGGATTATTTCGGAAAATTAAAAATTTAGTAATGAAAGAAGCACCGAACCCGAACGATTCGCAGGGTTTGCTTATTTTGTTACGCTTGATGATGCTGATCTGGACGCCATACTACATTGTGATGAGCGTCTATTGTTTATGCCGTTCGTTTGGCGTTCTTATTTATGTTTTCGGCGTAACTGCGATTTTGTTTGCCATTGCATTTTTCATGACCTATCGGATCAAGGCGGCGGTATGCTTAAATTACGTCATAGTGGTGACCCTCGTCAGTGCGATCTTCTTAACGCGCGGATTCGGATGGCGCTGTTCTTTTCACAATTTAGTATATATCACATTTCTGATGTTATGGTATGACAGCAGCCGTACCATCCGCGTAAAAGCGGTCCTCAGTTTCCTTATGGCTGCCGGTGTATGCCTTGTTTCTTTTGCCACGCCGTTCGGCGGAACCATTCTTGAACCCAATACGATAGAATATGCGCTGGTGGTTTATGTCGGGATACTGGTATTTATCTTCTGCCTTTCTTTGGTCGCGTTCTTTTTCAGTCATCAGTTTGTTGAGGCGGAGCATAAGTTACGCGAGTATAACCGTGAACTTCGCTTTACGGCCAATACGGATCCTTTGACCAAACTCTTAAACCGCAGAGGTTGTGAGCAGGAATTGGCGGATGTCCAGAAAATGGGCAATATTTATTGTGTTGCAATAGGTGATATTGACTTTTTCAAAAAAGTAAATGACACCTATGGACATGATTGCGGTGATTATGTTCTTTCATCGCTGTCCGCCGAGTTTAAACAGTTTATGCAGGAAAAAGGATTCGTTGCCAGATGGGGCGGCGAAGAATTCTTATTTGTATTGGAAAACATCAACGGGGACCAGGCGCAGGAACAGCTCGACGATCTGCGTCATAGGATCAAACATAAGAGTATGCATTTCGGAGAAAACGATCTGAGTGTTACGATGACCTTCGGTGTGGAGGAATGCTGCGGAAACTATGGCTATGATCAGGCCATTGAAAAAGCGGATGCCAAACTTTACATCGGAAAACAGAACGGCAGAGACCAGGTCGTATTCTAATCATTTCTTTCTATTTCAAGAATTATTCTCATGAAACAATCTTGACAGAGTGCACCGGAGTAGGTATACTTTAATCAAACATATGAATAGATGTTCATATGTTTGAGAATAAATATCAATATGATGAGCAAAAATGAGAGGACAGAATCATGAAGAAGACGTATAAGATCGATGTAGACTGCGCAAACTGCGCGAACAAGATGGAAGAGGCAGCAAAGAAGACTAGCGGCGTCAAGGATGCTACCGTGAATTTTATGGCACTTAAGATGATCGTGGAGTTCGATGAAGGTGCGGACGCCAAGGCCGTAATGCAGGATGTACTTAAGAATTGCAAGAATGTAGAGGATGATTGCGAGATCTTTTTGTAAGCCGAAAGCGGTTTGGCAAAAGCGAGACTTGAAAAAAGACACGGCGGATCGACAAATGAGTAAGACTTGAATCTCGCAAAGAAAAGGGTGTTGACCATGAATAAAAAACAGAAAAAGATGCTGGTGCGTATCATCATTGCTGCGGTTTTGATGATCGTGCTGCATTTTGCACCCGTTACCGGGTGGGTCAGATTTGTATGTTATCTACTTCCTTATCTGATCATCGGATATGATATTTTGAGGAAAGCATTTCTCGGCATTTTGCACAGGCAGATGTTCGATGAATGCTTTTTAATGGCTGTGGCGACCATCGGTGCCATAGCGATCGCTCTGGTGGACAAAAGCGGTGATTATGACGAGGCGATCGCGGTTATGCTTTTTTACCAGATCGGTGAATTGTTCCAAAGCTATGCCGTTGGGAAGAGTCGGCGCAACATCAGTCAGCTGATGGATATCCGGCCGGATTATGCCAATATTGAGATTGACGGAAAGTTAGAGCAGGTGGATCCGGATGAAGTTGAGATTGGTTCCGTGATCGTCATCCAGCCGGGTGAAAAGGTGCCGATCGACGGTATTGTTGTCGAAGGAAACTCCACACTCGATACAGCTGCGCTTACGGGAGAAAGCGTACCGCAGTCGGTACATGTCGGACAGGCCGTGATCAGCGGCTCCATCAATCTGAATGGTCTGATCAAGGTTGAGACCACGAAGGAATTCGGAGAATCGACGGCATCCAAGATCCTCGATCTTGTGGAAAACGCCAGCTCCAAGAAATCCAGATCCGAGAATTTTATTTCCCGGTTTGCACATTACTATACACCGGCCGTTGTATATGCGGCTTTGGCGCTTGCTATCCTTCCCCCGATCGTGCGGATCGTTGCACTGCAGCAACCGGGCAACTGGGGGGATTGGATCTACCGCGCGCTGACATTTTTGGTCATCAGCTGCCCTTGTGCACTGGTGATATCCATTCCGCTCAGCTTCTTTGCCGGCATCGGCGGAGCGAGCAATGCAGGTGTTTTGGTCAAAGGCTCCAGCTATCTGGAAGCGCTGGCATCCGTAAAGTATGTAGTTTTTGATAAGACCGGAACCATGACAAAGGGTGTCTTTGAAGTTACGGATGTACATCATTCCCCCCTGGAAAAAGAAAAGCTTTTGGAATATGCGGCTCTGGCAGAAAGCTACAGCACGCATCCCATCAGCAAGAGTCTCATCTTAGCGCACGGAAAGGATATCGATCAGAGTCGTGTCAGTGACGTGGAAGAAATCGGCGGACACGGGATCTGTGCCGTTGTAGACGGAAAGAAGATCGCTATCGGAAACGATAAGCTGATGCGACAGATGGGCGTGGATTATAAGGATTGTCACCATGTCGGAACGATCGTGCATGTGGCGATCGACGGGGAATACGCCGGACATATCGTGATCGCGGATGTGGTAAAACCCACCGCAGAGGAGGCGATCCGGGATCTGCATAAGATCGGGATCAAGAAGACCGTGATGCTAACGGGTGACAGCAAAAAGGTCGGCGAGGCAGTGGCTGCGCAGTTGGATATCGATGATGTGTATGCCGAACTCTTGCCGCAGGATAAGGTGGAAAAAGTCGAAGAACTGTTGAGCCGCAAGACGGAAAAAGAAAAGCTGGCATTTGTCGGAGACGGGATCAACGATGC
>JAILOQ010000064.1 GCA_024690725.1 Lachnospiraceae bacterium
TTGATAATCCAAAGGCGCTGGTGATACAGAACAAGCCGCGTTCGGAGGAAGAAATCAAATATAATCCGCACGCGTTGCTTATGGCTGCACACCTTGGGACTGAACTAAATGCGTGTCCCTGCTACTGGCCACGTAAAAAGGGAAAAATTGAGCGTCCCTTTAACTACATTGAAGAGCAGTTCATTAAGGGAAACCAGTTTGATTCCATGGAGGAACTTAACCGGCGAGGTAAGGAATTTATCAATGAATGGTGTAATGACAAGCATTCCACCACCCAGCGGATTCCGAACGAGCATTATCTGCTCGAAGAAAAGCAGATGTTGCAGCCACTGCCGAAAGGAAGATACCGTATGAGTCCGCTGAAGCCAAGAATTGTGAGTCCGGACAGCTTCGTCAGCATCAACACGAACAAGTACAGCGTGCCGGTCCGGTATGTGGGCAAGAGAGTTTTCTATCAGCTTATTTACGGTTTTCGTATTGAAATCTATGACAGCAAAGGAAATCTGATCCTCAAGACGGAAACTGTCCCCGGCAAGAAGAAAGTCATTAAGGACGATGAACATTACAAAGAGATTGCTCCGCGTACACCAACTTCTATCCCACAGATCCGGCGAGACTTTACTGCTTTGTTCAAAAATGGCGAACGGTATCTTACAGAAGCCGGTCGGAAGTTTGATCAGCCAACACATCATGCCAGAAAGATTTTGGAATTTCGGGATATTTATGATGATGAAGTATTGGACTCTCTGATCGGAGTAGCGATAAATCAAAATGCTCTGGATATCCGGTCGTTTCGCGAACTTCTGAAAACCTACAATAAGAACAATGCATCAACGGGGAACGCTTCAAAGCCTGCCAAATCAGTGCCGTCTGACGAAAGCCTGGTCAGAGATTGTTCCTACTATCAGGAAGCATTGACGGGAGGTAAGACATGAGCAGATATGCATTAGAACAGCCAGTCGTTTCGATTGAGGACATGATGAAGAAGTTCAAGCTGGTCGACATGCGGGAAAACTATCAGGATATCATCTGTGAGGCCCGTAAGACATCAATGGACTATGAGGATTTTCTACGGAAACTGTTAGAAATCGAGATGGATGGAAAAATGAGCCGCCGACAATCCAAACTCACAACAGAGGCTCAGTTTGAAGGCCTGAAATACCTGGAGGATATCGATTATTCGTTTAATCCCAGCATCGACAAGAGCAAGATTGATGAACTTGCCACACTATCCTTCATGGATGCCCATGAAAATGTACTGATCATCGGCCCTCCGGGCGTTGGAAAAAGCATGATCGCAACGGGAATCGGAATCAAAGCGTGCAGTGCCGGCCATAAAGTCCTCTTTGCCAACGCGAAGGAGTTTCTGGATCAACTATGCGAAGCTGCGCAGGATGGAACGCTGAAACAGACATTGATAGAACTCGACAAGATACGGCTTCTGATCGTAGACGAACTGTCTTATATCAAAATGGACAAAGAAAGAGAGAGCCTTTTCTTCCAGGTCATCCGAAGACGGTATGAAAAGAACCCTCTCATTATCACCACAAACCTGCCGGTGGGCAGGTGGGATGAACTATTCACAGGCAAGCTTGCTGCAACGGCGATTCTCGACCGTTTAATGCATCACTGCCATGTGCTAAGTATAACCGGAGACAGCTACCGAATCAAGAAAAATAACAGTGTTAAATGACGAAAGGAACGATATGAAAAAGAATAGTATAAAAGAGGCTCTGCTTAAAGAACTCAGAGAATATGAAGCAGTCACTCCCATGAATGAGGACGAGCGTTCGGCGCTCCATATGTGGGTAAATAAAGGAAACAGCGTTCATGATAACCCTTACGAGGCCGTATATGAAGGTGGAATCCCCATGGACTTCCTGGATGCATACAGGGATGTCGAAGAACAGGAACGCGAATTCAGAGAAATGTCGCCGGAAGAACAGGCACGATTTATCCGTAAGTACTGCGGTGAAGAAACCGTAGATGATTTGAAGAAAGAAATCGATGAGCTTGAGTTCAAACTCATGATATATACGCGGGTTTTGGAGGAATACGATCTCCTGGATCAGGCAAAGGCTGAAATGCTGGACGCACAGCAAAGATCCCTGGAGTTCTGCGCGAATATGACAGAGGAGGTGCCGTTTTGACAGTTGTAAGCAAGGCGGACTTTCCCGCGATCATAGAAATATATAACCGTGACGGCCGTCAGGCGGCTTATGAGCATATCAAAGAGACCTACGGTCTCAAACGTCCATATTTTCTGATAAGTCGGATCATCAAAGATCCTGACTGTCATTACAACCGTGAATCGGACAGCTTCGAAGCGGACAGCTCGACTGCAGAAAACGATATATTTATGTCTTTGGATGAGCTTTGCAAGGAAAAGTCCGCTAAAAATATGGCGGTCGACCAGCGCAGAACCGATACAAGAACTATGGAAAAACTTGTACAAGAACTGATCAGTGACAGACTGTTGGAACTCAGCAGATATATCACATTGGAGACATCGTCTCGGACAATCATCGTAGATATCACATCCATGAAGACGGATGGGTATCAAGTGAGGACGCATTGAGAGATGGGTCAAAACACAGTGTAAAAATCAGGATTAACAAACAGAAATGACCCGCCCCTCCAGGCGCGGTACCCGGTCAAAGGGGTGGGTCAGATTTAAATGTAAAAGTGGGTCAAATCTACTTGACAATCAACA
>JAILOQ010000073.1 GCA_024690725.1 Lachnospiraceae bacterium
TTATCCATGTCCTCCGCAAGACAGATCCCCTCAAATCCGTACTCACTTCCCATGTTCATGGAGTAAAGAACGTTCTTTGCCGTTTCTTCGTCCTTTGCCTCCCCTTTCACGAGAACGTATTTTTCTTTTAATTCTTCCACGAAGCCCTGCTCTGCGATCAGACCGTTTTCCACGATGATCGCATAGTCCGTGACAGCTTCCATATCCGCAATGTTATGCGTGGAGAACAGTACCGCTTTCTTTCCTTCGTCTCTGAGCAGATACTCGCGGATCATATCGCAAAGCTTATCACGCATCAGCGGGTCTAAAGGAGATGCCGGCTCATCCAAGATCAGCATATCCGTATCTCTCGAAAAAACGCCCGCAAGCTTTAACTTCATCTGATTACCGTCGGAAAGCTCGGAGATCTTCTTGTTCGGATCGTTCGGGATCGCCAGTTCTTCGCAAACATTGTCGTATTTTGCACCGTCGAAGCTCTCGAACAAGAGGCTCTGCACTTCCTTGCCCTGCTTCATCGTCCACATCGGAAGGAAGTAATTGCCCGTTCCTTCATATCCGATCTTATTCTTCACTTCCGGCTTAGTCTCCCGGTCCTTATCGCTATATTGGTCAAAGAAGGTAAGCGTTCCCTTGTAGTCAAGTCGGATTCCCGCGAGGATATCCAAAAGTGTCGACTTACCGGCACCGTTTTCGCCGATCAGGGCCGTTGCAAATCCCTGCGGCACATCAAATGTGGGCACGTTCAGTTCAAAGTTCTTGTACTTCTTAATGATTCCTTCGCCATGAATAATACTGTTTACTTCCATCTCAATTCTCCTTTAATGTCAATAAGACTTTTAATGTATCGACCAGTTCCTTTTCGGTCATGCCCGCGATCCTGGCGGATGTGATGGCCTGCATCAGACCCTCTTCCACCTTTCGCATGTGTTGTTCTTTTAGCATGTTTCCGTCCTGTGCATTTACCACATAGCCTTTGCCCTGCACCGCCGTGACCAAGCCCTCTTCCGCCAGCTGTTCATATGCCTTCATGGTCGTAATGACGCTGATCTTCAGATCCCTGGCAAGACCGCGGATGCTCGGAAGGTAATCTCCTTCTTTGACCCGGCCCTCCAAAATGTCGCTTCGGAAACTGTCTGCAATTTGTTGATAGATCGGCACACCCGATGTTTGTGAAATGATCATTGTATAACCCCGTTTCGTGTTGCTGCGCTACAACTGTTTATGTGTTATATATACACCCGTAACAGTCGCGTGTCAACACCTTTTTCAAAAATTTTTTCCATTTGACGAAAATGCACATAAAAAGAAGGACGGCAAAACCGCCCTTCTTCTTGCATAGCCCCCTCAAATACGATTATATACCAAACGTATCCATAATACCGCCAAACTCCGTGGAGCCCGAGAAACCGCCGATGATATCATTACGGCTCCTGGTCTTTAATTCATTCACCCAGTAGTTGAGTCCATCCTCTTCCGCTTCTCTTCCGAGGAACAAGCGGTAGAGCACCTTTACGTATTCAATATCCGAAAGGTTCTTGTTCATTATGACACATCGCTATTACCATTATAGCAATAGCAGCGCATAAGATTCGTTTTTGTGACTGTTTGTCAATGACAAAACGGGAATTTTTTTGCCCCATCCCATCTCCCTTGTGCTATGATGAAGAAAGAAGAGTCACATCTCATTTCAGATACTATGACCAAGAATAAGACCGATAAGGAAGTAAGACATGGAATTTAACGAACTCTTAAATCAATATATGGATCAGATCCCCTGCTCCGCCAAAGATCTTTCTTTGACCAGCGGGATCTCGGCGTCCGCGATCAGCCGTTACCGAAGCGGTCAGCGCACACCTTCAAAGGAAGATCTGCAAAACCTCTCGGAATCGCTTTGCAGGATCGCGGAAGATAACGGATCGGAGATTGATCCTGACAAACTGCGCACTTCCCTCTATGCTTCCTTACCGAATCTGGATGTGGACCGCGTTTCTTTTACCGGGAAGTTTTCCCTGCTCATGCAGACACTGCCCATCAACCGAAAACAGTTGTCGGAATACGCCGGGTACGATCCGTCGTTTTTGTCAAAGATTTTGTCCGGCGACCGCGCACCTTCCGATTTCGTTTCCTTTGCAACGAGCATTTCAGACTTCACTGCCGAGTTTTGCATCCGTGAGGGTCACTTAAACCTTCTTGGCGACCTGATCAAAGAAAACGTATCCGACATCCAGGAAGAATCCGCAATCTCCAAAGTGCTCTGCGCCTGGCTTTTAGCAAAGGACGGCACGGAAAGCAGGGAAAAAAGTGAACAGGACGCCATACATAGCTTTTTGAAAAAACTCGATGACTTTGATCTGAATGACTACATGAAGCGCATTCATTTTGATAAGATTCCCACACCCACAAGCCCCCTGCGCGCGACCGGCAACAAGAACTACACCGGTATAGAAGGGATGAAGAAGGCAGAGATCGAATTTTTGAAGCGTACTTCCCTCTCCTCTTCCAAGGAACCCCTTTGGCAGTATTCATCCCTGCCGATGGAAGAGCTTGCGAAGGA
>JAILOQ010000087.1 GCA_024690725.1 Lachnospiraceae bacterium
GTTGTTTGCGGTCTTTACGATGCATTAAAGGCAACCAACAGTGAGAACGTTCTCTACGGTTTCAAGAACGGCCCGAGCGGTTTGATCGAAGACGATTATCTCATCTTTGACGACGCTTACATTGATGAGTACAGAAATACCGGCGGTTTTGATATCATCGGTTCCGGTCGTACCAAGTTAGAGACCGAGGAACAGTTTGCGATCGCTTCCGAAGTTTGCAAGAAGCATGGCATTACCGCGATCGTTATCATCGGTGGTGATGATTCCAATACAAACGCAGCAGTACTCGCTGAGTACTTCGCAGCACATAACACCGGCGTTCAGGTGATCGGATGCCCGAAGACCATCGACGGTGACTTAAAGAACGACGATATCGAGTGCTCTTTCGGTTTCGATACCGCTACAAAGACCTACAGCGAGTTGATCGGTAACATCGAAAGAGATGCAAACTCCGCTAAGAAGTATTGGCACTTCATCAAGGTTATGGGCCGCAGTGCTTCTCACGTAGCTTTGGAGTGCGCACTTGAGACACAGCCGAACATCTGCCTGATCTCCGAAGAGGTTGCAGCTAAGAAGATGAGCTTATCCCAGATCGCAGATCAGATCGCTGATTCCGTTGCAAAGAGAGCCGCTAAGGGCATGAACTTCGGTGTAGCCATCATCCCCGAGGGTGTGGTTGAATTCGTTCCCGAGTTCTCCGTACTGATCTCCGAGATCAACGAGCTTTTGGCAGGCAGCAAGGCAGAGGCGTTCAACGCACTTGCAAGTTGGAATGAGAAATATGACTTTATCAAGAACGGTCTTTCCAAGGAATCCATGGATGTATTCGCCATCCTTCCTCAGACCATTCAGCAGCAGCTCTTCTTAGAGAGAGATCCTCACGGAAACGTACAGGTTTCCCTGATCGAGTCCGAGAAGCTCTTCTCCGCACTCGTTGCTGATAAGTTAAAAGAGAGAAAGGCTGCAGGAACCTACAACGGTAAGTTCTCCGCACTTCATCACTTCTTCGGTTACGAAGGAAGATGTGCTTTCCCGTCGAACTTCGACGCAGATTACTGCTACTCTCTCGGATACAATGCATTCATGCTGATCCAGTACGGCTACAACGGATATCTTTCCAAGGTTTCCAATCTGAGCAAGCCGGCTGAGGAGTGGGTTGCAGGTGGTATGCCGATCACCAAGATGATGAACATGGAGCGTCGTCACGGCGAGGACAAGCCGGTTATCCGCAAGGCACTTGTTGAGCTTGAAGGTGCGCCGTTTAAGTACTTCGAAGCACACAGAGCTGAGTGGGCGGAAGAGACCGCTTTCACCTTCCCCGGTGCCATCCAGTATTACGGACCTACCGAGGTTTGCGATCTTACGACCAGAACGCTTGCACTTGAGAAGGGTACCATGTAATACACGGACAAAGAACGCAAAAGGGTTGTCGCTTGCGACAACCCTTTTTTGTGCCTAAACCTGTATACTGACGGAAGGTGTGGGGACGGCCCCCGCGGCTCCTTGTGCATATGCACTCTCCGCTCCCGCTATCTGCGGCACGGCAACAACCGCCGGCGTCATACTCTGCACCGGCACTGCCTTCGCACTTTCCATGCTCTCGGCCGCTTTCATCGTCTGATACTTGATCATGCTCTTTAAATAATCCATGTCTGCTTTCATCATGGCTCTGGCCTCCGAGGATCTGTGCTTTCTCTTCAGTTCCTCCAAGTCCTCTTCGCTCATATGCGGATCGATGATCTCCATCGTTTCCAGCATTTCCATGGCTTCTTCGAGTTGCTTTAGCTCCTCCTCTCCGAATTCGCTGATCATTTCGTTCAGCTCCGCCATCATTTCGTCCGTCACTTCTTCGTTGCTTTCTTCCAATTCCGCGACTGCTTCATCCAGCATCTCTTCGCGTTCATCGAAGATCTCATCCTCCAGCTCCTCGACCTTTTGTTCCTCGGCCATGACGATGTCCTGCTTTGCGCTTGTCGCGACGTCTTCCCTCTGTTCTGAGTTTTCATCGCGCCTTTGCGTCGTGACCACCAACTCTTCGAGTTGCAGATGATGTTTCTTTTTCCGGGCGACCATTTCCATGCGCTTGGCATGTGTCAGGGCCAGCTGCAGTTCCTCGGCATCGCCCTGTCCGGAAGAAATCTTTCGCTTTACCTCCAAGACCTTTCGCTTTGCCGAAAGTACCGCCTGTCCGGCGCTTACGGATGTCTTCGCCCGTTGGATCTTGCTCGCCACCTCTTTGAAGTTATACTTCACTTTGGCAGCTGCCTTCTTAGCCTTGTCCGCCTTCGTCTGCGTATTGCTTCCCGCATATCCCGTCAAACGATCCTTGGAATAT
Source organism: Lachnospiraceae bacterium (assembly GCA_024690725.1). Classification (GTDB taxonomy): domain Bacteria; phylum Bacillota; class Clostridia; order Lachnospirales; family Lachnospiraceae; genus UBA2882. Next base: position 2,336 of record JAILOQ010000087.1, read on the forward strand.
GCTTCAAACGGATTCGGACCTGACTTCTTTGTCATTTTCAACCTTTGCATCAAATCGCGCGTTTGCTCGTTTTTCAGAGCGGTCACCGTGTTTGCGACATGACTGTTTTTTTGTTTTGATCCCACATGATTCCATGCATGATCTTGGGGATAGCCGGCGTACGATCGTTGAGAATTAAATGAAACATTCATGATAATCCCCCCTTATCGCACTAACCTTTGAAGTCAATGTTCGCTCCCACCATACGCTCCGCATCTGTCCGAACAGCGGATGCCGCCATCTGATAGGAATAGGTTTGAACCTTGGAAAACAATTCTTCCATGGAAGAAGCTTCGATCGAAACATATTCTTTTTCCGGTGCTTGGGCTTCCATATCGTCATGCTCCATGACTTCTTCCACCGCTTGTGCACGCTCCGCTTCGCTTCTGTCGCGGACGTTTTGAATCTGTTTGTTCCGTGCTTCTTCCTTAGCGTCTCTGTTCTCTTTGATCCGTTGTTCCTTCTTTTCCTCTGCGTGTTTCTCAATCCTCTCCCTTTGCAGCTGCGAGGATTTTTCCAAAACGGCAAAGTACTTCTCGTTTCCGTTGTCATCCACGACAACGCCGAAGTTCTTTACATTTGCGCCGGTGCTTGCGAAATGACTCTTAGCCTCGAGTAACTTCTGTTCGCTCATGGCGATGATGCCCTCGTATTTGTTGCGATACTCTTCATCCGTTGCCATGCGCTCCAGTTTTTCTTCGTCGATCAGCACGACGGGCTTGTCTGAGTTGCCGTATGCCGAAGCATTTTTGCGAACCGCATCCATCATGTCCTTGCTGACGACAATAAAGTCCATATTATGAAACTTTGACTTCAAAGATTCATAATAGTCCTTCGCCGCGTCGGAAAGTTTGACCTCACCGATCGCATTCCCATATTCAGTTTTTGCGGGAATAAGTGAACTTGTTTCCGAAATGGGAGACCAGCCCTTTGTCTTAACAGCCCCCGGGCCCGACTCTTGCGCGGTCTTCGTCTCACCGGCCTTTGCCGCAGCCTGCACCTTGGCTGCCTGCTCCCGCACGGCTTCCGATTTCCACGATTGATTTGTCTGCTGATAAGCAGAAATACCGTTGATACTTGCCATATGATTACCTCCTTGTAATATACATTGAAATCCGTTTCAATGAAAACACTTATGGCTATCCTCGTTGTATATATCGACAGGATTTATAATAACTTAACCCCCGAATGAAATATTTTTCAAAAAATTTCATCGGGGGTCTGTTGTTCTTTTTCCGGGTACTATTCCTCGTCGGATACCGCATCCGGGTCATATTCCAAAATATCTCCGGGCTGACAATGAAGCGCGTCGCAGATCGCCTCGAGCGTTGAAAACCGGATCGCACTGATCCTTCCGTTCTTCATCTTGGACAGATTGACATTGGAAACGCCCACCTGCTCCGCAAGGTCTTGCAGCGATACCTTGCGATCCGCCATCACCCGATCTAACCGTAAAATGATCTTCCCCATGGCAGCCTCCTATAACGTCTCATCCGACTGAATCCGCAAGTATTTTCCGTAATCCACGATCGCATAGACCGCCCAGGTCACAAGACCGAGCACGACCGCAAAGCCGACTCCGGAGCTAAGTCCGAGGGTTACCGTAAGGATGATCATCGCTGTAAGGATCTTCTTCGGCACCTGATCCGCGAACGGATTTCCTTCTTTGACGATGACCTTAAACACGGTGTGTACCTGCCACATGCAAAAGGCCGTCAACCCTGCGATCACAGCCATCATAAGAAGATAAAGTCCCAGGCCTACCGCATCGGATTTCGCATTCTTATTCAAATACTCCTGCAATGCCGGTACATCCGAGGTCCATGCCTGCGTTGCCGTTTCATCCTCGTCTCCGACCGTAGCAACCGTCACTCCCGCTAGCTTTAATTCCATATTGACGTCACCGGCCTTGAGTTGCTCATCAAACGTTTCCGGCTTTGCCAGCATCAGAATGCCGATGATCAACAACAGCGTCGTCGCACAAGCCAAACAAAAAAAGATGACCATGGAGCAAATGCTCGCCGCCTTACAACTTTTTACCACACTTTCCAGTTTCTTTTTTTCTTCATTCATATCGATTCTCCTCATACGTTTCAAATGTTTATGTTCCGACATCTGCACTGCGCATTACATCTGCCGTTGTAATGAGATTACCACCGATATTTATGAATGTCAACAACTTTTTATCGTTTATCGTTAATTTATTATTTTTTATCGATTTTCAGCCTGCTCTTTTCTCCTGTCAACAATGCCGTCCCCGGTGTATTTCCTCCGATAATATGTTCCGTAACAGGCGCATCTACTGTATAATCAAAGTATATCTATGTATCGGGGGAGGCGGGACTATGATTCAAAAACTCAAAGCACAGATCGGCGAATACTTTATCGGAAAGGAACACGTTGTCGAAAACGTTCTCATCTGCCTTTTGGCAGGCGGGCACATCCTCATCGAAGATGTCCCCGGTGTCGGAAAGACAACGCTCGTTAAGGTACTTGCCGCAAGCATCGACATGTC
>JAILOQ010000089.1 GCA_024690725.1 Lachnospiraceae bacterium
GAACTGGCTCTTACGGCCGGAGGAAGCGGCCGAAAAGGATAAGATCGAGCTTTTGTATCAAAAGCTTTCCACGCAGTCCGGACGGATGGCACAGGCTGCGGAAGCGGTCCTGGGCAAAGAAGCGACGCTTACGCAAAACGTTTCCAACTTGAATCAGAATATCAATTTTATGAATCAGTTAAACGAGACCTTTACCTATGTGCAGATCCCGCTGAAGTTAGACGGACAAAATGCCAACGGCGATCTGTACGTATATACGAATAAAAAGAGTCTTGCGCAAAAAGAAGGTTCGGTTTCCGCCTTTTTGCATTTGGATATGGATCATCTGGGACCGGTGGATTGCTATGTGACCATGGAGGAAGCAAAGGTATCCACGAACTTCAAGGTGGCGGACGATGAGACGCTGGATCTGATCGAAGAGCATTTGGATCTGTTAAACGAACGGCTCGCGGCCAAGGGCTTTACCTTGCATCCTTCGGTTGCAAAGCTCGATGAGAAGACCTCGGTTTTGGAGGAAATGCAGCGGGAGCTTGGCGGAAATAACGTGCCGATCTCCATGACCGGTTTCGATGCCCGCGCTTAGCCTGTGGTATATAAAACACCGGGGAACACGGATAGCACAGAGAAACATGAAATAACATGGGAAAACGTGTGAAACACGGGGAACCATTTCATGTCCCGTAAGAAGTAAGGAGGAAGGAGAGCATGGCGGATAACAATAAAAATCTGAAGAAAACGGCTGTGGCTCTGACCTACGATCCGGACGAAGACGCACCGAAAGTCATAGCGTCGGGTACCGGAAGGATCGCCGAGAGGATCATTGAGGCCGCGAAAGATGCGGACGTGCCGGTCCATCAGGACGATAAGCTTGCCAATACGCTGTCCAAATTAAAAGTCGGGGATATGATCCCGCCGGAGCTTTATGAAGTTGTTGCGGAAATCTTGGTATTCGTGGACCGCATGGACAAGATAAAAGAAAAAATTGCAAAAGCTAAGGAGAACAAATAAAAATGTCAGATGTAATACCCGTAAGAGATAAAGGAATTCCCGGAAGTACCTTAAAGATCATTGCCATCATCACCATGCTGATCGATCATATCGGTGCGGCGATCCTGGAACCGTATCTGGTAAAGATGGGAGCGGAGGATCTTATGATGCTTCGGTCGTTTGATTATCCGACGCCCATTTTGATCGTGGGGATCACGGATTTCGTACTTCGCCTGATCGGAAGGATCGCCTTCCCGATCTTTTGCTTTTTGTTGATCGAAGGCTTTTATCATACGAAAAGCCGTTTGAAATATGCATTGCGCCTGTTTGTCTTTGCGCTGATCGCAGAGGTGCCGTTTGACCTTGCGTTTAATTCCGAGATTTTGGAGTTTGCGCATCAAAACGTATTTCTCACCTTGCTTTTGGGACTTCTTTCCATTTGGGCATACGAAGCGTTTCACGATCGTTTTCCGGATGTCAACAAATGGTATAAGGCCTTCGGAGATATTCTGATCATCTTTGTGGCGATCCTCATCTCCATACTGATCAAAAACGATTATACGATCAGCGGTGTGACGGCGATCTATCTGATGAACGTTTACAGACAGAGAAAGAAGAGTTTTGTTTGGGAACAGGGTGCGGGCTGTGTATTTTTAACCCTCTGGAATCTTATGGAAGTAACCTCTCTTTTGACCATTCCTTTGGTGAAAAAATATAACGGACAAAAAGGCCTGAACTTAAAATATGTCTTTTACGCCTTTTACCCCGTGCATCTTTTGATCTTATATGCCATTTCTTACTTCCTGGTAGGAAGATAGCAGTTCGAAAGGAGCCGGTTCATGGCTCAAACGGATGAAAGACAAGTGAATAAACGCCGGATCGGCGAAGCATACGAGACTGCGGCCTGCGAGTATTTGCAGGCACACGGTCTTGTTGTTGTGGAAAGAAATTATCGTGTCAGACAGGGCGAGATCGACGTGATCTGTAAGGAATACCCCGGACCTGTCTATGTGTTTTGCGAAGTGAAGTACAGAAAAAACAGATCCGCCGGTTGTCCCGAAGAGTCCGTGACTCCAAGGAAACAACGACAGATCTGTAAGGTTGCATTGTTTTATTTAAATCATAAGAAGATCGGAACGGATGTCCCGTGCCGGTTTGATGTGATCGCCATAAACAAAGATGAGATCCGGCACATCAAAAACGCATTCGATTTTTGTTATCCGTAGGCGGTCTTCGCAGACCGTTTGCACGGTCGGAGTACATATCTGCAAGAACTTAGATCCCCGCATAATCGCCGGCGGTATATTTCGCAAGCAATTCCTGGATCTTCGTCGTGGGATCGAGCGCATTCTCCAGGGAAAGATCGTGATTTAAGAAATCGATGATGGAAGCGGTGAACTTCGTCATATCGGCTTCCACGAAGTAATCGCGACTGCGGACATCCTCCGGAAGAGCGGTAAGGTTCGTTACGACCACGCGGTCAAAGAAACCTTTTTCAAAGGCCGAGTCAAAGGCCTTTAAGCCCTCGGTAAAGAGGCCGAAGGTGCAGCAGATGAAGACGCGCTTGGCACCCATGCCCTTTAACTGCTTTGCGGTATCGATCATACTTCCGCCGGAAGCGATCATATCGTCGATGATGATCACATCGCGGTCTTTGATGTTGTCGCCCAAAAATTCATGCGCAACGATCGGATTCTTTCCGTTTACCACGCGGGAGTAATCCCGTCTCTTATAAAACATACCGGTATCCACGCCCAAAACGGAAGAGAAGTATACGGCTCTGTCCAAGGCGCCTTCGTCCGGTGAGATCACGGTCATGTGATCCTTGTCTATGATCAGATCCTTTTCGTAGCGAAGCAGCGAGCGGATGAACTGATACGGGGGTGTAAAGTTATCAAATCCCTGCAGCGGCGTTGCGTTTTGTACGCGCGGATCGTGTGCATCAAAGGTAATGAAATTGGATACGCCCATATGAGCGAGTTCTTCCAGGGCATATGCACAGTCCAGAGATTCTCTGGTGGAGCGCTTATGCTGTCTGCCTTCATAGAGGAAGGGCATGATCACGTTGATGCGGTGTGCCTTTCCGTTGCAGGCCGCGATCAAACGTTTCAAGTCCGCATAATGGTCATCCGGAGACATGTGGTTCTCAAATCCGTTCATCGTATAGGTCAGATTGTGGTTTGTGATATCCACCATGATAAAGAGGTCCTTGCCGCGGATGGATTCGTTTAATTGCCCTTTTCCTTCTCCGGAACCGAAGCGCGGAACCGAACAGTCCGCAATGTAATTCTTTTCGCAGTACCCTTCAAAAGCGGGGTTTTCGAGCAAGTCGTTATGTACGTGAGAGCGGTATTCCACAAGGTAGTCGTTGACCTTGTTTGCAAATTCCCGACAGGAATCCGTGGTCATGATCTTAAGCGGAGCTACCGGTAAAGCGTTCTCCAATACGGAAAGATTTGGCATAGCATACGCCTCCTGTGTCTAAATTTAAGCCGCTTCAATTTTACCTTTTAGATAGTGACACGTCAAGAATATTCGGGTAAAATGGTAACCATGAAAACAAAAGGACATGTGATTCAAAAAGTCCATACCGGCAGCATTGCCGAGGAACTCGGGATCGAGCCCGGAGACCGCCTGATCGCAGTCAATGACACCGAGATCGAGGACATCTTCGATTATCAGTACCTGACGGAAGACACCTACCTCGAAGTTCTGATCCAAAAAGGGGATGAGACGGGCGAAGAGTGGCTTTTGGAGATCGACAAGGACGAGGATGAGGATCTCGGGATCGTCTTCGAGAAGGGCCTCATGGACGATTACAAGCATTGCTGCAATAAATGTATTTTCTGCTTCATCGATCAGATGCCGCCCGGCTTGCGGGATACCCTGTACTTTAAGGACGACGATTCCCGCCTTTCTTTTTTGCAGGGCAATTACGTCACGCTTACGAACATGTCGTATCACGACATCGACCGTATCATAAAATACCATCTGGGACCGATCAATATCTCGATCCATTCCATGAATCCGGAGCTTCGTGTGAAAATGCTGCACAATCGTTTTGCCGGCGAAGCATTAAAGAAAATTGACCTTTTGTATGAGGGCGGGATCCCCATGAACGGTCAGATCGTTCTTTGTAGGGGCATTAACGACGGCGAGGAGCTTGAACGAAGCATCCGCGAAATGGCGAAGTACGCCCCGCTTTTGGAGAGTGTGAGCGTCGTTCCGGTGGGGCTTTCGAAGTATCGCGAGGGCCTGCATCACTTGGAGCCTTTTGATGAGCAGTCGGCCAAAGAAACCCTGGCCATCATCCACAAATGGCAGAAGATCATGTATGAGCGCGTGGGCCTGCATTTCGTGCATGCCTCGGACGAGTGGTACTTCCTGGCAAAAGAAGAGCTTCCGAAGGCGGAAAGCTATGACGGATATTTACAGTTGGAAAACGGTGTCGGCATGATCACGCTTTTGACCGATGAGTTTCACGAGGCGATGGAAACGGTCGGTGCGCATGAAGAGATTTTGGAATATCTAAGGAAAACCGGCAAGGAAAAACTGGTAAAGACCATTGCTACGGGACGCCTGGCCGCAGGTACGATGCAGAAGATGGCGGATGAGATGATGGAGCGTTTTCCGTTTCTGGACATCCGCGTTGTGGCGATCCGCAATGATTTTTTCGGAGAAAGGATCACCGTGTCGGGGCTTTTGACGGGGCAGGATATGATCGCGCAGTTAAAGCCACTGGAGCTTGGTGAAACCGTTCTTTTACCCGAAAATGTGTTACGCAGCGGGGAGAATTATTTTCTGGACGATGTGACCGTTCCGGAACTCGAGCAAACTTTACAAGTTTCCGTAGATATTGTAAAATCAAGCGGTATGGATTTTGTGGAAGCCGTCTTGCGACTTCCCGGGAATGGAAAGAGTTAAATGAGTACAGCTACCAAACCGATCGTAGCGGTCGTGGGGCGTCCGAATGTCGGAAAATCGACGTTGTTCAACGCACTCGCGGGATCTATGATCAGCATAGTAAAAGATACGCCGGGTATCACAAGAGACCGTATTTATGCGGATGTGGACTGGCTGAATTATAAGTTTACCCTGATCGATACGGGCGGGATCGAGCCGGAATCGAAGGATGTGATCCTTTCGCAGATGCGGGATCAGGCACAGATCGCCATCGATACCGCGGATGTGATCCTGTTTATGACGGACGTCAAGCAGGGACTTACGGATGCGGACGGAAAAGTGGCGGATATGCTGCGCAGGTCCCGAAAGCCTGTGATCCTGGTGGTAAACAAGGTCGACAACTTCCAAAAACAGGAAGCGGATGTATACGGATTCTATAACCTGGGCATCGGAGAGCCCTATCCCATCAGTGCCGCCAACCAGCAGGGAATCGGCGATCTTTTGGATATCGTGGTGGGACATTTCCCCGATAAGACGACGGAAGAGGAAGAGGACGAAAGACCGCGGATCGCGATCGTCGGAAAGCCCAATGTAGGGAAATCTTCTTTGATCAATAAGCTGATCGGAGAGGATCGGTTGATCGTATCGGATATTGCGGGTACGACGAGAGATGCGGTGGATACGTCCGTGAAGTACCACGGGAAGGAATACATCTTCATCGATACGGCGGGACTTCGCAGAAAGAATAAGATAAAAGAAGAACTCGAGCATTACATGATCGTGCGTACGGTAAGTGCCGTGGAACGCGCGGACATCGTTGTACTCCTCATCGATGCCGAAGAAGGCGTGACGGAGCAGGATGCAAAGATCGCCGGTATCGCCCATGAGCGCGGCAAAGGTATGATCATTGCGGTAAACAAATGGGATGCCGTGGAAAAGAACGACAAGACCATCTATAAGTTCAGCGAAAAGGTGCGTAACACCTTATCCTTCATGCCGTATGCGGAGATCATCTATATTTCGGCAAAGACCGGGCAGAGACTGAACAAATTATACGAAACGATCGACACCGTCATCGAGAATCACGCGATGCGCGTGCAGACGGGTGT
>JAILOQ010000140.1 GCA_024690725.1 Lachnospiraceae bacterium
TCGTTGCCATCCCTGATGATATGAAGGCAGATGCCGACAAGTATCATGAGGAACTCGTAGAGAAGATCTGCGAGCTTGATGACGATCTTATGATGGCTTACCTTGAAGGCGAGGAGCCTTCCAATGACGAGCTCAAGAAGGTGCTTAGAAAGGCAACATGCGAATGTGCAGCAGTACCTGTATGCTGTGGTACAGCTTACAGAAACAAGGGTGTACAGAAGCTTTTGGACGCTGTAATAGAGTTCATGCCTTCACCTCTTGATATCCCTGCAATTAAGGGTACAGACCTTGACGGTAATGAGATCGAGCGTCATTCTTCAGATGAAGAGCCTTTTGCAGCTCTTGCATTCAAGATTATGGCCGATCCTTTCGTAGGTAAGCTCGCATTCTTCAGAGTATACTCAGGTACATTGAACTCAGGTTCATACGTACTTAATGCTACTAAGAATAAGAAGGAGCGTGTTGGACGTATCCTTCAGATGCATGCTAATCACAGAGCAGAACTTGATAAGGTTTACTCAGGTGATATCGCCGCTGCCGTAGGATTCAAGCTTACAGGTACAGGTGATACGATATGTGATGAGCAGCATCCCGTTATCCTTGAGTCTATGGAATTCCCGGAGCCTGTTATTGAGCTCGCTATCGAGCCCAAGACCAAAGCAGGACAGGGTAAGCTTGGTGAGTCTTTGGCAAAGCTTGCTGAAGAGGATCCCACATTCCGTGCTCATACAGATCCGGAGACAGGCCAGACTATCATAGCAGGAATGGGTGAGCTTCACTTGGAGATCATCGTAGACAGACTGCTCAGAGAGTTCAAGGTTGAGGCTAATGTCGGTGCACCTCAGGTTGCATACAAGGAGACCTTTACCAAGCCTGTTGATCAGGAATACAAGTACGCTAAGCAGTCAGGTGGTCGTGGACAGTACGGACATTGTAAAGTACGTTTCGAGCCCATGGATGCCAACGGAGAAGAGCTGTTCAAATTCGATTCTGAGGTTGTCGGTGGCGCGATCCCGAAGGAGTATATCCCTGCAGTAGGCGAGGGTATCGAAGAAGCCACCAAGGCAGGTTGCCTCGGCGGATTCCCGGTTGTTGGTGTACATGCGACAGTATACGATGGTTCATACCATGAAGTCGACTCATCTGAGATGGCTTTCCATATAGCAGGTTCTATGTGCTTTAAGGAGGCTATGCAGAAGGCTTCACCTCAGCTTCTTGAGCCTATCATGAAGGTAGAGGTTACAATGCCTGAGGAGTACATGGGTGATGTCATAGGTGATATCAACTCACGTCGTGGACGTATCGAGGGTATGGATGATCTCGGCGGCGGCAAGATCGTAAGAGGCTTTGTTCCGCTTTCAGAGATGTTCGGATACTCTACAGACCTTCGTTCTAAGACTCAGGGACGTGGTAACTACTCAATGTTCTTTGAGAAGTATGAGCCCGTACCGAAGAATGTCGCAGACAAGGTTCTCAATAACAAGAAGGATGCGTAAAGACCATACTTTGGTCACACGGCATAAAGTAATGCAAAGTATCAAAAATGCTTGAAAATCTGTGGATTATTTAATATAATCGTAGATAGTCGAGCTTTCCCCTAAGTAAATGGGGGGATTTAAGATTACAGTAACAGTTTATTTTCAGGAGGAAAGTAAAAATGGCAAAGGCTAAATTCGAAAGAGGTAATAAGGCACATTGTAACATCGGTACCATCGGTCACGTTGACCATGGTAAGACTACTCTTACAGCAGCTATCACCAAGGTTTTGGCTGAGAGAGTTGCAGGTAATGAGAAGGTAGATTTCGAGAATATCGATAAGGCTCCCGAAGAGAGAGAGAGAGGTATCACAATCTCTACAGCTCACGTTGAGTATCAGACAGAGAAGAGACATTACGCACACGTTGACTGCCCTGGACATGCTGACTACGTTAAGAACATGATCACAGGTGCTGCTCAGATGGATGGCGCTATCTTAGTTGTAGCAGCTACAGACGGTGTTATGGCTCAGACCAAGGAGCACATCCTTCTTTCCCGTCAGGTAGGTGTACCTTACATCGTAGTATTTCTTAACAAGTGCGATATGGTAGACGACGAAGAGCTCATCGAGTTAGTTGAGATGGAAGTTACCGAGCAGTTAGAGGAGTATGGTTTCACAGATTGCCCGATCATCAAGGGTTCCGCTCTTAAGGCATTGGAAGATCCCAATGGTGAGTGGGGTGACAAGATCATGGAATTAATGTCTACGATCGACGAGTACATTCCGGATCCTCAGCGTGATACAGATAAGCCGTTCTTGATGCCTATCGAGGACGTATTCTCCATCACCGGTCGTGGTACCGTTGCTACCGGTAGAGTAGAGCGTGGTGTTCTTCATATGTCTGATGAAGTTGAGATCATCGGTGTTAAGGAAGAGACTCAGAAGACCGTTGTAACCGGTATCGAGATGTTCCGTAAGCTCCTTGATGAGGCTCAGGCAGGTGATAACATCGGTGCCCTTCTTCGTGGTATCCAGAGAACCGATATCGAGCGTGGTCAGGTATTGGCTAAGCCCGGTACAGTAACTTGCCACAAGAAGTTTACCGCTCAGGTTTACGTATTGACCAAGGACGAGGGTGGTCGTCATACACCTTTCTTCAACAACTATCGTCCTCAGTTCTATTTCAGAACAACCGATATCACAGGTGTATGTAACTTACCTGCAGGTACAGAGATGTGCATGCCCGGTGATAACGTAGAGATGACCATCGAGCTGATTCACCCGATCGCTATGGAACAGGGTCTTACCTTCGCTATCCGTGAGGGTGGTAGAACAGTAGGTTCAGGAAGAGTAGCAACAATTATTGAATAATTATAATTGCTATTGATAAGTACAGTAAATATAAGGGTTTCAGAGATTATGTCTCTGGAACCCTTTTTCTGTAGAGAATAGATCCGGCAACAAATTTTAACAAAAGTCGGTCTTAAATGTAAACTTCACTTGATAGACAAGCGGAACTTTGCTTCATATAATTAAGAAAATGTCAAAAATGTTAGCAAAGGTGGTATAATTATGAGAAAGACATATCTTGACAATATACGTTTTATAACGGTGATATTAGTTGTCATCTACCATGTCATATACATGTTCAACGGTGTAACAGTCCACGGTATAATCGGTCCGTTCCGTGAAACTCAGCCGCAGGATGTTTATCAGTATATCGTATATCCATGGTTCATGCTCCTTTTGTTTGTCGTATCGGGAATGTCTGCAAGGTTTGAGCTGGACAAAAAACCCGAAAAGGAATTTGTAAGAGCAAGGACAAGGAAGTACCTTGTCCCGTCAACGATAGGTCTTTTCGTTTTTTTCTGGATACTGGGCTACTATAATATGCTCATCTCCGGTGCATTTGATTCTATGGGTAATGTACCCGGGCCTGTACTGTTTCTTATCGAGGCTGTCAGCGGAACCGGACCTCTGTGGTATATCCAGATGCTGTGGCTTTTCAGTATCCTGCTCATCCTTATAAGAAAGATCGAAAAGGACAGACTCTATAACGTATGTCAAAAAGCAAACGTTATCATACTGCTTTGCATGACAGTCCTTATCTATGCATCGGCGCAGATACTTAATACGCCTATCATAGTGGTTTACAGGTTTGGTATATACGGGCTGGGATTTTTTATCGGATACTTTGTTATGTCGCATGAAGAGGTCATTGACAGACTTGAAAAAAGTTGGGTAATACTTGTCGCACTTGCAATTATTGCATGTGTTGCATTCGTGATCATTTACCGGGGAGAATCATATGCCGATCATGTCGTGCTGGATACTGTTCTTTGCAATGTATATGCATGGCTCGGAGTTCTTGGCATACTTGCCTTCATGAAAAAATTGGGCGGCTTTAAGAACCGGTTCAGTGAATGGATGTGCAAAAAGAGTTGGGGGCTGTATGTATTCCATTATCTTTGTATAACGGTGAGCGCATATTATCTCAGGAAGTATTGCCCGTATCTTGCTCCGGTACTTGTATATCTGCTTGTAGCCATAGCCGGATTTGCAGGAGCATATTTGTTAAACGAGATCATCAGCCGTATACCGGTTGTCAGATGGTGTGTACTTGGGATTAAGAAGGAAAAGAAATCATGAGTTTTGCGAAAAATCTGGTCGAATTAAGGAAAATCAATAATCTCTCGCAGGAGGAGCTTGCCGAAAAGATAGGTGTATCGAGACAGACATTGTCAAAATACGAGACCGGCGAATCACTGCCCGATATAGAAAAATGCGGTATGATCGCAAATGTTTTCGGAGTTTCACTGGATGATCTTATTTCATATGAAAAGAGTGATTCACAAAACTTGGGATTCGTTATCCCGCCGAAGGGAAAGCATATATTCGGAATGGTCAAGGTCGGAGACAAGGGTCAGATCGTAATCCCCGCAAAGGCCAGAAAGATCTTTGACATAAATCCCGGTGATAACCTGATCGTTCTGGGAGATGAGGGACAGGGAATAGCACTCATAAAGGAAAAAGGACTTCTTGGCATGATAAACAAAGCCAAGGAGATGTTATAAGAAAAGCCCGGTTTGAGCCTGGCTTTCTTTGTAGATCTATAGCATAATTGAATGCTGTTACCACAGACGGTGGCGAACGATCTTAATAGATTATTCGTCTCCGTCTTTTAAGTATATCCTCCTTGAAACTTGATGATGGGGTATAAATTCGCTATAATTTTAAAGGGGTGCGGAACTCCCTTCATGAAGATTACAAGAAAAATGTAACAAACCATTGACAAGTTGAAACAGGATAACAGCGAATTGATTAAAAACCGACCACCGAAGGAGGGAAACAATGGAACCGACAGAAGTTAAGAACAAAGCAGAAGTAGACCGTAAATGTCCGAGTTGTGGCGGAGTTATGGTGTTCGATCCGAAGAGCGGCGGCATGAAATGTCCGTACTGTGATTATGAGGAAGCGATCGAGCACGATGATGACTTCGAGGCGGAGGAGTTGGATCTTAACAGCGCAAAGGATACGATGGTAACCGACTGGGGTGTGAAGACCAAAGTGATCAAATGCTCCTCTTGCGGTGCCGAGACGGTTTATGATGCGAATACGATTTCCGGTGAGTGTCCGTATTGCGGATCAAAGCAGGTAATGGAGGCCGGCGATGTTAAGATCATGGCGCCGGGGGCGCTGATCCCGTTCAAGGTCAGCATGGAAGAAGCAAAGGATAAATTCAAGGATTGGATCAAAGGAAAATTCTTCTGTCCTTCGGATGCCAAGCGGAAGGCGCATGCGGATGAGATGAACGGTATCTATGTTCCGTATTGGACGTATGATGCAGATACGAATTCCGGCTATACCGGCGAGTATGGTGTCGACAGAAAAGTCAAAGACAAAGACGGAAATGAGAAGACGGTGACCGATTGGCATCAGACGACCGGTGTGATCCGACACTTCTTTGACGATGAACTGGTTCCGGCTTCGAGTAAGCAAAACACGAGTTTGCTGCGACTGATCGAACCCTTTAAGACCAAAGAGGCGGTGGAATATAAGTCGGAGTATTTGGCAGGGTTTGCCGCGGAGCGTTATACCGTGGAACTGCAGGACGGATGGAAGAGCGCACAAAAGAGTATCAAAGAGCAGATCGAGCAGATGGCCAGAGAGGATATCATGCACCGGCATACGGATGCGGATCATACCAGAAATGTGATGGTGAACACGAGGTTTCGTAATGTAACATATAAATACATCATGGCTCCGGTCTGGATCTCTTCGTTCAGTTATCAGAACAAGGTGTACAACTTCATGGTGAATGCGCAGACCGGTAAGATCTCCGGTTCCACACCGGTTTCGAAGTTAAAGGTATTTTTGACGATCGTGGCAGTGATCGCCGTGATCGCGATCCTTTATATGCTGTTGACAAAATAGTAAAATACTTGCGAAAACAAGCGGCTATCTGTACGGATAGCCGTATATTTCGTTGACTTTTCCCTGCCGAATTATTAGAATTATAGGGAGAGAGAAACGGGTGGTAAGGTATATGTCTGTTGATATAACGAGATATGCTCAAGCATTAGACAAGTTTTTGTTCGAGATGGAAAAATTGACAGCCGTCGAGGATCCGCAGCAGCAGGATATTTTGATGCCGATCGCACGGATGCTGTCGATCGGGAGGATCATCGCTCAAATTTATTCTACACCGGAACAGGTCGCAATGGAAAAGCCCGGTGAAGTAGCGACGATTTATGAAGATACAACTTCTGAGTTAACGCTTAAGCAGAATTTTAAATATCATATTGATAACGGTAGTATTGCGGAATACGTGGTATATCATTCCGAGTCGTGTAAGCCCTGGGATGAAGAGGATATCCGTCACATCGAGTTGATCGTGAAGATGCTCTATACGTTCCATGGACGGATCCGTATCAAGAATCTTGTGCACCGCATGACGTTTTATGATCGTGAGTTGGGGATTTATTCGCTGGCTTATTTCATGCGTCTCGCTTCCATGCTTTGTATCGGTGGCAGGATCGGTGAATTCGGTGCGTGTTATTTTAATGTAAAGCACTTTTCCATTGTGAATCAGTTGATCGGTCGACCGAAGGGGACGCTTGTGTTGCGCAATTATGCGCTTGGTCTTCAGAACCTGCTCGGCACCGAAGATGAAGCGGTGTGCCGTGTGGGAAGCGATAACTTTGTGGCGTTGTTCCGCAAAAAGAATCTCGACATTGTCCGTGACTATCTGATCAGTGCGATGGTGCCGTATGATGATGCGGACGGACAGATCGAGTTAAATTCGTATACGGGATATTATCTGATCCCGGATTCCTGCGATCGTGCCACGGATATCATGGATGCCTGCGGTTTGGCCATCCAGTTCGCAAGACGGGATGCGAAGGCGGATTTCGCATTTTACGATGACGGTCTGAAGGAAAAGCAGAATGACATCCGCATGTTGGAAAATATCTTCCCGGCTGCACTGGAGAATCGGGAATTTAAGGTATATTATCAGCCGAAGGTTTCTCTGGAAACCGATCAACTGGCCGGTGCGGAGGCACTGGTGCGTTGGTTCCATGAAGGAAAGTTCATTGTTCCGGACCGGTTTATTCCGAGCCTGGAGCAGAGCAGGGCGATCTGTAAACTGGATTTCTACATGCTCGAGGAAGTGTGCAAGGATCTTCGCCGATGGCTGGATGAAGGAAAGCAGATCGTAAGGGTATCCGTAAATATGTCCAGACGACACATGGGTGACATCGACCTTTTGGATGATATTTTGGATATCATTGATAAATATGAGATTCCGCATGAATACTTGGAGATCGAGTTGACGGAGACGACGACGGACGTAAACTTCAAGGATCTGAAGGCCGCCGTGCACGGACTGCAGGCAGCAGGCGTGAAGACTTCCGTGGATGATTTCGGTGTGGGATATTCTTCCTTGAACCTGGTGCGTGAGTCACCGTGGGATGTTTTGAAGCTGGACAAGAGCTTCCTTCCGACAGCGGATGATCACGACCCGCAAAAGAAGATCATGATGGATTCCCTGATCTCCATGTTCCAGAACATGGGCCTGGAATGTATCGTAGAAGGTGTTGAAACTTACGAGCAGGTCATGATGTTAAAAGAAGATAAGTGCCAACTGGCGCAGGGATATTTTTATGATAAACCCATGCCGATGGAAGAGTTTGAGCGGAAACTGCTTACGGAAGGATTTTTCCAGTATGATGTAGAGCAGATTCATGCAAGCAACACGGCATATTAATAGTTTTTGTGTGAGGAAAGAAAAATGGCAGATCAATACGGAAATTATACGCCTTATAGTGGCGGGCAAAACAACAATGGCTATGGAAGTGAAGACGAAGTGTTCGGGGTGCAGAATACCGGTGATCGCAGTATGCCGGATCCCAATGCATACATGGATCAGATGGAAGCGTTAAACGGTGCGGCTTCGGGGATCGGACACGGATTTGATAATTTTGGCGGCGGGTATGATATGAATCCCACTGCAACGGCTACGACGACCGACTTACCCAAGGCGGCATTTACGAGCATCATTGCGAAATCCTATATTTTCATGATCATTGCGCTTGCCATCACGGCATTTGCGGCAACGACCGTATCACAGGAAACCGTATTTAAAATCTTTAGCAGCAACGGATATTGGCTTTTGTTTGCCGGAGAAATTGCGATCGTACTGGCCGGTAACTGGGCGGTAAAGAAAAACAATGCGATCCTTGCGGGTGTGCTTTATACCGTTTATGCGTATCTGACGGGACTTATGCTGGCTGTGATCATGGGATTGTACAGCGTGGGAACGATTCAGATGGCATTTGGATGTACCGCCGTACTTTTTGCGGTTATGGCGGTGTTCGGTATCGTGACCAAAAAGGATCTGACGGGCATCGGTTCTGTTTTGTTGTTCGGTTTGATCGGCATTATCATTGCAGGCGTCATCAATTTCTTTCTCCAAAATACCCTGTTTGATTTTATGATCACTTGTGTGGGTATCGTGATCTTTGTGGGTCTCATCGCATATGATTCCCAAAAACTCAAATTGTATTGCAATGCGGCGTCCGAAAAGTCCGAGCTGGCGCTTTCCCTATTTTGTGCCTTCCAGCTGTATCTCGACTTCATTAACCTGTTTTTGAAGATCTTGCGTCTTTTGGGCAGCAGAAGGAGATAACCGGGACAAAGAACATGAACGAAATGCGGGAGGCAGAGTGATCTGCCTCTTTTTTGCGGTATTTTCGCATGTCGCGCCCTGCTCGAAAGGTGAAAACTTGCAAAAAAACGCAAACTGTTATATAGTAGGTTGACGTTAAAAGGGGACGGTTTTTGAGGTAAATATATGAGTGATAAGATAGATAACAGTGAGATCATGAAAGGTCTTGAGGACTTTCTGGATCAGGAACTTTTGGATACATCCATCGGTGCGGATCCTTCGGCGGATCCGGTGCCGGTTGCAAAGAAACCTGCAGCCCGATTACAGGAACCGATCGTGGAGACGAAGCGTCCTGCGAAAAAGCCTGCAAAGAAGGCGGCTACCATACAGGAGCCGATCGGATTCGAGGCGGAACAGGTGCAATACCGCAGAAAATCGGTGGAGCCTGTAAGAGAACCGGAGAGAAGAAAACGTTCTTTGACCGGGGATGAAGCGGATGAGTTGGAACTTGCAGAAATGGAACTGCAGGATGCGTACGACAAGGCCTATAAGAAGGAAAGAGCGAAGCAGGCAAAGAAGATGGCAAAGAAATCAGCGGACAGAGCAACGAAAAAATCGGTAAAGCAGGCGTCCAAGCGGGATATCAAAAAAGAAGCAAAGAAAAATGCAAGGCGGGATGCCGAGAAGAGTGCGGCGAAAAATGCGCCGAAGAAGTCGCACGGCTTCCGGAATTTCATCCTCTTTTTGTTTGTGGTCTTTATGCTTCTTGCGGGCGCACTTTATATGATGGTGGGCTCGGCATACAGAAATATGAAGTATGAAGAGATCGAGAGCCGGACAAGGGAACCGATGAAGGAAGACGGTGTTGTGAACATTCTTTTGATCGGTAACGATTCCAGGCAGGCCGGCGAAGACGGACGAAGCGATGCGATGATCCTGTTGTCGATCAGCGACAATGCAAAATCGATCACCATGACTTCTTTGCTTCGCGATATGTATGTGGAAATACCGGGACATGGCGGAAACCGACTGAATGCGGCATATGCATATGGCGGACCGGAGCTTTTGATGGAGACACTGGAGCAGAATCTGGGGATCAAGGTGCATCGGTATATGCTCGTAAACTTCCAGGCGTTTGCAAATCTCGTGGAAGCCGTGGGCGGTGTGGATCTGGAGCTGAGCAACGAAGAAGTACAGTGGGTAAATGCTTACCTAAACGAATATAACGAGCTGGAAGGAAATGAGTTCGGAACCTACTATCTGGATGCGAGTCTCAGCGGAATGGTGCATCTGAACGGACCGCAGGCACTGGCATATTCCAGAAACCGTTACATAGGGACAGACTTTGGCAGAACCGAGCGACAGCGAAAGGTTTTGAATGAGGTCATGAAGAAATTACCGATGACGGTACTGACGAATTATAAAGAACTGGAGACGGGACTGTTTCCGAACCTGACGACCAATTTAAAGCAAAATGAATGCTATAACCTGACCCTGAACGCATGGAAGTTTTTGTCCTATGAGAGCGGTCAGCTTGTGGTACCCGCGGATGGGACATATCAGAATGTGACGATCAGCGGAATGGCGGTCATGCAGGTGGACTTTGATGAGAACAAGCGCCTGATCAAAGAAGCGCTGTATTAAACGTTACTCCGAAAGGTGAATGCCGCGGTGTTCCACGGAGGTGTTGAAGACGATCATGGTCTTGGAACGCCCGTAGGTCTGGAGTTCTCCGATGAAACGGTCAAGTTCGGCCGTGGTCGGGAAAAAGACTTCCAGAAGCATGGAATATTCTCCGGTCACACAGTTGCATTCCACAACGTTGGGAACGGAGGCAATATAAGAATAGAATTCCTGTTTTTCCGCGGGTTTGACCTCCAATCCGATAAAGGATTTGATGTGATAGCCCAGAGCTGCCGGATCGATCTTGGCACAGTATCCGGTGATGTAGCCGCTTTTTTCCAGGGCACTGATACGGGCGGATACGGCAGGAGAAGATAAGAAGACATCGGCTGCAATCTCGCGAATGGGTTTGCGGCCTTCTTTCATTAATATGTTCAGGATTTTTCGATCGACATGATCGAGTTCGTTGCCTTTCATGGCGTCCTCCTTTGAAAAAACGGGCAGTTTCCCAAAAAGAAGCGCGTAACCGCGCTATTCTTGCGGAAATGGCACGCTTTGTACGAAAATAGGATACCACCGGTTTCCGTCAAGGTCAAGGAGTTTACTTAATTAAATTAAGTAAAAACCGTGAGAACTTAATTAAGTAATACTAAAATGCAAAAAAGTTTAAAGTGTTCGCTGTTCGAAACAGATGATTGAAAAGGGGATCGGAAAGGAATACAATGTACTCAGTGGTTGACATGTCAAAGTCGCCTGAAAAAGTATACAAAGCCAAGATAAAAAGTCTGACAAGTGATTGTCAGACTTTTTTCTTTCTATATGCAGTATATAGTAGCATCTCACGTTTGGTTTCTTATCTGTCGTTTTCCCAGCGTCCGCTGGCTCCGCACGGTAGCACCAGACCGGAAGCGGTTACGGGAAGTCCGATCTCATCGGCACTGACTGTGCCGCCGCGTTCTTTCGCGATCACCGTATTCAACATATAGCTAAGGACTGCAGGTTGGAGTCCCGTGGTATAGGAGTTGATCAAAAAGAAGATCGCATCCTTGGCCAAAAGCTTTGCCGCTGTTTTTATCAGATGGTAGACGCTCTCTTCGATCTTCCAGATCTCACCTTTAGGGCCTCGTCCGTAAGAAGGCGGATCCATGATGATGCCCCGGTAGACGTTTCCGCGACGAATCTCACGTTCGACGAATTTCAGGCAGTCATCGACAAGATAGCGGATGGGGGCGTCTTTTAAACCGGAACTTTGCGCATTTTCTTTGGCCCACTGGGTCATGCCTTTCGAAGCATCCACATGTGTGACGGCTGCTCCCGCGGCTGCGGCGGATACCGTGGCACCTCCCGTATAAGCAAAGAGGTTTAAGACTTTGATCTCACGGTCCGGGTTCTCGGCTTTTGCGTTTCGGATCCGTTCGGCGCACCAATCCCAATTGACGGCCTGTTCCGGGAAAAGACCGGTATGTTTAAATGCGAACGGCTTTAGATGGAACGTAAGCTCCCGATAGGAGATTGTCCATTCTTCCGGAAGATCACGAAAATCCCAGCTTCCGCCGCCTTTCGAAGAGCGGTGGTAGTGTCCGTTTTTCTTTTTCCAGCAGGGATCGTCATAGCCGGTGTCCCAGATGACCTGCGGGTCGGGGCGCACAAGGATGTAGTTTCCCCAGCGTTCACACTTTTCTCCCTTTGTTGTATCTATGACTTCATAGTCTTTCCATTGATCGGCAATCCACATGGTGATACCTCTTTCTTTTTTGAATAACGCAGTGCTCTACGATGATGTTCTTTTTTCGTTTGTTACAGACCTTTTAGCAGATCGATGTGAAACCTGACGAGCAGAATGTTTCTTGCGACGAAATACACAAGGATCAGGATCAGGGATGCGATGAGAAAGTGCAGACGGATCCGAATCCATACACCATCTCGGCATTCCGGTTTATTTTTGTTTTTGATATATACGATCAAACACTTCATATAATAATACAGCACCGGCACAGCTGTAAACAATACAACCGGATGTGCGCGCAGCGACAAAAGCGGATGACCTGTAAAAAGAAGGTGCACGGCTCTCGTTCCGCCGCAACCGGGACAGTACAGATGGGTGAAGCGGTGAAAGATGCATCCTTGCAGGTACGGTGGGATCACCTGCATTAAGTGAAAATAGAGAAAATAGATCCCTACGGCCCAAAGCGGAGCCAAGAGGACCGGTATGAAGTTTTTGCGTGTGATTTTCAGATCGTAATTCATAGGGATAATGTACTATATTTTGGGAAAACCGTCAAAAAGATGATATCTTGCGCAATTTTCTTCTTTCCTATATAATAGGTTGAGTATTGCTCGTATTGGGCAATGTGCAATGGGGGCGGATTCCATTGGGAATATTGAGTTGAAAAGTGGAGGAAGAAACATGGACGGAAATGGAATGAATAATAATTACGATCAGCCGCAGGATCCGGTTTTGACCGGTTACGATCAGCCGGTAGAGCCGGCGGTACCGACAGAGCCTGTTGCTCCGGCAGAACCCGTGGCACCGGTGAACACATATGAGCAGCCGGTAAATATGTATGAACAGCCTACGGCACCGATGAATGGCTATGAACAGCCTATGGGAAACGGCTATGAGCAGCCCGCAGCACCGATGAATGGCTATGAACAGCCTATGGGAAATGGCTACGAGCAGCCCGGAAATACATACGGCGCACCGCAGAGTACGGTAGGTCAGAGTTTTGAGTATAACAACGGACAGCAGGTGAACGGCTATTCCGGACCGCAGGGAACGGATTACAGCAATCCGGCGGGCGGTTCTTTCGGTACACCGAATTACAGCGATCCGAACGGAGCACCGTTAACCGGTCAGGTATACGGAACCGGTACATCTTCTCAGCAACAGCAGTCCGACGGAAAAGCAACGGCATCTTTGATCCTCGGTATCTGCTCCATCCTTTTCTGCTGCTGCTACGGTATTTTAGGCATGGGCCTTGGTATCGGTGGTTTGGTGCTTGCAAGCAGTTCCGCAAAAGAGAATAACGGTGAGTATTCGGGCTCTGCAAGAGCGGGTCAGGTCACATCCATCATCGGTATCGTTCTCGGAGCACTTTATCTGATCTTTACAATCATCATGATCGCATCCGGCGCATATGCGGATATGTTGGGTGACTTATAAGATAAGAAAGGAATTATGAGGGAAGAATTATGACGACAGCAAATATCTGTATCTTGATCGCGATCATTGCGTATCTTTTGATCGTGGTCGGTATCGGTGTGTTTTTTGCAAAAGGAAATGAGACGACCGAGGATTTCTATCTCGGTGGTCGTAAATTGGGGCCTTTCGTTACGGCAATGAGTGCTGAGGCTTCCGATATGAGTAGTTACCTTTTGATGGGTGTTCCCGGTGTGGCTTATGCGACGGGACTTGCGGATGCCACTTGGACCGTGATCGGTCTTGCGGTAGGAACCTATCTGAATTGGTTGATCGTGGCGAAGCGACTTCGTAAATATACGGTAATGTGCAATAACTCCACGACCGTACCGGTTTTCTTTTCCAATCGTTACAGAGATGAAAAGAAGATGCTCAGCGTGATCGCTGCGGTTGTGATCATCGTGTTCTTTATCCCGTATACGGCCAGCGGTTTTTCGGCCTGCGGTAAATTGTTCAATACCTTGTTTGGTGCGGACTATCACGCAGCCATGATCGTAAGTGCGTTTGTTATCATTACCTATACGACGCTCGGCGGTTTCATGGCGGCATCCACGTCTGACTTTATTCAGAGTATTGTTATGACGATCGCTCTTTGCATCATCGTTGTTTACGGTTGCGTAAAGGCCGGCGGTGTGGAAGCGGTAGTTGCAAATGCAGAGACTTTGGCGGGATACTTTAAAATGACACAGACCTATACGGCGGACGGCGCGGCAGGTTACGGATTCTTGACGATCTGCTCCACGCTGGCTTGGGGACTCGGATACTTCGGTATGCCGCATATCCTGCTTCGCTTTATGGCAATTGAGGATCCGTCCAAGATCAAGTTATCCAGAAGGATCGCTACGGTTTGGGTTGTGATCTCCATGTTTGTGGCAGTTGCCATCGGTATCATCGGAAGAGCGCTCAGCGCAAACGGTGTGATCCCGACATTGGATGACGGAGAGCGCGTGATCATCGCACTCAGCCAGGTGCTCAGTGAGCATGGGATCTTCCCTGCATTGATCGCAGGTGTCATCATGGCAGGTATTTTGGCAGCGACCATGTCAACGGCAGATTCCCAGCTTTTGGCTGCAAGTTCTTCCGTATCACAGAATATCGTAAAAGAAGTGTTCTTTAAAAATATGAAGGAACAGACCGCAATGCTGATCGCCCGTATCACGGTAGTCATCATTTCCGTGATCGCCGTTATCATTGCATGGAATCCGGACAGTTCCGTATTCAGTATCGTATCCTTTGCCTGGGCCGGCTTCGGTGCGGCTTTCGGACCGACGATGCTTTTGGCTCTTTTCTGGAAGCGTTCCAATAAGGCCGGTGCACTTGCGGGAATGATCGCCGGTGGTGCCATGGTATTTATATGGAAGTTTTTGGTTCGCCCTTACGGCGTTGAGATCGGCGGAACCGCAGGAGGCGCTCTGAATATTTACGAATTGCTTCCCGCATTCATCGTTGCATTGGTCGTAAACGTAGTGGTAGCCCTTCTTACCAAGGCTCCTTCTACCGAGATCACAGATGAATTTGAAGCCGTAAATGAAGCCTGCAAGATGTAAATAGGTGGCAAAATGCAGGAAAACCCAACATCTTGTGGATTTTCCCGTACGGATGCAGATTGTATCCAAAAAAGAACAAAAAATGATTTCATTTGAAAAAAAGGGACTTGCCAAGGTCCCTTTTTTCGATTATACTAGCAATTGCTGTGGCATTGATAGCGATGAAGCGTGAGGTTGCTGCATTTATTGCAGGTTTTCCGTGGAGCGAATGTCAAGTTAGGAAACTGACGACAAGTCACTGTAACACAATAGTCTGTGAAAAGCAGAAACGACGTGTGAACGGCCTGTGTTAAAAATCAGGACACACACGGGAGAGTGTACAGTCACCGCTTGTCGTACTTCAATCAAAAAGTGCGAAAAGGAGGCGACTTTTTTTATGGCAAATCAGGTAATGAGAATCACATTAAAGGCTTACGATCATAAGTTAGTAGATTCATCTGCCCAGAAGATCATCGAAACAGTAAAGAAGGACGGAGCTCAGGTGAGCGGACCGGTTCCTCTTCCTACTAAGAAGGAAGTTGTTACGATTCTTCGTGCGACTCACAAGTACAAAGATTCTCGTGAGCAGTTCGAGCAGAGAACCCACAAGAGATTGATCGACGTAATTGCACCGACACAGAAGACCATCGATGCATTACAGAGACTTGAAATGCCCGCCGGTGTATTTATCGGCATCAAGATGAAGTAGTAACAGCTCTAGTATGAACGGCTTGTTCCGTTCCGCTGTAGACAAGGAGGAAAAGAAATGAAGAAGGCTATTTTAGCTACCAAAGTCGGAATGACTCAAATCTTCAATGAAGACGGTTCTTTAGTACCTGTTACCGTTCTTCAGGCAGGACCTTGTGTTGTAACTCAGATCAAGACGGTTGACAACGACGGTTATGAGGCAGTACAGGTTGCTTATGCAGATGCAAAGGAAAAGGTTGTATCCAAAGACAAAGCAGGTAAGAAGGAAGTTGCTCACAGACATGGTGTAAACAAGGCGGTTAAGGGACATCTGGATAAAGCAGGCGTTTCCGCTAAGAAGTACATCCGTGAGTTCAAGTTTGAAAACGCTTCCGAGTATGAGCTCGGTGCGGAGATCAAGGCAGATATCTTTGCGGCCGGTGATAAGATCGACGCAACTGCAATCAGCAAGGGTAAAGGTTTCCAGGGTGCGATCAAGAGATACGGTCAGCACAGAGGACCTATGGCGCACGGTTCCAAGTTCCATCGTCATCAGGGTTCCAACGGTGCCTGCTCCTCCCCTTCCAAGGTATTTAAAGGAAAGGGAATGCCCGGTCACATGGGTTCCAAGAAGGTTACCGTTCAGAACCTTCAGGTAGTTTCCGTAGATGCAGAAAAGAATTTGCTCTTGGTTAAGGGTGCAGTACCCGGACCTAAGAAAGCATTGGTAACCATCAAAGAAACCGTTAAGGTTGAGGCTTAATTAGGACGAAAGGAGGACCATTCAGATGGCAAACGTATCTGTTTTAAATATGGAAGGCAAAGAAGTTGGCACATTGGAA
>JAILOQ010000150.1 GCA_024690725.1 Lachnospiraceae bacterium
TCTTATTCTATCATATTTACACCAAAAAATGCGTGATGCTTTCGCACCACGCATTACATTCACTTTGTTTATTTCTTCTTTCCCATGAAGGCATCCATGACATTTACTCCCGCAGCCATCTTCTTCAATTGGACGAGATTATCCTTCATGTAGTTTTCCAACATGGAAGCCTCTTCGTTTGTAAATCCTCGGTTCTTTAAGATCTTACAATCGGGAATTGCACCTTCCGCACTGCGATCCGCATCTTCAAAAGTGACATATGCCAGTCTCTTCCCGTCCTTTTGAACGATCGGGGAAACAGATAATTTCAACGAATCTCCATTCATATCACACCTCCGTCATAAAACGCCGGATCAAAGATCGGCCTTCCGCCCGGAACCTTTCAACTTCCAAAGGTAGAAACACAAGAGCACACAGGAAAACAATACACCGATCGGATATCCGACGGTGGAAGGCAATTTCAGACCTTCATTCGCCATAAGGATGTAGGTCATGGAAACACCCGACATAAAGGTCGCGGGAAGCGCGGTAATGAGCGACTTAAACCGATTATCACTCTCCTTCAACAGATAAGCGGTTGCCGTCCACAATGCGATCATGGCAAGCGTTTGATTTGACCACGAGAAATATCTCCACAAAACATTAAAATCAAGCTGTGTCAGTACCGCTCCGCAAAGAAGCAACGGTATGGTAATGATCAAACGGTTTCGGATATGCTTCTGATCGAGATGTAGCATTTCCGCAATGATGAGTCTTGCGCTTCGAAATGCCGTATCTCCGGATGTGATCGGGCAGATCACAACGCCTACGATCGCAAGAACTCCTCCGACTGTGCCAAGCATGGATTTGGATATTTCATATACGGTTCCCGACTGACCGAGATCCGATAACGCCCGGTTTAACAACTGTGTCGAACCATAGAAGGAAACACCGGCGGCAGCCCAGATAAGTGCTATCACAGCTTCCGCTATCATCGCTCCGTAAAAGACTTTTCTTCCTTCTTTTTCACTTGTAATACACTTCGCGATCATCGGAGACTGCGTGGAATGAAAGCCCGATATCGCTCCGCAGGCAACGGTAACAAACATAAAAGGCCAAACGGGAAGATTATCGGGATGCAGATTGTTTAGCCGGATCTCCGGAATCGTATATCCACCGATCACAATACCTCCGAGCACACTGACCGCCATCACGATAAGTATGATCCCAAATACGGGATAAAGTCTGCCGATCAGTTTGTCAATGGGAAGTAATGTAGCGATAACATAATAAATGAGTATC
This sequence comes from Lachnospiraceae bacterium, assembly GCA_024690725.1. Classification (GTDB taxonomy): domain Bacteria; phylum Bacillota; class Clostridia; order Lachnospirales; family Lachnospiraceae; genus UBA2882. The sequence continues at coordinate 1,282 of JAILOQ010000150.1, forward strand.
ACAACCACCCAGAAGCCAAGCGGCAACATATCCGGGGTCAAGCTTCCGATCAATGTCGCAGGACTGATGACAAACACGGTTCCCGTAAAGACCAAAAGGATTACGGAAAAAATGCGCATGATCCAGCGCATCACATTCCCCAGATACTTCCCCGACAACTCTGCAATGGAATTACCTCTGTTTCTGGCTGAGATCATGCCGCACATATAGTCATGTACCGCTCCGCCCAGAACCGATCCGAATATGATCCACAAAAATACGATCGGTCCAAAGCATGCACCCATGAGCGCACCGAAAATAGGACCGGTTCCTGCAATATTCAAAAGCTGCACAAGAAATGCCTTCCATGTCTTCATGGGAACACAGTCCACACCGTCATTGATCTCAATGGCGGGCGTTTTTCTGTCATCCGGACCAAACACCTTTTCCGTGATCTTTCCGTATGTCATATATCCCACAAACAGAACCACAAATGATAGAATCAATGAAATCATTCTTATTTCCTCCTTTTATTGTTATTATATCAAAACCCATCGTTTCACCAAACTGTTTCTTCGCATTATCCTATTTTTGTACCAGTCTGACATTGTTCAATGTAATTGCATTTCCGTTCGTATGACCCGCTATTCCGGAATATATCAACACTTTTAGATTATTTGCATCAGAAGGTGCCGTGAACGTCCATGCATAAGTGTCTGTTTCTTCACAGTAGCCGTTATCCCACATTGCGCAGTCGGCAAACGTATCTGTTTCTTCATCATACAGTTTTGCGGAAATCCCTTCCGGATTCCCTTTAACGACATCAACGGAATCACACATTAAGGTATATCTTTTACCCGCTTTTACGCCTTCATATACAGTTGCATGCTCGTAAGCCTCATCCGTCTCTGCCTCAATGGAAAATGTTTCCTTCCGGAATACTATACATTCATCTCCATCCGCATCATATTCATTTACACCGGATCCGTAAAGATCATCCGATACTACACCATTCCCGTTAAAACACATCATGACAATATCCGGATGTGATTCATCTATATATTCATACAGTGTCCCCGCTGTGAATTCGCGCATGTCAATAACATCCACTTCATGAAACACCGTTGAAAAATACGATTGTAACGGTAAAACAAAACTATCTTTGATGATCAGCAACTTTTTATCAACCGGTGCCAGAAGATTTCTGTGCTGAACAAGAGGATAGTTTCCCCCTATGTATACGCAATATGCATTCTTCAAGAAATAATCTCGTTCCTGAATGTATTCTTCCCGAATATTGGCCTCGTAGTAATCTCCGTAATAGAATTCATCCTTGTATACATTTGCACAAGACATTTCCGTATCAAATTTTGGCGTCAGCCATATAAGATCATCAACCCCGCCAAAATATGTGCCTGTTCTTTTTCCTCTGGATCCCAAAAACCAATTTTCTTTTTTGTTTATCTGCCAATTATCTAAATTTTGCCGGTCACCAACAATTTTTTCATCGGGATATGCAGATTGCAAATAATCCGAAATCACCTGAAATCCCTTAAAGGCTCCGACAGGATTCCAATGATGATCCGTCTTATAAAAGTATTCATTGATGTGCTCTCCGCTGTCGGTAATATAAGGTCTTAGATCAATATATGGAACCTTTCCATCTATTTCAGATAAAAACGCATCTACATTGTCGTCCGTTGCATCTTCCAATCCATACGGTAAGAGTTCTGCGTTTGTCTTAAACGGTGCCTGCACATACAAAAAATCGATCCCCATCTTTTCCAGTTGATTTCTTAATTCTATCGTTTTTCGCGCATTCTCCGCTGTATCACCCGGAATCGAAACTGATGTCAAACTTCCGTTTTTCAGTTTTATGATCTCATTGCATTTTCTACCGCCGCTAAGTCGAACAAATAGACCGTTAAGATCAATGAAGTCATATTTTTCTTTTAGATCTGCGGGATACTTTTTCGCAATATCATCCCGTACCTGTTGAAACGAATATTCTTTTTCCGGGAATTTCCGGATCGGTTCTATCACTATTGCTCGGTTAACAAATGCGGTTCGAAGCCACACGATAACCAGTACCGCAGTAATGATATACCTTGCTATATATTTTCTTGTCATAAAACTCTCCTAGAAGTTGAAATATATAAACGGATTATGTGCTGAAATAACAAGATAAGAAATGCCTACGGCAAACAACGCAATATTGGCCAAATAAATGGCAGCGTCAACAATGTTATCCATAACAATATTCTTGTCCTTTAGTTTTCGGACCGCATTCTTTGCGATCGGGAAAGAAAACAAGATCCCCAAAGCGATATACATTCCATACTCTCTGACCCAGAAAATATCTGTGTAATTAACCAATCCTCCGCCTCGCAGTCCAAGCAGATCCAACACGTACCGGTAAGCCGCGTGCAAATGTTCCGACCTGAAGATAACCCATCCGATCATTACTACGAGCATAGTAAATACCTGATATACCAATTTACTGAATTTGTTTTTCTCCGTCTTTAAAGGAATCGCAAGGATCTTTTCAAACGATATTAGTATTCCGTACATGATCCCCCATAAGATAAATGTTTTGTTGGCACCGTGCCAAATTCCGGTCATAAGCCATACAAACATCAGATTAAATATAACCCTTATCTTACTTGAAACTCTGGAACCACCCAGCGGAAAGTACAAATAATCCTTGAACCACTGTCCCAAAGAGATATGCCACCTTCTCCAAAACTCCGTAATGGTTTTTGAAACATATGGGTAATCAAAGTTTTTGGGCAGTTCAAATCCCATCATTTTACCCAATCCGATCGCCATATCAGAATATCCGCTGAAATCAAAATAAATCTGCAACGTATAACACAAGGCACCCATCCATGCCATAAATACAGTTCTTCCGGAATCCATGGAAAAAGCCTGATCCGATACTATTGCAACCATATTAGCGATCAGCATTTTTTTATTAAAACCGATCAGAAACCGGATCATTCCTTCCGAAAACTTGTCCACTGTTACACTGCGTTCCGACAGCTGACATTTTATATCTCCGTATCTTACGATCGGACCTGCTATGAGTTGTGGAAACAATGCAATATAGAGTCCTACATTTATCGGGTTTTTTTGCGCTTTTTCACCTCTGTAAACGTCCACAACATAGCTTAGTGCCTGGAACGTATAAAAGGAAATCCCAATCGGCAATACATATTCCGTAACTTTGATATTGCTATCATATTGATGCAGTATCGATGTAACAAAATTCATGTACTTATAAACAAAGAGGACTCCTAAGTTTATGAGCACACCGATCACCAGAATGATCCTTCGTATCATACTACGATCCTTATTTTTGTCGATCATCAATGCAAGAGAATAATTTATAACGATCGAGCCTGCCATGACAAAGACAAAAAAAGGTTCACCCCATGCATAAAATAATAAACTAGTAACTAACAACCATGTATTTTGCGCTTTCCTAGGCATAACCACATTGGCCGTAATAACTATCGGCAGGAAAAACAGCAAAAACTCTAAGCTTGTAAATAACATTCTTTTCCCCTCTGAAAAGTGCCCTATAGTGATTTCGTTCTTTTTTGCGCCGCTTCCGGCAATTTGGGATAAAAAAGACGGGAACGAATAATCTCTTACGATCGTTCGACACCGTCTGTGGTCACAATATTCAATTATGCTATTGCAAACCGGTATTTTCCTGAACCCCTTGATTTTACCGGGTTTTCTTAGCGAATATCATCCACGATATACGGGGTGATCTGATAGACGTAATAATTCAACCAGTTGCTGTAGAGATTATTGCTGTGACTTCTCCACTGCAAATGCGGTTTTTCGTTCGGATCATCATTCGGAAAATAATTCTTTGGTATCTGAATGTCCAGCCCTTTTTCTTTGTCCCGGAAGTACTCCTGGCTGAGCGTCATACGATCATACTCGGAGTGACCCATCACAAAGAACTGCTTTCCTTTTCCGGCCATCACAAGATATACGCCGGCCTCTTCGCTTTCCGCAAGCACGGTCAATGCCGGACAATTATGAATATCCTCGGAACGAACCTCGGTATGGCGGCTGTGCGGTGCCATAAAATAATCGTCAAATCCTCGCACGATCGGAATCTTACGGTTCATTACCTTATGTTCAAAAATGCCGAATACCTTATGATCCATCATATGCTTCTGCAAACCGTAGTGATAATAAAGCCCCGCCTGCGCGCCCCAGCAAATGTGGAACGTGCTGGTCACATGTGTCTTGGACCATTCCATCACTTCGCAAAGCTCCGGCCAGTAATCCACTTCTTCATATTCCATCTGCTCCACCGGCGCTCCGGTAATGATCAATCCATCGAAACGGCGCTCCTTGATATCATCGAACCCAACGTAAAACGTATTCAGATGATTCGCGGAAACATTTGCGGAGACGTGGCTCATCATCATCAAAAAAGTTATGTCAACCTGTAGAGGGGAATTCGACAGTGCGCGTAAAAGCTGCAATTCCGTATCCTGCTTAAGCGGCATCAAATTCAAAATACAAAGCTGCAACGGACGAATATCCTGCCCGATCGCACGATTTTCATCCATCACAAAGACATTTTCCGATTCCAATATTTCTTTTGCGGGTAAATCATTCTGTGTTCTAATTGGCATAACGCAACCTCTTTTCTTCGTATTTTATGAGTATACCACAAATCCGAAGTTATAGCATCCCAAGGAAATCCTCTTCCGAAATGATCGGGATTCCGAGTTCTTTCGCTTTTTTATTCTTCCCGGACGTACTCGTCACATCATTGTTGATCAGGTAATCGGTCTTTGCGGACACACTTCCCGCAACCTTACCGCCCTTTTCTTCGATCAGCGCTTTTACTTCACTTCGATT
>JAILOQ010000156.1 GCA_024690725.1 Lachnospiraceae bacterium
GCGATATTTGCAAATTGCGGATCAAAACTATTGCCTTTTAAGAGCGTATCGGGGAAGGAGAGAAGCATAACTTCGCATACGCTTCCGTCTATTCCGTCCTCTGTAGCTACAGGGGCTAAGATCGGACGCAGGGACTTGTAGGACTCAGCAAACGATGCCGGAGAACCGCCAAGATTGAGATCCGGGGCATCCTGGATATAAGCATTCATACCGTCAGCAGATGTATCCGTGAGTAAGGGATAGATATCCGGGGGATAGAAGGCATGGTCGTCGGCATCATATATATAGCCTGCAGCGACCATCTCACGGAAGATGTAATAACTCTTCTCGGTTTCTAAGTAGAGGACAACGGGGAGACGATCGGGATCCGACTCCCAAATCTCCATCTGCGCCTCATAGCTTCGGGCAACCGGAAGATACCCGGTACCATAGCAGGTCACGTTTAGATAATCAAAAAATCCCTGCCCGTCAAAAGAAAGGAAGGTGGCATCCGGTTTTACGGCCAGAACCTTTTCGGTCACTTCACAATACTCTTTGATATAGTGGATCTGGTCCTCGACCATAAATCCATTGCCGAGATAATCTTGATATTTCGTAAGAAGTCCCGTATCTCTTGCCTGCAGAAAGTTATCGGGAACATCATAATACCCATAGATCAGGGAGCCGTCACTGAAGGCAAGATCCTCATTACCGTTCGGATAGACCCACATATCCGGAGTTTTCATATAGGAAACTTGCGGATAAAGAAGGAACGGAAGCATAAAACAGGGCAGAAGCCAGACAAAGAGGCCTCGCTCATTGTGTGTCCGCATTCGCTCGATCAAAAAGACGGCAAGGAAGGAAAAGACAGCCATCAGAAGGAAGCCGGTGCGGGAGAGGATCTTATCCACATCCGCACGAACCAAAGTATAGGTATAACCGACTGCGAGGCAGAGCGGAGTCAGCAGAGCATATAAGAGACTCTTAAAACGGAGCCCGATGCAGATGCCGAGCCAGATGCCGAAGGCCGGTAAGATGAAGCGTAATCCATAGTAGGCAAACGAACGGATTCCTTCGTCGGCAAGATAAGGAAGGAAGTAGGAGGGGACGGCAGAACTTAGGATGCTGATGCCGTCGGCCTGCGTCGTTTGCGAAGAATATAATAAAGTGTGTTTTAACATTCCAAACAATAACGGAAGTGATATTAAAATAGGGATCAGAACGATGATCCAGGACAACAATCCGAAAGGGCCCTTGGAATCTATTTTAGTAACGTCTGTTTTGAAATAAACGATCATGAACTTAACGGCGATGGGAAGCGTTCCGATCAGAATAGCCGCGCCGAAAAGCGGGTAGTAAAGCCCTGCGATGAAACAGGTAAAGATCCATACCTTCAGCCAGCGCATCTTGTTTTCCATGAGCTTTGGCAAGGTCAAAAGAAGGAGCGCCGGAAGGATAAAATACTGTCGGTTATAACTCGGGAGGAAGGTGAGCGTGGCAAGAAGCAAAGCCCATTCCGCTCCGATATGTTTGCAGATGAGATACATGGTCAGAACGCAGAAGCAGACCATGGTGATGCTGATGGCGGGAGAATAATCCGTGACCGTTCCGTTTAAAACAACGTGCTGTACGAATCCGGACACATAGGGGAACAGTCCCGATGCCGGGAAATATGTATCATACAGGTGCTGCCCGTGCTCGAAGACCTGATTCCAGGGGATCATCTGCTCGCCGTGGTGGTGCTGGTCCGGCTGTGCATACATGGGACACGCGGAAAAAGAATGATAGACAAAAATGATGATAGGTGTCACCTTGGAAAGAAGGCTTTTTGCGTTCTCGGCGTTATGTGACATGCGGTGGATGACCAAAAACAGGAAGCTTAAGCTGATCAGCACATAGAAGAATATGCGATAGCCCCATGCATAGGGGACGGTCAGGAAGGTTCCGTTGTAATAATAGGTATCGACCGTGTATATGAAGAGCAAAAGCGGCAAAGGCAGCTGCATCAGATTGATCAGGTTATCAAGGGTGAACTTCGTAAAGTTCCGCCGTTTTGCGATATATAAGACCAAAAGCAGGCACAAGAAGAGTACCACAGCCGCAATCTGCAAAAACAGGGACTGCACCTTCAAAAGGACCGCAAACTTGGTCGCAAACGTGAATCCCGCAACGATGTCATAATAGGACAGACATAGCAGGATCAGATACTTTCCTGCGTTTTCCCGTGCCGTAAACTGAAAGATCAGGGCAAAAACCGCGCCGATCAACAGCGGCAGGGAACAGCGCCCAAATGCGATCAGACCTGCCAGGAAGCAGGAGCCGAGGATCGCGAAGAGGATGAAACCTGTGTTATTTATCTTAACTGTCTCCGCCTGTTTTCCTGCTATGACAGAGGATTCCAAAGTTGTAGACAGGGGTGTGTCGGAAAACACGGAGAATTTTTGCTTTGGCTTTGTTAACAGGGGTTGTGAAGTGGTTTGCGCGGATGCATGGTCGACATGATCGGTACTGTCGGATTTTATGCGGGAATGCGCGCGAATCACCAGGCGATTCACCGAATACGCGATCAGAAGCACAAGCACCCCGATCAGTACGATGAACCAAAAGAGGGTGAGTTCCCCTTCTTTGTCCAGGCCGGATTCGGACATGTGCTCGACGATGAAGTCGGTAAAAAAGTCCATGGACGGCTTGGCGCCGGCAAAGACGGGCAATAGTTTATAGGCTGCAAGAGCAGCGATGATCGTCATGATTATCAATACTATCATAGAAACCTCGAAAATGCTCATTTGGGTTTATTATACCATAATCTGCGCCGCGGGAGAATTTCGTTTGGTGTGCTTTCCATTTAGAGTCGGAAATTGTATAATCATAAGTGAGTATGCAACACAAAAGATGGGAAATGAGCGGATGGAGAAGCGACAGACCCAACTGAATATCGATAAGCGCCTCTTTCATATCGGGACGGCGGTGCTTGCGGTTTTGCTCTTTGCGGCGATCGTGGCGTTTTGGGTGTTCTATCCGGATAACCTCATGCACTCCGACATGGCGGCCGAGGTGATCCTTGCGAAACTCCTGAACAAAGAAGGTGCGCTCGTAACGCCGAACTGGTACTATTCGACGGAACTGCGCGTGGTCTACTCGCAGCTTGTGATGATGCCGTTATTTTGGCTGACCTCAGATTTCGGTGTTGTGAAGCTTGTTTCGATCATTGTGTTGAACGTGCTTTGCTGCGTTTCTTATTATTTCGTGGCGAAGGAATTTGATATTAAGAAGGGTGCGATGTGGCTTTCCCTGGCGCTTTTGCTTGCGCCGCTTTCCACGGAATACCTGGATATGATGTTTTTGGGAAACTTTTATACGGCGCAGACGATCTGCACGTATTTGTTCTTATTGTTCTATTTCCGCGTTCACACGGTCGGGAAGGTCGGCGAGCGTGTCACGGAGGGCGGCGAGCGTTCCGGGGAAAGTGACGGAAAACCTATGGCGGCGGATTCGAAAAAACAGATCGTGACGCTCGTCCTGCTTTGCATCGGTGCGTTTATCGTGGGACTCTCGGGTGTCAGATATCTTGCAAATATGTTCCTGCCGCTCCTTGCGGCGGTCTGCTGGGCGTATCTTTTCGATCGGAACGATTCTTTTGGCGTTGTGAAGACAGACAAGGGCTCGGAAGAAGGAAAGAACGGACGAGGAATGGCTTGGCTCGGAAGCGGAGTGAGATATGCATTTCCGGCGATCGCGCTCACCTTCTTTTGCGGTGTGGGCTGGATGCTCAATGCGAAGGTGCTGCCGAAGTACTATAGCTTCGCCGATATGGGCGAGGTGGGTTTCGTGCGGGCCGATGAGATATTGGAGCGGTTAAAGGGTGCGCTTACGATGATCCTTGAGTTTGTAGGCTTCCGTTTTACGGGCGTGACACCGCGCTTTGCCTGTGTGAATGCACTTCGGATCGCGTTTATCGCCTGCTCCGTCATAGTACTTTTTGTACTGACCGTGCATAGGAAAGAACTGTTGAACGTGAAGGAGCGGATCCTTTTATACTTCTTCCATTTTGGATTTATCTTAAATTTCCTTATGGAGGTGTTCCTTACAAAGGATCAGGAATACCGCTATTATATTCCGAATTATATCGTGCTTGTGCTGCTTTACGGGATTTTCATAAGGGAGTGCGTAAAGAAGGCGACGTGGCCGAAATTATTTGTCGTGGCGGTGTTTGCCTTGACGGCTGCGAGCACGCTCTACAGTGAGCTTTGGCAGGATACGAAATATAACGATTGCGAGAAGCGCTACGGTTATATGGCGTTTTTGACGGAGCAAGGCTATGACTACGGGTATGCGACGTTTTGGAACGGGCCGGTAACGGAATACCTGGCAAACGGCGAGATCCATGTGGTCAGCGTCGGCGGCGAGGCGCATGAAACGGAGCCGTACCGGTGGCTCGTGCCAAAGGCCTATTTAAAGCCGGGATTTCATGAGGGAAAGACCTTCATCCTTTTGGCGCGCACGGAGGAAGTGGCGCTTACGGAGGGCGTGATCTCGATCATGCAGGATTCCGAGAAGGTTTATGAAGATGAATACTATGTGATCTATGAAGGCAGCGGAATGTATTTGTATGACTGATGTTTGCCGTGGTACAGAGGAGAGACTATGAATCGCATCAAACGGATCATCATGTTCAAGGGTGATATCGAGACAACCGGATATTTTTCGGAGCAGATGGCGGCGTATTTCAAGAAACAGGGCTATCAGATCTATTTCTATGATTATCAGCACGAAAAGAAGTGCATCACGGAGCTTTTGCGTTTCTATGCGCAAGGGGAGACGGCGGTCGTAAGCTTCAATTTCCACGGGATCACCGGGAAGGAGGAGTTGTTCTTTGACCGGGAAAGCAATACGTTCATGTGGGAGGATCTGGATATTCCCTTTTTGAACATTGTGGTCGATCACCCGTACTACTACCATAGATTCCTGGATTTCATGCCACCGCAGTACATGAATCTGAGCATTGACCGTAATCATGAGAAGTATTTGACCCGGTATTATCCCGAGATCAAGCAGGGGCCGTTTTTGCCGTTAGCGGGCACAAGTCTGCATCCTGCGGGCGATTATAAGAAAATGAAGGACAGAGCCTATGATATTTCGTTTGCGGCCAATTATTCGAAGCCGGAGACGTTTGATGTGTTTATCGAGCGGCATGGGCCGGAATATACCGCCTTTTACCATAGGATCATTGATGAACTCTTGGAGGATCCCACGAAGCTGTTGGAGGATGTGGCTTACGCGCATATCATGGCGGAAGTGGAGGATGCGGCAGAAGACCCTGCGGGCGTGAAGCTGGCGCTTTCCAATATGATCTTTATCGATATGTATGTGCGTTATTATTTCCGCGGCGAGATGGTACGGACGCTCGTTGACAACGGGTATAAGGTGCAGATCTTCGGTTCGGGCTGGGATGAGCTTTCCTGCAAACACCCCGAGAACATGATCCTGGGCGGTGGGAAGAATTCTTTGGAGTGTCTGAAATTGCAGACGGAGAGCAAAGTATCGTTAAACAACATGCCGTGGTTTAAGGACGGTGCGCATGACCGTGTGTTCAATACGATGTTAAACGGCGCGGTCTGCTGTACGGATTCGTCCGTCTACATGGATGAGTTCTTAAAAGACGGGGAAAACTGCATTATCTACGATCTTAGCCACATGGATGAACTCCCGGACAAGGTGGGAGCTCTCTTGGCGGATGAAGAGCGGATGCAGCACATTGCGGATGCCGGTTTTACCCTGGCAAAGAACGGTCACACATGGGCGGATCGTGCAAAAGTGGTCAATAACGTGTTATCCGGCATTCGTTGATTTGCTTGTTAGACATTTAAAATTGTGATATACTAAACGTACTTATGTGAATAGACTAGAATTGTTTGTGTGAAAGGGAGCGATCGTATGGAAGAGAGGAAAAAGATTCTGGTGGTCGACGATGACCAGAATATGCTCCATCTGCTGTATGCGTTTCTGAGGGATTCCTACGAAGTTGTCTTGATGGATAACGGCAAAGATGCCATTGAATTCTTAAGGGGCAACGACGTGGATTTGATGCTGTTGGATTATCTGATGCCGGGTATGGATGGCAAAGAAACTTTGGAAATCATTCGTGCGGATGAGGGGCTCAAGGAGTTACCGGTGTTCTTTTTGACCGGGGTCTCCGACAGTTCGAAGATTTCCGAATGCCTGAAACTGGATCCGATCGGTTACATTTTAAAACCCATCGGAAAGTTCAGTCTTTTGGCGAAGGTTCGGTCCTTCTTCGAAGAAGAGTAACTGAAGAGACAAAGAAAAAGCCGTATCGTTCGATACGGCTTTTTGTTTTGCTTTTACTTAGGATGATCAATCCTTCTTACCAACGGCTTCTTTCTGGGCATTTGCCTTTTCCAAAGCCTTTAATACTTCGGGGTCGAGTTCTTCGTCACCATCATCTTCCTTTTCCGGCTTTACTGTCTTTAAGTAGTCACGGATCTCGGTAACGACGGTCTCAAGTAAGTCCATAACACCTGCGTGATTATCCTTGATGTAGTCGGTGTTACCTTCTTTTCCCGCCATCTCCAAAAGTCTTGCTTTCTCGGAAAGTTCGAGTGCACCGATCATCTTGGATGTGCTCTTTAATGCGTGAACGTAGATGGTGTAGTTCGTAAAGTCACCATCTTCATAAGACTGAACCAGATCGGACTTGTTCTTTTCACAGTTGTCGCTGAAGGACTGGAGGAGGAACCGGAAGGTTTCTTTGCTGCCTTCCGCACTCTCTACCGCGGACTTCACATCAATGTTCTTAAACTCGTATTCGGAAGTGATCTCATCGGAGATGCCTTTCCACAGCTCGTTGAAGATATCCTGCTCGATCTTGTCGTATTCTACCATGACGTAGAGGTTCTCGGGCAGGTACTGTAAGATCTTCTCCTCAAGCGGCTTGCCCTGGATGGGCTTGCTCATGTAATCGATGAAGCCTTCGGATTCGTACATTTCCTTCGCGCCGGAAACGGCGTTTGCGGTAAGTACGATGACCGGTGTATCCTGGTTCGGGCCTTCTGCTTCCTGCAGTCTGTGTAAGGTCTCGATACCGTCGATCGTAGGCATCATGTGGTCCATTAAGATCAGGTCGTATTTCTTTTCTGCACACATCTCGAGTGCTTCCATACCGCCGGGAGCGGTGTCAACCTTGATCTGCGTACTCTTCAAAAGGCCTTCCACAACGGAGATGTTCATTGCGTTATCGTCGACAACCAAAAGGTTTGCGTTCGGTGCAACGAAGGTCGTTCTGTACTTCTTATGTTTCTCGCGGCTGTAAGCGTATTTCTCACGGAACTTGCCGATCGGCTTACGATCACGGATGCCCTGCTTTAATATGAAGGAGAAGGTGGAACCTACGCCGTAATCACTGCGCACGGTAAGGTCGGAGCCCATCAGACCGAGAAGCTGTCTGGTGATGGAAAGACCTAAGCCGGTTCCTTCAATGTTACGATTTCTGCGCTCTTCGATACGCTCGAAGCTGATGAAGAGCTTATCGATATCTTCTTCCTTGATACCGATACCGGTATCGGTAACGGAAACGATGAGGTTGATGGCGGAATCGCCGGCCTCGCGCCAGTCTACCTTTAAGGTAACGCTGCCTTCTTTGGTGTATTTAACGGCATTGGTCAGAATGTTAATGATGATCTGACGCAACCGGACGTCATCACCGTACAACAGATAAGGAATGTCTTCCGCAATGACCGGAATAAACTCAAGGCCCTTGTTTGCCACCTTGATCTCGATCATGTTGATGATCTCGGAAAGGACATTTGCGATCTCGTACTCTACGGGAAGGATCTCCATCTTACCGCATTCGATCTTGGAGAAGTCAAGCAAGTCGTTGACCAAAGAAAGAAGGGTGGTGGAAGCATCGCGGATATTCTCCGCATAGCCGATGATGGGCTTTTCCGTTGCTTCGCGGATGATGATCTCGTCCATACCTAAGATCGTATTGATAGGGGTACGGATCTCATGCGACATATTCGCAAGGAAGTTGGACTTTGCTTTGTTTGCTGCATCGGCCATATCCTTGAGCTCGGATAACTTTTTGTTGGTACGATAGTGATCGGTGATGTCCACCAGCCAGATGAAACGACCGGTAAAATCGCCGCTCGCCAGATAATCGGAGCGAATCTCGTAAATCTTGGAGAACTCATCGGAGACATATTCCTTTGCCTGGAAGAGTTTCTTCATGCCGGATTCTTCGCCGATATTGGCGATAGAAGAAATTTTCGGGAACAATTGCTGGAACTCTGTGTTGTAAAAGAGTACCTGTTCATTTTCCGATACGATCAGGACAGCTCCTACATCGTGGTTCAGTATTTCTTTTGTTGCAAGAAGGACCGGATCGACTGCCGGAGGTTCTTGTTTATACAGCTTTACGATGAATGCGCATGCCGCGATCAAAAGAACACCCAAAATAATTGCAACTACTGTCATAATACATTACCTCTTTCCCCATTCGTCTTATGATGAAAGACTGGTTTTTTGCAATAATCAGTTCTTTTTTCGAAAGGACTTCTTATTTACATATTAAGAGAATTATATCAAAAAATGACTTGAAAAAGAATAGCCGAATTCGAAAAGGCATCGGAAAACTTACCAAAAAAGAAACAAAAGATTTGTCAACAATGACGGAATGTGATAGGATAAGAACAGTTATTAAGGTATCCGAGAAAGGGGTATGCGTATGTTACTTGCAGCAAGCGGATTAGGGTTTTTAATGATGGGTGTTTTGGCATTGATCCTGTTGGTTGTGATCGTAGCCGTTGTCATTGTGTCGGCAGTATCTTCTGCAGCATCGGCCGTGATCGCGGA
>JAILOQ010000158.1 GCA_024690725.1 Lachnospiraceae bacterium
ACCTTTTCACCTTCTCCGGCCTTTGCCGCCTGCTCCGCTTCCGCAGCCAGATCCCCCAGCACCGTTGCTCCGATCATGCGCGACGTACTCTTTAAGGCATGCACGCGGATGTCGTAATTTTTCCAATCCTTCTCCTTCAAAAAGTCGGAAAGCGCATCGCGGTTCGCCTCATACTCCTCGGCATATAATTCCAAAATCTCCATGTCCGCACGATACGTATGCGCAGCCTTGTAATCAAACAGCTCCGATTCTTCCATGATCTTGCGGGCCTTCGGTGAGATCTCATCCTCCGCCTCTTTTTTCTTTCCCTCCGGTAAAAACTCCATGGTCTCCGCGTCATAGGTTCCTTTTCGTTTGACCTTATCCGCCGGCAGGTATTTGCGCAGAAGTCGCTCCAATTCACCCACGTTGATCGGCTTTGCCAGATAATCCTTAAAGCCGTTGTCCAAAAACATTTCGCGCATACCGCTGATGGCATTTGCGGTCAGTGCGACCACCGGCGTCATCGCATTGCAGCCGGTCACATTTTCATGCAGTCTCTTTACCGTCTCGATCCCGTCGATTCCCGGCATCATGTGATCCATAAAGATCAGATCGAACTTTTCTTTTTCCGTGATCTCGAGCGCCAGATAGCCGTCCTGCGCCGTTGTCACATCCATTTCATAGGCCTCCATCAATTTCGTCGTCACCTGAAGGTTTACAACATTATCATCCACGATAAGTATGCGCACGCCGGGCGCAATAAACTCATAGGTGGCCCCTGCCGCCTTCTCATCTTTCTTGACATTTTCTGCGCCCAAAAGCGCCACCGCCGCACTGACGGAATGCACCGGCTGATACAGAAGCGTCACGTTATCCGCAACCGCATTCTCCTCCTGCTGCTCGGTCATCACGATCAGCTTTCTCTTTTTCGCCACCTGTAAAAAGAACGATTCTCTCTCCTTGTAGCGCTTGTAATCCACAAGACAGTGCGAAAGATCGTCCCACTCTTCGGGGATTTTGTCATCCGCGGGAAGATGCAGCCGCATCATACCGAGCTGCTTGCAAAGCGCCGAGGTGCTATTATCATAGAACTCCTGCAAGCGTTCATTTTCATATTCCATATCCACGACAAAGCCCGGATTCAATTTTCTTATGGCGTTTCGATCCACCAGTGTATTCTCAGTCGGCAGTCCGACCGGCACTTCCAAGCGGAACATGGACCCCTTTCCGTATTCGCTTTCCACCGTGATATCACCACCCATGAGACGGGCTAAGTGCTGCGAGATCGCAAGACCCAAACCGGTTCCTTCGATCGCACGGTTTCGCTTCATATCCACCTGCTGAAAGCTCCGGAATATCTTATCGATGTTCTCCGGTGCGATGCCGATCCCGGTATCCGATACCGATACGATAAACATCGGCTTTTCGCTCTTTTCCACGGCAAATTCCAGATAGATGCCGCCTTCTTTGGTATATTTAATGGCATTGGTCATTAAGTTCGTCACGATCTGACGGATCCTTCCGACATCACCGAAGAGCCGCTGCGGAAGATTTCCGTCCGCATTCACCATGATCTCCAGATCCTTGCCGAGTTTTCTCGCCATCGCAATGCTTGTTACATCCGTGATCAAAGAAGAAAGATCAAACTCATCTTCGATGATCTCTACCTTTCCGGCTTCGATCTTGGAAATATCCAGAATATCATTGATGATATAAAGCAGGTTATGCCCCGCCGACTTGATGCCTTCGGAGTATTCCCGCACCTTTGTATCGATGGAGTCTTCTCTTAAGATCAATTCGCAAAAGCCCAAGATCGCGTTCATCGGCGTCCGTATCTCATGCGAGGTATTGGCCAAAAAATCGGTCTTTGATGCATTCGCAACTCTTGCTTCTTCGAGTGCCTCATCCTGCAGGATCTTTGCCCTGATCGCCTCATACTGTGCCAAGCCGCAGATGACGGTCTCGATCAAGAGCATGATCGGGAAACGATCGTAATAGATCTCCGGAAACGCATATCCCAGTTCACGAAGCGGTGACCACATATAGATCGCCGCACCGATGACTAAAATGAAGCAGAAGACGGATCCGTAAAACAGATTGAAGAAGTAAAAACACACGGGAGCTGCCATGAACAGAAGAAAGATACTCGTTCCCCCGGTACCGCCCGAATACAAAAACCACGCAAAGGTGATCCAGTACACAAAGCACTGATTGATGATCGCGACATGCATCATGTACTTATGCGGTTTCTTCCCGTAAAAGCAGATGCACAAAAGTGTGAGTGCAATCGCCGTCATCACCGTACAAAACAGAGCAAAATACGCAACCGCATTGTTGTCCGTCAGGAGGTTGTAAACGAACAGATACACCTCAAACACGACCAGAAACGAATAGATGATGATCGTTCGTTTCAGATCCACCTCGATATACTTTTTGTTGATTCCTCTTTTCTTTTGTTCCATGTTCTTTTCCCCAATGATAAAAATATTATTCTTCTGCTCCGTGTTCCTTTTCGTCCGCCTCATGCACGGTAAGCTGCGGATACGGGATCTCGATCCCGTTTTTCTTGAACATCAGAAGTACTCTCCGGTTGATCGCACGTTCCACGCGGTAGCGGAACGCTTCATGACAATGCGACATGCAAAACAGCTCCACGCCGTTGTCGGTCAGCTTCGATACGCCCAGATATTTGATCTCTCCGATCAGATACGGAACATTTCCGGTCATCGCATCCAGTTCTTTTCTCAGGAGTCCTTCCACCTTATCAAGATCCGCGTCATAGCCGATCAAAAATCTGGAATATACCACGGACGGATGCATCGACATATGTACCGCATCCATCATGCCCTTATTCGGAATGATGCGGACATTGTCCGTGTCCATATCAAACATCTTGGTCCGGCGAATGCCCATATCCAGCACGTAGCCTCGGAATTCCCCGACCTTTACCACATCTCCCACCTGGATATCGCCCTCGGCCAAAAGGAAGATCCCCGCGAGGAAATCGCCCACCAAAGAGTTCGCGCCGATACCGACGACAACCGAAACGATCCCGGCACTCGTCATCAAGGTCGTGGGATTCATGCCGAAGCAGATCAGACACCGATAGGCAATGTAAAACAGACCCAGATACGTCGCAAGGCTTGTCAGCATACGCACGATCGTGCCACCGCGAAACGGCAGAACATCCGCTAAAGCATTGACGAATTTCCGCGCCACAAACAAGATCGCTCCCAGCTCACAGGCAACGATGATCGCCGCCGTTAAGGCAAACACATTCATACCGCGCTCCCAGTTTCCGTCGAGCACGTAATCGAGGACGCTCGCACGCGTACCGGTCTGACGGAGAATGCTGTAAAGCGCAAAGAACACGGCAAAGACCGCCAGGTAATACCCTAAGAGGTGATAGACCTTAAACTCCGCGGAAACCTCGCGTCCCGTGTGCTCCCCTTCGCTCGAAGGCAGCACCTTTTCCACGCTCTGCTTGCTGGTGTAAAGCGGAAGCCCCACAAAAAACATCGCCAGAATACAGAAGATCGCATTGTAGATCGTCAGTGGCATACGCTGCCTAAACAGGCTCGCATTTGAGATCACGTAAAAGACCAGATCCGTATCAATGAGCCTGGTCGCCGCATAATAGGTAGAGTTATTGATGTTAATGAAATCGTGGTAGTTGTCGCGCAGCTGCGTTTCCGTAAGACCAAACTCAAGCGCATTTCTTCCCGCGATCGCCGCATCCGGATAGTAGATGAAATTCCCCGTTTCCGTATCCACGGCGAAGATAAATCCGCCCTCGCCGGGCTGGACCATCTGCAAGGTCGAACGCTTATTGCAATTGGTAAGTATAGTCTTGCTGATATCGGAATAATACCGCGCATAGAAGTACCCGCTCAGGTTTCCGGTCGCATTGTACATAGGTGTAAGGAAGCGCGCACCCTCATCCATCCAGGCATAAACATTCTCATCCTGCGGCTCCGTCTCCGTCGTCATCTGCTCCAGCTCCGCCGTCATCTCGTTAACGTTCAGATAGCGGAAAAGCTGATCCGAACAGGTCGTCTTTACCGTCCCCAGTTCATTGAACCACGTTGCATCCTTCAAACTGAAGATCAAACACATATCATTCAAAAACGTATCATCCACGTCTTTCGCATGGGTCTGCATGTACCATACGATGAGCTTCATCTGCGAGTTTTTCATTTCTTCGATCGCCCGCACATATTCCGATGCATTTTCGTAATTCTCCGCAAAGCGGTCCTCGATGCTACTTAGCTGCAGTTCACTCTCCTCCGCCCAGGTCGACATGGGATAGAGTGTCTGCATGTAAAAAGAAAGCAATATGAACAAAACGACCAACAACGCCGTAAACATCGCCAGTCTCCGCTGTCTGCTGATATAAGGCTTAGCCTCTCCCGATCCCGTAACATTCATCAGGACCTGCACACGCTTTTGCTTAAGTAAGAGGATCGCGTAATACACGATCGCTGCTGTAAAAAGAACGAACACACCCCACAGGACAAGTGCGATGATGCGCCTTGACGAGATCAGTTCGTCTTCCGGGACCGCACAGGCGATCCATACGCCCGCTTCTTCCACGTGTTCGGTATAGAGATACATCTGCTCTCCGTTTACCTTGTTCCATCCGTATGCACCGTCTGCGATCTTTCCGAAATCCATGTCCAGAACGGAAACATCCAAAAATCGGATATCGTCATCCGGATAATAGGTGAGCTCCTTGGTCGTATCCGACCAGCAAAAAGCAAAGCCCTTGGCTCCGATCGTCATATTGCGCAAGATCCCCATCCACGGATCCAGTCTTCTTTCAAAATCCATGATCGGTACGGCGTATTCCGTTATCACAAATTCATAGCGGGAAGAATACGCATACGAATAGAGATTATAAAGCTCGTACGGATTCGAACCTTCCTCATGTGCGCCCAAATGCAAGATATCCCAGGCATCCTTGGGAGTAAGAAATGAAACGTCGCCGATGGATCCGTCGTCAAATGTCGTACGCAGTCCGTCAAAGGCGCTGTCCGTAAGCGCATTGTTCGTACCGGAAGCGGAAGCCTTGATCCGTCCTTTCCGGTCCACGATCATGATATCGGCTACACCCATACGTTCAACGATCGAGGCAAGATATTCATCGGTCGGTTCAAAATCCGGGTCATTTCGACTCAGATATTCCAAGAAGTATAAGTTCTCCATCATGATACATTTATATGAGGTCTGCACAGCCGAACCGGAAGCCGTAAGCTCCGTATATTCCCGAACGATATAATCCATGTTTTCTTTCATCTCCTGACGGATGTCGGAGATGACCAAACGATTCTGATTCTGCTGTATTACAAATCCAAACACGATGATCGCAAGAATCCCCGTGATGACCGTCGTCCAAATGCGTTTTTTTGTGTTTTCCTCTACTTGCATGTGTAACTCCCTTACCGCTTTATCAAGTATCGCTCTTCTTTCCTTTTAACCGATCCTTGAACAACGTCGCCATGACGTCTTTCCCCTTCTTTGTCCCGATGTCGTTTATGCTCATATCGCC
>JAILOQ010000082.1 GCA_024690725.1 Lachnospiraceae bacterium
TCTTTTCCGTCCTTTTGCGCCGCATCCAGATCTGCATAGCCGTACATATGAACGGTTTCCGTCATGATCTGATATGCGAGGTTTTCCCCCTTGCTCTGAAGCCCCACAATGAACTGCGCATACAGCTTTAACATGCGGTCGGAATAGGTTGCGATCTCACCGCGCAGGTAGGTCTCATAGGACGTATCCCACGGTGCATCCTCTTCGGTGTGGATCCTTCTGGCATTGGCCGCAAGGTTCGGATATTCATCCGCAAAGGCCTCCATCCAGCCGACCTGAAGCGCAATGATCTGCTCCATGATCGCCTTCTTTTCCTCGCTGAGCTGCGGGAACTTATCCTTGATCTCTTCCCATTTCTCCGGGCTCGAGGTTTCCTCCATGCGCCCGTACTTTTCCATGATCATATTTCTGCCGCGCGCCTGCGCCACCTTAAAATCGGTCAGATACTGCAGTAACATCGCATCCGTCCAGGTATTGTACTGGCTGCTTCGCATAATGGAAAAGGTCGGCCAGTCATCCTGGCATCCTGCGCGTCCGCCTTCGTTAATGACCTGATCAAACGACTGCCATTCCGCCTTCACAATTTCTTTTACCAGGTTAGCCTTGTCTAACTCCACGTACTGTGCGCGGATCGACATTTCCTGCGTGTAATGATCCATGTAAAGATCGCCGATATCCTCATTCAACCATTCAATGCTGCCGATGAAGTCCTGCAGCTCCATCTCGGTCAGAAGTTCGTCGGAAAGCTTCTCCACGGAAAGGGTAATGTCCTTCCCCGCCAGATCCTCTTTTCTTATCTCCTCGATCAGCCGCGGCACGTCCGTTACAAACGCCAGATCCTTCGCCCCGCGGAAGAGCCACTTATCATGCGGCGCAAACTTCCCGTTCAAGGCATAGGCAAGATGCAGCGCATGCTTGAATCCGTCATGTAGCATAAAGCCTGCTGCCACACGGTCTCCGCGATCGAGCATTCTCGCATAATTGTATTGCAAGGTCTGACTGAACGACGCCGCTTCCTGGCAAAGCTTCAACAAAAGTGCCTTGCCCTGATAGCCCTGCTGTAAATACTTCCGAAGTCTGGAAAACTCACCTGCCGGATCCGCCCAGACCTCACCATTCACGACCGCGGAAAGGTTATACTCCGGAATCTGCAGCATCGTCTCCGCCGTGATCCTTCCTGTAAAAAGAAACTCCTGCCAAGCCTTTTCGCCTATATAAGAAATATAGAAATCTCTCGTACGGAACACGCCGATGCGCATCTTCCCCTGATCCGTCGTCATGCGCGAATATCCTTCGAATTCGGCGGGAAGCTGTTCGTAAGCCTTAGCTAACTTCTCGCCCACCGCTTCATATGCGGCATCCGTCAGCCACAGACAAAAGCCCGGGCCCCAGTCATGGTCCCTGCTCGCCGCATCGTCATACCCGTAGCAGTCGCTTCCGAAGCCCACAAGCCCCACGGCGATCTGATCCAAATATGCCATGACATCGGCATCCGAAAAGATCCGATTCAGATAGATATCATAATAACGCTTGGAGATCGCAAGTCCGGTATTGGCCTTCTCCACAGCCCCCTTGCGCTCCTCCTTGATCTCCTTTTCGACCTGCTCTTCCATGAGCACTTCTTCCCCGAAGAGTTTTTGCGACACATGGTCGTAATACTCCTTGATCCTGAGGTATTTATCGTTCTCTCCAAACAGCGCTTTCACCTTATCCATCGCTGTTTTATAGCAATCCTTTGCCTGCTCCGGCTCGCCCGTAAGCTCCAAGGATCTGCCCAGTGCAACGACGGCCGCACCGTAATGCGCATCGAGATCGTTGTTCTTTTCAAAGTAATCCATTGCCGCCTTCGCGTGCCTCTGCGCTTCTTTTACCGTGTCTTCCACATCGGAAAGCGTCTCTTTTCTCTCATATAAAGAAACAAGCGTGTTGGCGAGATTTGCGTGCGTCACCGCTTCCTCCCACCGAAGGCTCTTATCCTTCGACACGATCGCCTCGGCCTTTTTTTGCATCTCATAGGCCTTGCCAAACTCCGAAAGTTCCTGATAGAGCAAGCTCTTATTGTTATAAAGGCTCGCATAGAGCGGATCGTTTGCATCGAGGAACTTTTTGTAGATCTCCTCCACATGCTCAAAGGTATCCAAAGAATCCTCGAGTTTTCCCGACGCACGAAGCCCCGTCGCAATGTTTAAAAGCGTCGTCGCATGCGCGCTGCTGTCCGTCCAGCCCTGCTCCTCTATCACCTTTATGGCCTCCTGTCC
Organism: Lachnospiraceae bacterium; assembly: GCA_024690725.1. Lineage (GTDB taxonomy): Bacteria > Bacillota > Clostridia > Lachnospirales > Lachnospiraceae > UBA2882. The sequence continues at coordinate 2,259 of JAILOQ010000082.1, forward strand.
GTATCCGCGACAGAGCTCATAAAATCCGGCCTCTCTCGTAAAACCGATCAGCTCGTTCAAGATGGAAAGCTTGCTTCCCTGATCCTTTTCGTCTTCCGCCTTTGCCAGCGATTCCGTCAAAAACGGCAGAACCTCTTCGATCTTTCCGTCCCGAAACAGTTGATCCAATTCTCCCAATACTTTTTGAATATCCATAGTCTTACCCTCTAGTTATGTAAACCTATCAAAACTTACCGCGTCTGGCTTCCGATGATGTCCTTTAATTGCTTGAGTGCATCCAGATCCGACTGCTTTACCTTCAGATTCGTTGTCTTCGGCTCTTCCCCGGGCCTGGTCATGCTGACTTCTATCACCGTTCCTTCGGTCACACCTGTCAAAAGAACGTCTTTGATAAAAGCCGCAGCCTTCGGGTGATTCCCTTCCAAGGTATTCTTGATTCCCAATAATGCAAGTGGATTAAACATATTCTTCTCCTATTCCTCCGATCCGGATCCGTCCATTTTCCTATCACCGTCCGATACGGAACTGTCCGATATTCCTGCACTCCCGCCATCCTCCGGCGCAAAGACAAAATCATCGTAATCGTCCAAGAAACTGTGGCGCACGCCGTTGTGTTTATACGCCACCACGGTATTTAAGTTCACATTCTCCACACTTCGGAAAATGTTCTTTTCTATAAACGGGCTGCGCGTGGAAAGCTCACGGATCAGTTCCTTGATCTCGGCCCGCTTCGACACATCGCCGACATTATCGCTTTGCTCGATCGCCTCGGTAAAACGGCACGCACAGCGGATAAAATGCAGGTCATTGTAATTGCACCACCGAATGATATCCGCCTCCCGGATCAGATATAACGGCCTGATCAGCTCCATCCCTTCAAAATGAATGCTATGAAGCTTTGGCATCATCGTCTGGATCTGCCCGCCGTAAAGCATCCCCATCAAAATCGTCTCGATCACATCGTCAAAATGATGTCCCAGCGCGATCTTATTGCAGCCCAACTCCTTCGCCTTACTGTACAGATATCCGCGCCGCATTCTCGCGCACAGATAACAGGGCGAATTCGGAATATCGACGACCGTATCAAAGATCTGCGAGGTAAAGATCGTGATCGGAACTTCGAGTTTCTCCGCATTTTCCAAGATCCTTCGGTAATTGGCTTCGTTATATCCGGGATTCATCACCAAAAAGACGACGTCAAAGTTCTTTTTCCCGTGCCGCGCAAGCTCCTGAAAGAGCTTCGCCATCAGCATGGAATCCTTACCGCCGGAAATACACACGGCGATCTTGTCCCCGTCCCGGATCAATTCGTATTCATTGATCGCCCGCGTAAAGGGACGCCAAATCTCTTTTCGAAATTTTTTTACAATACTGCGTTCCGCATCCATTTTCGTATCCGTCTCACGTTTATTTCTTCCCAATATTGTACCATTCTTTCGGGCAAAAGAACAGAAACATATATTTTCACGTTCTTTTAAGTTGATTTTAGTTTTCTTGCGTAAGAGCATCTTTCATTACACAAAAAGGGCTGCCTGAGGGCAGCCCTTTCCATTTGAAGCTTACGCTATTTCTCCTTTTATCGTTTCCGGTATTTTGCGATCTCACTCATCTTCTCTTAACCCCGAATTCTTATATTCCATACGAAGCTTCGAATAAATGAATTCCTGTCCGGGGAAGATCGTAAGATACCCGCTGAACACAAAGCTGATCGCCGCTGCGATCGCAAACAACAGCAAATGATCCGATCCGAATACTTCGGCCGCAAACAAGATACTTGCGATCGGACAGTTTACGGATCCGCAAAAGACAGCGACCATGCCGATCCCCGCAGCCAAAGAAGCATCCATGCCGATCAGCGGCCCAAACCAGCAGCCAAAGGTGGCTCCGATGATGAGCGCGGGATACACACCGCCGCCCTTATAGCCGGACTGCAAGGTGATACCCGTAAAGATCAGTTTCAGAAGAAAGTCCCATGGATGGGCTTCGCCGTAGACGATCGCCTGTTCCAAGAGCGCCGCACTCGATCCGTTATAGGTCTGATTCCCAACGAGAAGTGTCAAAAGAATGATCAGCCCGGAACCGATCAATACCCGAACGTACTGGTTTGGCACCTTCTTTTTCAAGGTGGAACTCACGAACATCATGAAGCCGCAAAACAGCATACTGACCACGGCACAGGCAACGCCCAAAACAGCAACCTTCATGAAAGAAACACCATTGAGCTTCGGCAATTCATGAATGGTAAACTGCATCGGAGCAAGTCCCAAAAAACGGGTAACAAAATATGTGGTCAGCGATGTGACAAGACACGGTAACAGCGCCGCATAGTAGATCACGCCGAGGCTTACCACCTCCATCGCAAGGAACGTCGCCATTAGCGGTGTGCCGAACAACGCCGTGATGAGCCCGGCCATACCGCACATGACAAACAAACTGCGGTCCTTATCGCTTAAGCCCACGCGTCTGCTAAGAAGTGCCGAAATACCGCCGCCCATCTGCATGGCCACACCGACTCTTCCGGCCGATCCGCCGAACAGATGCGTAAATATCGTGGATAAGAAGCTTACGATGATCACTTGAAAAGGAATGTCTTCCGTGGTCCTTACGGAGTCAAAGATCAGGTCCGCACCGCGATCCTCCTCGATGCCGAACATCCGATACAGACGCACGATCAAAAGTCCCGCGACGGGAAGTAAAAACAAAAGCCACGTATGATCCGCACGGATCTCATTGGACCATTGGATGAACAGACAAAAGGCCCCGCCGAGACACCCGCAAAGCAGACCGGTGATCACGGAAAAAAGCCCCCATCTGAAACATGTTCTGATATAGTGCAACGCCACTAAGAGTCTCATTTTGTCCATATATTTTGCTGCCCCTTTTACGGTAAAACATATATGTAATAATTATACCTTGTCTTAGTGGTATCATCAAATCAAACTTACTTTTTCTTATATGTTTTTGCGTAAAGGACCGTCTGAACGATCAAACTCACAAAAAGGATCAAAAGAACATACGTTAACATCTGTCCCATCTCCAATTCCCGGTCAAAGAAATGTGCCCGAAACGAGAACATGTCCTCTATCCTTCTTTTACCAGGTCTTTGATCACTTCTCCGGCCATGATGAGCCCCATCACGGGAGGCACGAACGAAACGGAACCCGGCGTCGAAGAACCGGTCTTTATCGCTTCTTCCGTGGAATAGACGACCTTCACATCCTTGATGCCACGCTGCTTTAACTCCCTGCGCATCACCTTTGCCAGAGGACAGACGGAAGTCTCATATATGTCTGCCACGCGAAACGCCGTGGGATCCAGCTTATTGCCGGCTCCCATCGCAGAGATCACGGGAACGCCGGCTTGCTTCGCCCGCTCGATGATGGAAATCTTTGCCGTCACCGTGTCGACCGCATCCACGACATAGTCGTATGTTGTAAAATCAAATTGATCCGCCGTCTCCGGCAGGTAAAATAACGGTCGTTCCGTCACTGTGGCATTTGAGTTGATATCCCGTATTCTCGCGGCCATAACAGATGTTTTCTTTGCTCCGATCGTACTGCCCGCGGCAACCAGCTGGCGGTTTATGTTGGATGCCTCGACCGTATCGTGATCGATCAGCTCCATGGCACCGATGCCGGCTCTGGCCAGCGCTTCCGCCGCGTGTCCGCCGACTCCGCCGATGCCAAAGACCGCAACTTTCTTCTGTTTTAAGGTTTCTACCGCTGCTTCTCCCAAAAGCATCGCGGTCCGTTGGTATTGTTCTTCCATGATCATTCTTTCTCAATAGTCAAGACTCAGTCCGAGCTTTCTCCGACTGCGTTAAATAACGGGGTGGATAAATATCTGTCTCCGGAATCCGGCAAGAGTGCAACGATCGTCTTTCCCTCATTCTCCGGACGCAAGGACAGGATCTTTGCTCCTTGTAACGCCGCACCGGATGAGATGCCCACAAGAATGCCTTCTGTCCTTGCAAAACGTCTGCCTTCCGTATACGCATCCTCGTTTTCGATCGGCAACACCTCATCAAAGAGTTCGGTATGCATCGTCTTCGGCACGAAATTGGCACCGATCCCCTGAATCTCATGCGGTCCGGCCACTCCCTTTGAAAGCAGAGGGCTTGTCGCAGGCTCGATCGCCACGATCTGTACCTTGGGGTTTTTCTCCTTTAAGTATGCGCTGACGCCGCTCGCCGTTCCGCCGGTTCCGACACCCGCTACAAAAATATCGACCTTCCCATCGGTCTGCTTCCATATCTCCGGGCCCGTTGTCTTTGCATGGACCGCGGGATTTGCGGGATTATCGAACTGCCCCAGGATTACGGCCCCCGGAATCTCATCACGCAGTTGTTCTGCCTTATCCACCGCACCCTGCATGCCCTTTGCCCCTTCCGTCAAAACAAGCTCAGCACCGTAGGCGGTAAGTAACGTCCTTCGCTCGGCGCTCATGGTATCGGGCAATGTCAAGATCGCCCGATAACCCTTAGCCACCGCTACCGAAGCCAAGCCGATGCCGGTATTCCCACTGGTAGGCTCTATAATGGTAGCACCGGGTTTCAATTCGCCTTTCTTTTCCGCATCTTCGATCATGGCCAGGGCCACACGGTCCTTCACGGAACCTGCGGGATTTAAATACTCCAGTTTTACCAGAATCTCGGCCGGACCCGCGCCTGCGTTTTTGGCATATCTCGATGCCCGCATAAGCGGCGTCTTGCCGATCAGATCCAATGCACTTTCTTTGATATCACTCATCGCTCTTCTCCTCAAAAAAGACGATAGCTATAAGGATGCCTTATACCTACCGTCATTGGTTTACATAAATAATTTTATGTTTACTTTGTCTCGTAGATCGGAAGATTTGTGTAATGCTGTACAAACTCCATAAACGAACAATACTTATCTGCCAGATTCACCAAAACACTTTCCTTGTATTTCGGCACCCGTCTGATATTCAAGGGCCACATATGACTGTGGATGATGTCCTTTTCAATCTCCGTCAAATGAAACAGTCTGTCTGCATTGACCAAGGAGATACTCGGGTGATTGTGCAGATGATGCCACGCCTTCAAACCGGTCGCCTCATGCTGCTCGTGAAAATTATAAAGAAAGAAATCATGCAGCATTGCACCTCTGGCCAGATCCCGCTCATGCACATCCACATGAAACCGATCCGCGAGCTTCTTAGCCGTTTCCGCCACATGTACCGAATGCAGATAAGTGTTACTGGATCCGTGCTGCTTAAACTCCTGCATACGCTTTACGGCCTCATCATTCTTTAACTCCCGCAAAGCCAGATTATACTTTTCGTGACTCATCGCTGCCTCCCTGAAACAACTGCCGACGTGCCCTGACATCATTCTAACACAGAGAAAAGAAAAGTGTATACCTATTTGTGATTTTACGTACAATAATTTATAATAACTTAGATGATACAATTCCCTTCGAAAGGCAGCATGACAGGAACGAACATGGAAATCAAAGAAGAACACTTTACCGATTGGCCCCGGTTCTTTTACGAAACCGAGGATGCAAAAACCAGAGAAGCCTATCTTCTCGCCTATATCGAAAAACACCCCGATGCCGAGGAAGAATCACTGCGCCGAACACTCTTTTACGAGCGCTACACGACCACCGGGACAAAGAAACCCATTGACCACTATATGGAAGCCTTTCTGATGCTGAAAATGACGGATGCAAAGCCGAACTTTTTGACACGCAAGGCGGTGAAGCGTGACGTGGACGAGTACTACCATACCCTTGGCATTCTGAATGCAGATCCGGCCATTCCGCTTTCTTTAAGAAACGCCGAATGGACACACTTTACCAAGTGTTACCTTAAGACCTGCCACACCGGTGCGTATTCCGCCACGATCTTCGGGATGCTCCCGATGAAGGACGAAAACCTGCAAAAAAAGATCGTTGCAGACATTGAGCATGTAGGGCTTTTGCTTCCCGAAGCTTTTGATATAGTTTCGTTATGTAAACCATTTTATGATATTATGTCAACTGTATACCGGGATGCCGAACAGGCCTCCTCTTAAGACAGGTTCGTTTATATGAGCATAAAAAGACCGATCACCTTCGTGACCGGTCTTTTTCAATACGAAATCAGGGGTGTATTTCCCCGGGGGACGGGATCATTTTGTGATTCCGTATTTATTGCACATACCATCCCATTCTTTGGAATTTGCGAAACCGTTGAATACTTCTTCGCGGCTCGTGCCGTTCTTTAACTTATTCAACCAATACTGATAGCCTTCACTGTCGGCTTCTCTTCCGAAAATGGATGCATACAGATCTGTTACGAATTCTTCGTTCGTACGGTTCTTTGCGGTATACTCGGCACTGAAGAAGAAACCTCTTGCAACCGCAGATCCGGATACCTTCTTGGAAGTGATGTTCCCTGCCCAGTAATCCTTTCCGTCGGATTCGGAAGATCTTCCCAGACACTTCTTATACAGACGCTCCACAAATGAAAGGGTTGCTCTTGAAGGAGTCTTGGAAGGAGTGGATGTACCCGAATTTACGTTACTGTTTGCACATACATCCGCATATTCCTGGGAATTCAAGAAACTCTCCAGTACCGCATCGCGATCTGTGCCGGCACCGAGCTTATCCGTCCAGTATTTCTTTCCTTCCGCATCCGATGCTCTGTTGCAGCATACCTTATATAATGTATCCACGTAATCTCCGTCGGATAATTTCTTTGCCTCAAACTCAGCAGAACCGATCACACCGCGGATCAGATCCGCAACCGTCTTTCCTTCATCCTCGATCTGCTTGGTCCAATATTTCAAGCCATCCTCATC
>JAILOQ010000169.1 GCA_024690725.1 Lachnospiraceae bacterium
AAAAGGAGAAGACCTTGGATCATAAAAAGAATGTGTACATGAAAATAACGGCGCTGATGCTGGCGGTGAACCTTCTTTTTACAGGATGTGCCGCGGGGAACGCCACGGGCAATCTGGCGGACGATATCGCAACAGACATGGAAGAGGGAAGTCAGGATCTGGATCAGATGGCGGAGGAGATCGAAAATGAATTTGAGCCTTCCGCAGCCGCAGAGCGCGTCGGTGATCAGACTTTTCGGGAATATACGGATGCGTACTTTCGCAAGGAGATCGTAAAGAACACGATCAATCTGCATTATACCCTGGCCCACCCGGAGAACTACGGGATCACGGATTATGAGGTTACGCTCGGCGACCTTACACCGGAGGCAATGGCGGAATCGTTTGACGATCTGCGGATCCTGAAGGCGGACCTGGCCGAGTTTGACTATGAGAGCCTCGATGAAGAGGAGAAGCTCACCTATGATATCCTGGAGGATTTCGTGGAAACGGAGCTTTCGGCGGAGGATATGATCTATTATTATGAGCCGTTATCCGCATACGGCGGGTATCAGGTGGAACTGCCGATCCTGCTTGCGGAGTATATCTTTCGGTCCGAGCGAGATGTGGAGGATTATCTAAAGATCCTTTCACTGATGGATGAGAGCTTTAAAGAGATTGTGGAATATGAAAAGAAGAAGAGCGAAGAAGGCCTGTTTATGGCTGATTTCCTCCTGGATGGCATTCTGGAATCCTGTGAGGATTTCATCGAGGTTCCGGAAGAAAACTACCTGCTCACTACCTTTGAAGAGCGGATGGAGAAGGCGGATTTCCTTACGGAGCAGGAAAAGGAAGCCTATATCGAGGAAAATCGCGCATGTGTCATGAACGATGTGATCCCGGCGTATGAGATGCTGATCAAAGAGATGGGGGCTTTAAAAGGCACGGGCCAAAACGATAAGGGGATGTATTATCTGGAGCATGGCAGGGAGTATTACGAATATCTCCTGCGCTCGAATGTGGGAACGGACAAGAGTCCGGAAGTTTTGACGGAACAGACGGAGAAATTCATCGACAACCGGTTTATGAATATTTCCAAGATCCTGCAAAACGATCCGTCTCTCTTTGATCAATATGAAACGCCGGAGTTTCCGGAAACGGAGCCGGAGGCCATCATGGAGGATCTGATCGCAAGATCCGCGGCAGTCTTTCCCGCACCGCCGAATGTTACGTACGAGATCAAGACGGTGGAGCCGTCCATGCAGGAACATTTAAATCCTGCGTTTTACTTATCGCCTGCGATCGACGATACCGAAAACAATACGATCTACATCAATCCGAAGTACGACGATCGGTCGGAACTCTATATCACCCTCGCGCATGAGGGGTATCCGGGGCATCTGTATCAGATGGTATCGGATGTGGGAAATGAGCATCTTCCCGTGCGGCAGCTCGTGGGATTCAAGGGCTATACCGAAGGGTGGGCTACCTATGCGGAGAATACGATGTACCGCTTAAGCGGCATGCAGGAGAATCTGGCATTGTTGCTTCAGTACGATAACGAGTATTCTCTGGCCGTTTCCGCCTATGCGGATCTGCGCGTTAACTACTATGGTTGGACCAGAGAGGATCTGGCAGATTACTTAACTGAGATCGGCGGCGGGGATGCCGAGACGGCGGATGCGATCTTTGAAGTGGTCGTGGATATGCCCGGCGAATACTTAAACTATTTCATCGGGTATCTGGAGTTTCTGGATCTTCGAAATGCCGTGAACAATACGATGGATAAGGACTTCGATATCCGGGAATATCATAAGAAACTGATCAGCCTCGGTGTGGCGCCATTCCCCATTGTACGGGAGTATATGCGAAAATGGGCGGAAGAACAGTAGTTATGAAATAAAATGTCGAAGCGTGGCCCACAAACAGTAACACGCGATATGGAAAAAGAACGCAAAGAACGGAACGGATTGTCAACCAAATGATAATTAACGGTTGACAATCCGTTTTTCCTATGTTACTTTGAATGGGCAAAGAAAAAGAAAAGAGGAAGAAACAATGGATGAAACAAAGACAATGCAGAACACGGAAGCGGGAGAGAAGAAGCCTTGGCTGAAAACTTTGGATATGGTGTATATCGGTATGTTCGTGGCGATCATGGCGGTCTGTTCCTGGATCAGTGTTCCCACGACCGTGCCGTTTACGTTACAGACCTTCGCTGTCGTCTGTGCGGTATTGATGCTGGGATTTGCGCGCGGTACGGTTGCGGTGATCGTGTATATTCTCCTGGGACTTGTCGGAGTTCCGGTATTTGCGGGCTTTACGGGCGGACTCGGCAAGCTTGCGGGACCGACCGGCGGTTATATCGTGGGCTTTATTTTTACGGCGTTGATCACGGGTGCGATCACGGCAAAGTTCGGAAAGAAGATCTATGTTGAGATCATCGCAGCCGTACTGGGACTGGCTGTCTGCTATGTATTCGGAACGGTATGGTTTATGATCCTGGGTTCCTACGACCTTCCCACGGCTCTGGCATATTGTGTGATCCCGTTTTTGTTACCGGAAGTGGTAAAGATCGCGCTTGCCATTTTGGTGGACAAGAGCGTATCCCGCGTTATACGGATCTGATACCCGGAAAAAGAACGAGTTTCACTCCCGAAATGGGTCTGTTTTGAGGGATTTTCGGAAAGTCTTCGTCGGTTTTGGCGGAGACTTTTTTATTTGACAGAGATTTTCGTTTCTTTTGTGTCAAAATCGAGAAACTGTGGTATAATAAACTGTATTATTAGGGAGACTGGGTTGCTATGGATATAAGCAAGATTTGTTTTAACTGCATGAGGGGAGAAGTAGACGATGAGGGCGTCTGCAAAGTCTGCGGTAAGATGTTTAAAGACATCAAGTTAAGCGAACGTTATCTTCCGGTCGGCAGCTTCTTAAGAGATAAATATTTGATGGGGAAAGTCCTCGGCGAGGGCGGATTCGGAATTACCTACATCGGTTATGACATTAACCTTGATGCCCAGGTGGCGATCAAGGAGTTCTTTCCGCGCAATTTTGCAAGTCGTGACAGAGGCGGTACACAGGTGATCCCGAACGAAGGCGATGCAGAGACCTTCTTTATCAAGCAGAGAGATAAATTCCTCGGTGAGGCAAAGCGTCTGGCAAAGTTCCGCAATACGCCGGCGGTCGTCAGCGTCCTGGATTTCTTTAAGGACAACGGCACGGCCTATCTGGTCATGAACTACATCGAAGGCGTGACGATGCGTTCCCTTCTGGATTATTCCGGAGGCAAGATCACCGTAGAGGAAACCCTCAAGATCATTGAGCCGATCATGATCGCCTTAAAGGAGATCCATGACAGCGGCTTTATTCACAGGGATATCAGTCCGGACAATATCATGATCGCGAACGAGAGCAACCGTGTCTACCTCATTGATTTCGGTACGGCGCGGACGAGTTCGGATGACGAAAAGACGATCTCCGTCTTTAAAAAGTCCGGTTACACTCCGCCGGAGCAGCTGAGGACCAAAGGAAATCAGGGGCCCTGGACGGATATTTATGCGCTGTGCGCGACCATCTATCGTTGTATTACGGGTACGAAGCCGTTGGATGTAACGGATCGTTTATTCGGCGAGACGTTATACAAACCGAGTGCTTACGGCATTCAGATCCAGCCCGAGATCGAAAAGGCCATTATGAAAGGTCTTGAGATCCACAACGAAGACAGATGGCAGAGCATGGACGAACTTTATAATGCGATCTATAAATCCGATGCATGGAAGAATGCTCCGGAAGAGGAATATACCAAGGTCATCGAGGCGGTGCGCAATTACAAGATGCACGGTGCGGCCCGTCCCAAGATCGAAGAGATCTATAACAAGATGAGCAAGGAAAAGGAGCATAACATCTCGCAGCCTTTGGCTTCTGAGCGGGTTTATGATGATGATCATCTGGAAGTCTTAAGAGTGGTGGATCAGTATAAGAAGAGTTCCGAGTACAAGAGTGCGCAGGATAAATTCATCAAAGAAGATCCGGAATACCTTAAGATCATTGAACAGGAAAAGATCAAAGAAATCGTGAGGGAATATAAGCAACAGCAGAATCGTGCACTCAGCACACCCGAGGAAAAGCAGTTGGTTGCGGATATTATCCAGATCGAAGAAGAAAATGCTACCGAGGCCATCCTGAGCAGTATCAAGGATCCTCACAATGTCTAATCATTTTACGAACATTTTTTCTCAGGAGGTGTCTTATGAAACAGAAACGCAGCGAGGCAGCAAACAATAACTATTTGGTATTGATTTGTATGATCATTATCGAATCCGTTATCTTTTTGGCATACGGCCTGGAAGTCGTAAAGGGGACGAGAACCATTACGTACTTCCTGCAGACGGCAGCTACCATCGTGGTCCCGCTCATTGTTTTGAGCATAATGTATCGTGCGAAACCGGATAATCGGTGGTTCCGTACGGCGGTGATCGCAGGATATGCCATCATGTACGGATTTGTGTTGTTTACGACGACAAATGTCTTAACCTTCGTTTATGTCATGCCGATGATGATGATATTGTCGGTATACAATTCCGTATCCGTAAGTATGGGGGCAACGATCGGTGCCACGATCATGAATATCATTTCGGTCGTGTATCAGATCAAGACCGTGCCGGATTACAATACGGCAACCGGTGAGATCCAGGTATTGATCATTATCTTTGTCGGTGCTTATGCGATCGTGGCAAACAGAGCAGAGGATCGCAGCAACAAGATTAAGATGGATGTGATCGAAGAGGAGAAGATACATACGGATAATCTCCTTCAGACGATCGTTTCCCTTTCCGATGATATCGCAGACGGCATCTTCCGCGTGCAGAATGAGATGGATGCACTCGGTGAGAGCGTGCAGCATACCCTTACGGCAATGGATGAAGTAAGTACCGGAAGTACGGATACCGCAGAAACCGTGCAGGGACAGCTGGCCCAGACGGAAACGATCCAGGCGAGAGTTTCCGAAGTGGAAGCTGCGGCAGGTGCGATCAGTGATAATGTACAGGAAGCAAAGAGTGCCATCACAGACGGCAATCGTAATATGCAGGAACTCATCCATCAGGTTCAGATCTCCGAAGCCAGCGGAAAGCAGGTGGTGGAGGAATTGCATCAGCTCGAAGAGAACACCAATCAGATGCATTCCATCGTAGAGATGATCAACGAAGTGGCGGATCAGACCTCCCTTCTTGCGTTGAATGCAAGCATCGAAGCAGCCCGTGCCGGAGAGGCAGGACGCGGTTTCGCCGTTGTTGCGACAGAGATCGGCGGACTTGCATCGCAGACACAGTCTGCGACAGGCAATATCACGGGACTTATCGACAGTATCGTCAACAGCTTAAAGGCCGTTGTGGATGCCGTTGAGAACCTTGTGGAAGCAAACGATCGACAGGCAGAGGATGCACAGGCAGCCGTTGCCGGCTTTGAACTTATCGAGAAGAAGACCGTTTCCATCAATGAGAGTTCCGATCAGCTCAATCGGATCGTGCAGCTTTTGGCAGCGGCAAACAGTGAGATCGTAGAGAGCATTCAGAATATCTCCGCGATCACCGAAGAGGTTTCCGCACATGCGGCCGAGACCTATACGATCAGTGAAAAGAACAACGCGGTTGTTCAGAATGTGACGGGCATCGTCGATATGCTCAGTGAGAAAGCGCAGGATTTAAAGAACGCGCAATAATACATCGGAAGGAGGAGCACCATGTTTGATATCGGAATACAGGATATTATCGCGGTACTCTACTTTTTGGTGGCGCTCATTGTAGCACTTGTCATATTAAAGGCATATGAAAAAAGAGATGTAATCGGCAAAAGGCTGGGCAAGGTAATGCTTGCCGCCTTTTTGCTGGTTATTTTTTATTCCTTTGACATTCTGGAAATGCCGATCCTTGTCAAGACCATTGCTTTGAGCTTGACCTGTATCATGGCGGATGTGATGATGGTCTTCTTTTACGAGTACACGGTCGAACTGATCGGCTGGCAAAAGAAGGTGCCCCGTTTCATCAGTATCGTCCTTTGGGTGTTTGCGGCGGTTGACGTGGTACTGATGGTCGTGAATCCGGTCTACAAGTATTCGTTTGATACCTCGAGTGTCATGGTCGGCACGAGTGAGATCTTGCAGATCGTACCCAACTCCGGATATATGTATCATGCCGGACTGATGTTTTTGATCATTGCGATCGTGGTGATCCTGCTTGTCGTAAAGTGCGGCGAGACACCCAAAATGTACTGGCGCAGATACGGGATGCTGATCGCGACCAGTCTGTTGGCGGTACTTCTGAAAGTGGTCGCACTGTTGTCTGCGGCGAAGCTCCCGGTAGACCTTTCTCCCATGTTATATTGTGTCATGGGTGTCATTATGTATTACAACACCTTCCGGTATCTGCCGCGGGTGACGATGGACATTACCCGTAAGATGATATTGGAGTTTTTGAGTGAGCCGATCGTATTGTTTGACTATGAAGGGTGGCTTGCCGACTACAGCCCCGCGATCCAAAAGCTGATGCCCGATACCTTCTTTTCCATCACGAGACTGCGCATCGAGGATTTCGTGCTGCAGGGGAATTTCAAGGGCTTTCGCAACAACGAAAAGGATCAGGATTTTGAGTGGAGTATCGTATTCCCGAACGAGACACGGGTATACCGGTGCAAATACCGTATCATGCGCGATGAGAAAAAGCGCGTGATCGCAAAGATCTTCGTGTTCCATAACATCACGTCGGAGATGCAGACGTATTTCGAACTGGAGCAGTCCACGCTTTACGATCCGGTGACCGGTCTTTACAACAAACAATCTTTTATGACACAGATGCCGCAATGGTCGGACAGAAGGTATTGGCCTACGGCGCTGGGAATCTGCAATATCAACGGCCTGCGTGCGATCAACGAAAGCCAGGGCAATGCCTACGGCGATATGATCATGCAGCGCGTCAGCTATTTTGTGAAAGAGAATGTTCCGGATCAGACCTTTGTGGCCATGATCGACAACGGCGATATCGTAGCGGTCATGGAGAATACGCCCTACGAGGATGCCGCGGCGATCTTTGAGCGGATCAAGGCCGAGACGGAAGCGTTCTTTGGCGAGGAACTCGACATCCATATGGAGTTCGGCATCGCGGTCAAAGAACGTGATGATGTCACCATGGACCATGTCTTAACCGATGCGAGGGCCAGCATGCAGAACAAGAAGATGCTGCGTGACAACAGTGCCAGCTCCTCGCTTCTCGGATCCTTGCGACAGACCTTGAGCGAGACGGATTACGAGACAGAGGAGCATGTGGAACGTACCCGCGTGATGAGTGCAAGACTCGGACAGCGACTGGGACTTTCGGATGCGGATATCAGCAGGCTCGAACTTCTTGCTACCCTTCATGATATCGGTAAGGTTGCGATCCCGCAGCATATCCTGACAAAGAAGAGTCGCTTGAATGACGAAGAGTTTAAGATCATGCAGCAGCATACCGTAAAGGGATATCGTATTGCGATGTCATCTCCGGAGCTTAGGGATATTGCGGAAGGCATTCTTTGTCACCATGAGAAATGGGACGGAACCGGTTATCCGAACGGCTACAAGGGCGAAGAGATCCCGCTCCTCGCGCGTATCATCAGCTGTGTGGATTCCCATGACGTTATGGTCAATAACAGACCGTACCATCAGGCCATGCCGGAAGAAAAGGCGATCGCGGAGCTTCGCAGATGCGCCGGGACGCAGTTCGATCCTTACATCGTGGATGTCTTTACCAAGATGCTGGAAGAAGAGGATCTCCCCAGACAGCGGGAAATGCTGGATGAGCAAAAGCAGGCGGCAAAGCTTGCAGCGGAACAGATCGCAAAGGAAGCGGTCAGAAGCAATCAGGGGAGAAGACGATAAATATACGATAGAAAAGAGTGCTACATATGAGAGAAATGATATTTAAGATGGAGCGGGAAGATCTGCTTCATGAGGGAGATGACATTACCGTCACGGAAGGAGAGCTTCCGAGCAGTTATTATTATACGATCGATCCAAGCCTGGCGATGTCGCCGAATATACCGTTTCGTGAGCGGCTTACCGTTCGCGAAGGAAAGGTATTGAAGGTGGAGTCCAACGAACGCGGATTCTATGTCACCGTCGGCTTTGATGAATAAACCATTGAGGAGGAGATAATCATGATCAAAAACATCAGTACCGATAAGGCACCGGCAGCCATCGGCCCCTATTCGCAGGGGATCATCGCCGGAGATTTTCTTTATGCATCCGGACAGATCCCGATCATTCCGGAGACCGGTGAGATCGCGCAGGGCGATATCAAGGTGCAGGCAAAGCAGGCGCTTGAGAATGTAGGCGCACTCTTAAAAGAGGCAGGCGTGGATTATTCCGCAGTCGTAAAGACCACCTGCTTTTTGGCGGATATGGATGACTTTGCCGCTTTCAACATGATATATGCAGAATATTTCAAAGGTACGGAGCCGGCAAGAAGCTGTGTAGCCGTAAAGACACTTCCGAGAAACGTTCTTTGCGAAGTGGAAGTAATTGCTTACTTAAAGTAATTCGAAGCGAATACCGAGGGAGGTCATGGAAGAAATAAAATCCGTGTCCCAGGTATTTTCCAAAGATTTATCCGTGACGAAAGTAGAGTAACTTGCGCCTGTGATACACCGCAAGCTGCCTGCTTCGTAGCGGATATTGACAATGACGTGACGAAGATCGTCGGCTGCCCGGCCGGGATGCTCGTTCTTTAACCGGGTAAGATAGCGGTCTCCCGCATGTAAGGTAATGCGAAAAGAAACCGGAGAACGCTTTCCGCGGATCAGCGTAAGACAGAAGGGCTTAAGTTCCTTCCAGGAAGCGAATTCGCCGGGCAACGTAAGAGGATTGCCGGACAGGTCGGTTCCCTCGAAATAAGCGGGCACATTTCTTCCGTCAATCTTAAAGGTGTTTGCGGTAACGATGGTGGCTTCCTCCAAAGAGAAGCTGTCGAAGGCCTCGTTGACCAAAAGCTGATTCATAAATTCTTTTACATTCTTGATTTCTAACGCTACCATTTCAGTTCCTTTCCGTTTCCTATCATACCATAGCGTATATCGAAGTTTCAATCCGTTCGGTGCGTTCCGGCGAAGTTTCAATCCGTTCGGTGTGTTCCGGCGAAGTTTCGGCCCGTTCGGTGTGTTCCGGCGAAGTTTCAATCCGTTCGGTGTGTTCCGGCGAAGTTTCGGTCTGTTCGGGGTTTGCAAAGTGAGATTTGTGTGTTATGATAAGTAGTAATTAAAACTACATCGAGTGTGGCAAGATTAAAGAGGTACTTATGTATAAGATCATTGTAGACAGCTGTGGCGAATTTACCGAAAAAATGAAAGAGAATCCCGTGTTTGTGCATGCTCCGCTGGAGTTATCCGTGGGAGACTGGCATCAGACCGATGATGAGACCTTTGATCAGGCCGTGTTCTTAAAGAAGGTGGCCGAGAGCGAAGAGTGCCCGAAGAGTGCGTGCCCTTCCCCCGAGAAATACATCCGTCATTTCGAGGGCTGTGATGAGGTTTATATCGTAACGCTTTCCGGAAATTTGAGCGGAAGCTACAATGCCGCAAGAACCGCGGTGGACATTTATTATGAGGATCATCCGGATGCAAAGATCCACGTGTTTGATTCCTGTTCCGCGTCCGTCGGTGAGACCTTGATCGCCATGCGCATCTATGAAGCAAAGCAGGCGGGCAAGACATTTGCCGAAGTGGTGGAGGAGGCCGAGACATATCGGTCGGAGATGAACACCTTCTTTGTCCTGGACAACTTAGATACCTTGAGAAAGAACGGTCGTCTGTCGAACATCAAAGCCTTTATCGCATCGACGCTGAATATCAAGCCGATCATGGGCGGAGATAAGAAGGGCGTGATCTATCAGGCGGGACAGAAGATCGGGATAAAGAAAGCCTTGATCGCGATGTGCGAGGAAATGATAAAGGTGAAGCAGGATCTGCCGGGACGTATCCTTATGATCTCGCATTGCAATGCGCCCAAGCGTGCGGCTATGGTTGCGGATATCATGAAAAAGACAGAGCTGTTCAGTAAGATCGTGGTGCTCGATACGGACGGCGTCAGCAGCATGTATGCCAATGACGGCGGCGTGATCATGGTTTGCTAGATGAGAATTTAAGACTGAAAGAACGGAAACCGCGGAAGGGAGATGCTTTCTCCGTTGGAAAGGCGGTATTCGCGTTTGTCATGCGACAGGACATGGTTGGTATTTACGACCGTGTCCTTTTTTATGAGGACGAATTCCTTGTGCTTCTCGACCCAGATCATGAAGTTTTCGATGGTGCCGAACATGGATAAGGTGCTGCCGTCCTTTAAGTGGATGTAGATCGTGGAATCTTTGCTCGTCGCATAGACGATCTTTTCCAAGGGAACGTAATAGGTCTCGGAATCGCTGCGCACTTCGATCGTGGGAACGATGGCTTCCATCTGTGCTTTGTGCGCATCCTTGATGGTCTGGTGCAGCGGTGCGACCAAGATGGGTTTTCGGATCGTGTAGATGCCATTGATGGTGTCTTCGTAAGAAAACGGGACATCGTCCGGCTGACAGACAACGATACGTCCGGGAGCGCCGAGCGTTTGGAGCTGTGAGATGAATTCCTTGGGATCGTTCTCGGGAGTGGTGAAATCTAAAAAGAACAGTTCGTAGCGCATGGGTGTGCGAAGCGCACTTTGCATGTCACCGTAACTGTCCACATAAAGCGTTCCCGTATCCGCGCTGACGGCGTCGTTGGCGCGTCCGAGAAGTCGTTCCATTTGTTTTCTGTCTGCAATATTGTCTGCTACGACTGCAATATACATAGTTTTCCCCTATTTTTACCGGATGATACGATTCCGGCGATCCGTTCCGGCGGTTTACGTGTTCCTGCCGGATCCTGCGTTTGCTACTTCCAGATGATCTGCATCGGAGATCGATAGATGAGATAGACAAGGATGAGCTGTATCAGTAGGATCAGGGGCATGCCGAATTTGAAATACCACTTCCGGATCTTGTGGCGAAAGATCAGCATGCCGAGGATCGAACCGATACTGCCTCCAAAAACAGCAAGGGTAAACAGAGTCGCTTCCGGGATCCGGAAGGTCTGTTTTTTTGCCTTATATTTATCGATGGCCATAAAGATCAATCCCGCGAGATTGATGGCACCGAGATAAGCGATCAATGCCCCTGCTACATTCATGTTTTATTTCCCTTCGATTTCGGCCTTCTTCATAGCGCGAACCTTGCTGGAAAGACCGAAGAGGTTGATAAAGCCTTCTGCGTCGTGATGATCGTAAAGATCACCGGTCGTAAAGCTTGCGATGCTCTCGTTGTACAAGGAATACGGGCTGGTCGTGCCGGCCTTGATGATGTTACCCTTGTAGAGCTTGAACTTTACTTCACCGGTCACATACTGCTGTGTGCTCTCGATGAATGCCTGAACAGCCTCGCGAAGCGGTGTGAACCACTTTCCTTCGTAAACGATCTGCGCAAACTTGTTACCCATGTCTAACTTTGTGGTCGTGGTCTCACGATCCAAAACCAACTCCTCAAGCTGCTGATGAGCTTCGTAAAGAATGGTTCCGCCGGGTGTCTCGTATACGCCGCGGCTCTTCATGCCGACTACGCGGTTCTCAACGATATCCACGATACCGATGCCGTGCTTTCCGCCAAGGACGTTCAATTCCTTGATGATATCGGAAACCTTCATCTTCTTGCCGTTTACGGATGTGGGAACACCCTTCTCGAAGGTCATGGTCACATATTCGCCTTCTTCCGGTGCCTTCTCGGGAGATACGCCGAGTACCAGAAGATGATCGTAATTGGGCTCGTTTGCGGGATCCTCAAGCTCCAAGCCTTCGTGGCTGATATGCCAGAGGTTACGGTCACGGCTGTAAGAATTGTCAGCGGAGAAAGGAAGGTCGATGCCATGCTTTCTGCAGTATTCGATCTCCTCTTCACGGGAATTCATATCCCACTTCGGATCTCTCCAAGCGGCGATGATACGAAGGTCGGGAGCCAAAGCCTTGATACCGAGCTCAAAACGGATCTGGTCGTTCCCCTTACCGGTTGCACCGTGGCAGATCGCGGTAGCGCCTTCCTTACGAGCGATCTCAACCAGTCTCTTTGCGATGGCCGGACGCGCCATGGAAGTACCGAGTAAATATTTGTTCTCATATACTGCGTGTGCCTGTACGCAAGGCATGATATATTCATCCGCGAATACATCCGTCAGATCTTCGATGTAGAGCTTCTCTGCACCGCTGGCCTTTGCTCTTTCCTCAAGACCGTCCAACTCATTGCCCTGTCCGCAGTCCGCACAAACGCAGATTACGTCATAATCGTAGTTCTCCTTTAACCAGGGGATGATCACTGTCGTGTCCAATCCGCCCGAATAAGCTAATACAACTTTTTCTTTTGCCATGTTCCTATCCTCCGTAAGATTTGTTTCATTTTGGCGTAAACGCCGTCTGCAACTACTATACAACAGATAAGAAGCAAAAGCAACAGAAAATTTATGTATAAAACGTATAATATACACGCGTACAATGAATAAACGCAAATTTATGTTGCATAATATACACGAATGAGGTAATATTATGCACATACACGGCCGCTCTTGAATTTAAGACACCGATTTAGTATGATTAAAGGAGTGTCCGAAAACAGACATTATATAGGAAAGAAGGTTTATCATGATCAAAGTCGGAATCATCGGGTCGACCGGTTATGCGGGAGCGGAGCTGGTAAGACTCTTAACGAATCATAAGGACGCCGAAATCGTTTGGTACGGCTCCAGAAGTTATATTGAAAAGCCCTACGCCGAGGTGTACGGCAACATGTTCAAGTTGGTCGATGCGAAGTGCATGGACGATAACATGGATGAACTTGCCGAGCAGGCGGATGTGATCTTTACGGCAACGCCGCAAGGGCTTTGCGCCTCCCTTGTCAATGACGAGATCTTAAGTAAGGTAAAGATCGTCGACCTTTCCGCGGACTTCCGTTTAAAGGATGTTTCGGTGTACGAGAAGTGGTACGGCATCGAGCATAAGAGCCCACAGTATCTTGATGAGGCGGTATACGGCCTTTGCGAGCTTTACAGGGACGAGATCAAGGGCGCGCGTCTCATCGCGAACCCCGGTTGTTATACGACCTGCTCCATTCTTACCGCATATCCCCTGGTAAAAGAAGGTCTGATCGATCCGCAGACGTTGATCGTTGATGCGAAGAGCGGAACGAGCGGTGCCGGAAGAGGAGCGAAGGTCAATAACCTTTATTGTGAAGTGAATGAAAATATCAAAGCCTACGGTGTCGCGACGCACAGACATACGCCCGAGATCGAGGATCAGCTGGGCAAGGCCTGCGGCAAGGATATCGTGATCAGCTTTACCCCGCATCTGGTTCCCATGAACCGCGGAATCCTGGCAACGGAATATGCAAGTCTCGTACCGCATGCGGACGGCTCGCTTCCGACCAAGGAAGAGTTAGCGGCGGCTTACGAGAAGTATTATAAGAATGAAAAGTTTATCCGTCTTCTTCCTTATGCAACACCGACGGAGACGAAGTGGGTGGAAGGCAGCAATTACGTGGATATCTCCTTTAAGATCGATGAGCGCACGAAGCGTGTGGTCATGATGGGAGCGATCGATAACCTCGTAAAGGGTGCGGCCGGTCAGGCGGTTCAGAACATGAACCTGATCTTTGGCCTCCCCGAAGACGAAGGACTCGATCTGGTACCGAGTTTCCCGTAAAGATCCTGCGGTCGATGGCAGAATGACGGTTCGAAGCAGGAGACTTCGGGATTGGAGGAACCATGTCGGATTTATGTGACAGCTGTACGTATTATGCGTATGACGAAGAGGATGAAGAATACTACTGTGAGTGTGAGATGGACGAGGATGATTACGGCAAGCTCGTGACGGGACAGTACAAAGAATGTCCGTATTATCAGTCCGATAACGAATACCTCGTGGTACGGCATCAGATGTGATGTGCCGGCTTTCGTATCGGAAAGCGGCAGGGATAAAAAGACAAGGAGAGTTAGCCTTGGCTAACCAATGAACGAATGATCAGAACAATGACCATTGAAGATTATGAGCAGGTGCATGACCTGTGGATGACGATCTCGGGTTTTGCGATCCGGAGTATCGATGACTCGAGGGAAGGCGTAGAACGTTTTTTGACCAGGAATCCGAGTACCAGTGTGGTAGCGGAGGAGGACGGGAAGATCGTCGGTGCGATCCTTTGCGGGCATGACGGCAGAAGAGGATGTTTGTATCACGTGTGCGTGCATCCCGATCACAGACTGCGCGGCATCGGAAAGAGCATGGTGGTGTTTGCCATGGAAGCCTTGAAGAGAGAGAAGATCAACAAGGTTTCGCTGATCGCCTTTACAAAGAACGATATCGGAAATGCGTTCTGGAAGGAGATCGGCTGGACGAAGCGGGAGGATCTGAATTATTACGATTTCACGCTGAATACGGCGAATATCACGGCGTTCAATTCGTAGATCAAACGACGGGCGGTACCGATGCATGGCACGTGCGATCCGCAGATGAGTGGCAGATGAAACGAGTAAAAAATACATAATGATCTGGCAAAAGAAAAGAGGGTAGATATGGAACAGAAGGAAATGGACGGATTATTAAAGAAGGCTGAGGTGTTGATCGAGGCACTTCCTTATATTCAGAGATTTAACAGGAAGATCATCGTGGTGAAATACGGCGGAAGCGCCATGAGCAACGAGGAGCTTCAGAAGAACGTGATCAAGGATGTGACGCTGTTAAAGCTCGTAGGCTTTAAGCCCATCATCGTGCACGGCGGCGGAAAGGCCATCAGCAACTGGGTCGGCAAGGTCGGCAAGGAAGCGCAGTTTATCAACGGGCTGCGCGTGACCGATGCGGAGACGATGGAGATCGCGGAGATGGTGCTGGGACGCGTAAATAAGAGCCTTGTCACCATGGTGCAGGAGCTCGGTGTAAGGGCAGCGGGTATTTCCGGAAAAGACGGCGGATTGCTGACGGTGGACAAAAAGTATTCCGACGGGCAGGACATCGGCTATGTCGGTGACATCAAGAAGGTGGATGCGAAGATCCTTTACGATCTTTTGGATGATGATTTCCTTCCCATTGTGGCACCCATCGGATTGGATGATAATTACGATACGTATAACATCAATGCGGATGATGCGGCTTGTGCGATCGCAAAGGCGGTCGGCGCGGATAAGCTCGTGTTCCTTACGGATATCGAGGGACTGTACAAGGATATCAACGATAAGTCCTCCTTTATTTCCAGGATCACGACGTCGGAGGCGAACAAGCTCATCGACAGCGGCATGATCGGCGGCGGTATGCTTCCGAAACTGCACAACTGCACCGATGCGATCGACAGCGGCGTACATCGTGTGCATATCCTGGACGGAAGAGTTCCGCATTGCTTACTTTTGGAGATCTTTACCAAGCACGGTATCGGAACAGCGATCATTGCGGATGACGATGAACTGGCTACGGCTTCCGATGACGAATAAGGTGGGGATGTAAACAGGCGACGCTTACGCCCGTCGGAGCAAGGGATAACCGAGACGGCGTGAGCCGAGAGAAAGAAGGTTCAATATGAGTGAACAGATGAAGAATTATATCGCAGAGGCGGAAGAAGCCCTGCTTCATACCTATAACCGGTATCAGGTGGTGTTTGACCACGGAAAAGATGTGCATCTTTACGATATGGACGGAAAGGAGTATCTGGATTTCGTATCCGGGATCGCGGTCTTCGCGCTCGGCTACGGCAATGAGGAATATAACAATGCCTTAAAGAGCCAGATCGACAAGATCATCCATACGTCCAATTACTATTACAATGTGCCTGCGATCGAGGCGGCAAAGAAGATGAAAAAGATCTCCGGTATGGACCGCGTGTTCTTTACGAACTCCGGTGCGGAGGCGATCGAAGGTGCCATCAAGACGGCAAGAAAGTATGCGTATTTAAAGGACGGGAAGACGGATCATGAGATCATTGCCATGAACCATTCTTTTCACGGGCGGACCATGGGTGCGCTTTCGGTAACCGGCAATCCGCATTACCGTGAGGCGTTTGAGCCGGGCATCGGCAATATCAAGTTTGCGGACTTTAACGATCCGGAAAGCGTAAAGGCGCAGATCACCGATAAGACCTGCGCGATCTTAATGGAGACGGTGCAGGGCGAGGGCGGCATCATGCCCGCAACGGAAGAGTTCTTAAAGGGCGTGCGCGCACTTTGCGATGAGCACGGACTTCTTTTGATCTTGGATGAGATCCAGTGCGGTATGGGCCGGACCGGTTACATGTTCGCATGGCAGAAATACGGCGTGAAACCGGATGTGATGACGAGTGCGAAGGCGCTTGGCTGCGGCGTTCCGGTCGGCGCGTTCTTGATGACGGAAGAGGTGGGACAGCACTCCCTCGTGGCAGGCGATCACGGTACGACTTACGGCGGAAATCCGTTGGCTTGCGCTGCGATCTGCAATGTCATCGACCAGTACGAGAAATTGCAGCTGACGGAGCATGTAAAGGACGTTGGCGCTTATCTTTACGAAAAGCTTGAGGCAGTGGCAGCAGGGCATGCGGATATCACGGAGCACCGCGGCGTCGGTTTCCTTCAGGGACTTGTGTTTGATCATCCGGTTTCGGATATCATCGCAAAGGCACTGGAGCAGGGCCTGGTACTTATCAATGCGGGCACCAATATCGTGCGTTTTGTTCCGCCGCTTGTGATCACCAAGGAACATGTGGATGAAATGATCGAAATTTTGGAGAAGAGTATCTGATGACAAAGAAGGTTTATTCCATTCTTTTTGTATTGCTGCTTCTGGGCTTTATGGTGGGCGCCGGAATGCTGCAACATACCGGAAGCGATGAGGCTGCGGCACTTCTTTCCTCCGATCAGGATCTGATCGTGTGGTACACGGATGAGGCGCTCGAAGGATACTTTACGAATGCGGCGCTTGCGTATCGGGAAGAGACGGGCATTACCGTAAAACCGGTGCAGGTCTCGGGGCTGGAGTATCTGGAGCACATCCATGATGTGGAAGTGACGGATGCCACGGAAGGGACGAACATTGCGCCCGATCTCTATGTGGCGACCAATGATGTACTGGAAAAAGCATACCTTTCGGGACTCGCTGTGGAAGTGACGGATCCGACCGCAGTACTTAACGACACGTTCTTTCGCCCGGCGGCTCTCTCGGCTGTGACCTATCAGGGCAAACGGCTCGGATATCCGCTGTATTTTGAGACTTCGGTATTTCTCTGCAACCGGACCTATGTGCGTGACATGGCGGAGAAGACGATCGAGGCCGAGAAGAATATAGCCGAAGGCGAGGCGGCGCAGGAACTGGCGGATCAGGCAGAGACGGCGGAAGAGTTTGAGGCGCTGGTTTCTGACAACAGCATGGTTTCGGAAAATGCCGTGGACGAGTCTGTGATCCTGGCAAAAGAAGAGGAAGTGATGCCGAAAACGATCTCGGAGATCCTGACGTTTGCGGATGGATATGATGCGCCGGAAAACGTGGAAGGCGTGTTTAAATGGGATGTTTCGGATATTTTCTATAACTATTTTATCGTCGGTGACAGTATCAGTGTCGGCGGAGAGAACGGCGATGATGCAGGCATTATGAATGTATATAACGACAATTCCGTTGCCTGTCTGACACTGTATCAGGAGCTGAATCAGTTCTTTTCCATTGATACGAAGGCTGTGACCTACGACTCGGTGCTCGAAGAGTTTATGGAGGGAAAGACGGTCTTTACCGTGGCGACGACGGATGCGATCCGAAAGCTGGAAGCGGCAAAGCAGGATGGGACGTTCCCGTATGAGTATTCCGTTGCGACGCTTCCCAATGTCAGCGATACCTTAAGTTCCAGGCCGTTGTCCGTGACCAATGTCTGTGTGGTCAACGGGTTTGGCGATCAGCAGGATAAGGCGAATGATTTTGCATCGTTTCTTTTGCAGCATCAGGATGCATCCTTTTATGATACGACAGGAAAGATCGCCGCAAGAGGAGATCTGACGTATGAGAATCCGGCCGTGCTCGCGGCGCTTACCGAATACGGGCGCAGCATTCCGATGCCGAAGTTAATGAGTACTTCCGATTTTTGGGCGAAGCTCGAGATCGCGTTTACCAAGGTTTGGACGGGATCGGATGTGAATGAAGTGCTCACGGAGTTAAACAATTCTATGCAGCCGTAAAACAGCGGAGATTTCCGCTGTTTTTATGGTTGAAATCGCAAGATAATTCTTGTAAAGACTTTCCATTTATCATAAAATGAAATAGTGAGTGAAATCGACATGGAGAACCCTGAAAGCACCTTTGCGATATGAGGTGCGGAAAGGATGATCTATGAAGAAAATATGGTTTTTTGTGATTTTGGTATTATTACTGCAACCGCTTGCGCTAATAGGGTGCGAAAAGGAGGAGTACATTCTTTCTTCCGATGGGGACGTAACCTGTGAGACGATGCCGGACGGCGAGCGTGAGGGAAATGCACAGACTGCGTCGGACGGAACGCGAACGGCAGACGTGGCATCGGGCAATGCGGCTTCGGCCGAGCAATCCGGTGAAACGGTCAATTCCGCGGGTGGCAACGCGCAGAGCCTGCAGACGATATACGTACATGTTTGCGGTGCTGTTCTTTCTCCCGGTGTGTATGAACTGCCGGTGGGTGCGCGCCTTTGTGATGCCGTGGAATCTGCGGGCGGATTTGAGACGGGTGCGTCGGAGGATGCGTTGAATCTGGCGTCGGTCCTTACCGATGGGCAGCAGGTCTATGTGCCGACGAAGGCCGAGATTTTGGCCGGCTGGGAAGGCGGGGCTGCAGGCGTGATACCGGGGCAGGAAGATGACGGGTTGGTAAATATCAATACCGCAGAGGTTGAAGAATTATGTTCTTTGCCCGGGATCGGAGAAAGCCGCGCCGAGGCGATCATCGCATATCGGCAGGAACACGGCGGGTTTGGGACCGTCGAGGAGATCATGCAGGTGACGGGCATCAAAGAAG
This sequence comes from Lachnospiraceae bacterium, assembly GCA_024690725.1. GTDB lineage: Bacteria > Bacillota > Clostridia > Lachnospirales > Lachnospiraceae > UBA2882. The sequence goes on from JAILOQ010000169.1 coordinate 19,041, forward strand.
GGATGTTCGCAAAGATCAAGGATATGATCCGCGTGTGATCTTGGGGGAATGGATTGTTTGAACGCTAGTTGAGAAAGGGAAGACATGGCCAGAAAAGTTTTGGTTGTTGACGACGAAAAAGCAATTGTAAAGGGAGTGCGCTTCAGTTTGGAGCAGGATGCGATGGAAGTCGATGTGGCTTATGACGGCGAAGAGGCGCTCCGAAAAGCAAAGGATAATGCATATGATATCATCCTTTTGGATGTGATGCTGCCGGGGCTTACGGGCCTCGAGGTATGCCAGCAGATCCGTGAGTTTTCGAATGTACCCATCATCATGCTCACCGCAAAGGGCGAGGATATGGATAAGATCATGGGACTTGAGTACGGTGCGGATGATTATATCACAAAGCCGTTCAATATTCTCGAAGTGAAGGCGAGGATCAAGGCGATCATGCGTCGTTCGGGCGCCGGGGAAAAGCCGGGCGCAGTGCAGCCCGCCATGATCGAGCGCGGAGATCTGAAGCTGGATGTGGACAGCAGAAGGGTTTATGTGGAAGGAAACGAGATAAACCTCACCGCAAAAGAATTCGATGTGCTCGAGCTTTTGGTAAAGAATCCGAACAAGGTCTACTCAAGATCGCAGCTTTTGACGATCGTCTGGGGCACGGATTATCCGGGAGACGAGCGGACCGTGGATGTACATGTGCGCCGTCTGCGTGAAAAGATCGAGAAGAATCCGAGTGAACCGAAATACGTCAATACCAAGTGGGGTGTCGGATACTATTTTAAATAAAGGTTCTTTTGACAGATGTCTGATTTAAGATTGTTTTTTCATAAAATCATATCGGGAATGCGGTTCGTAAAGAGTTTACGGTTCCGCATTTTCATTGTAATGGTCATTGTCAGTTTCGTTCCCACGCTCATCATGCGTTACGGTATTTTGGAAAACTATGAGCAGCGTGCCGTGTCGCTTCGTACGATGGAGTTGCAGGATCAGATCACCGTTATCGCAAATCATTTGGGGAATAACCATTATCTTCAGGATGCGGGGCAGCAGACGATCAATGCGGAGCTACTGCAGTTATCCTCACTTTATGACGGGCGTGTGCTGATCGTGGATGATAATTTCAGAGTGATCAAGGATACCTACGGGATCGGTGAGGGAAAGACTGCGATCTCGGAAAGTGTGTTGCGCAGTTCGCTTGGTGAAAGCATCAGCAATTACGACAGTGAAAACCAGTTTATCGAGATCACCGTTCCGATCACGGAAATGCCGGAAGCGACGGAGGAAGAGGGAGAAAGCGAACCGAAAGAAGCAGAACCCGTGATCGTGGGCGTTATGCTTACGAGTGTGTCAACGGCGAATATCGCAGCGAATATTGAAGTCATGAACACAAATGCCGGCGTGCTCCAGATCCTGATGCTTTTGTTTGTGATCGCGCTCGGTGCCCTTTTGTCAAAGCTCATGGTCCGGCCGCTTGACCGCGTTACAACAGCGATCCATGATGTGAAGAACGGGTTTGAGACAAGTGCCAT
>JAILOQ010000008.1 GCA_024690725.1 Lachnospiraceae bacterium
TGATATTGAGACGATCAATCTGGAATTGATCTTTGCCGATCTGGAAGTGCTGGAGCGAAGGATCGGAAAGGTCGGCAAGCAGGCCAGAATGGATAAGACACTGCAGAAAGAAGCTGCACTTTTGGAACGGCTCAAAGCGCATTTGGAAGACGGGAAGCTTGCGATCAATTTTGAGTTAAATGATGAAGATGAAGAAGAGTATTTTAAGACCTACAACCTTCTTACCGCAAAGCCGGTGATCTATGCCGCAAATGTCGCAGAAGATGATCTGGCGGATGACGGTGCGGGGAATGCACATGTTGAGAAGGTCAGAGCATACGCAAAGGAAAACGGAAGTGAAGTATTTGTCATCTGTGCAGAGATCGAGCAGGAACTGAGCGAACTCGAAGATGATGAAAAAGCGATGTTTTTAGAGGATCTGGGCCTTTCCGAATCCGGTCTGGATAAATTGATCAAGGCTTCTTATTCGCTTCTCGGACTCATCAGTTATCTGACCAGTGGGGAAGATGAAACAAGGGCGTGGACCATCAAAAAGGGAACCAAAGCACCGCAGGCGGCAGGAAAGATCCATACCGACTTTGAACGGGGCTTTATCAAGGCCGAGGTGGTCTCGTATGACGATCTGATCGGTCTCGGTTCTATGGCAGCAGCCCGTGAAAAAGGTCTGGTGCGTATGGAAGGAAAGGAATACGTGGTGCAGGACGGCGATGTGATCCTGTTCCGTTTCAACGTGTAAGGTGTTGTTATGGAAAGTTTTGATATAGCGTTTCCGAATCTGGGAATCTATCTGAGCAATGTGCCAAAGAACTTTACGGTCTTCGGTGTCACGATCGCTTTATATGGTGTGGTGATCGCGCTTGGAATGGCACTTGCGGTCACGTTGGTGAACTATGAGGGAAACCGCATGGGAATGCCGAAGGATTTTTGGTGGGACAATGCCGTTTTTATCATTTTGTTCGGGATCGTCGGTGCGAGAATATACTATGTTATATTCAGCTGGAAGGATTATAAAGATAATCTGATGCAGGTGTTCAATCTGCGTGGCGGCGGGTTGGCGATCTACGGTGGCGTCATAGCGGGGTTTGCGACCGTGTTTGTGATCTGCCGGATAAAGAAGACCTCCTACATTCAGGCGATGGATGCGGTGGTTTTGGGACTTTTGGTCGGACAGACGATGGGGCGCTGGGGCAACTTCTTTAACCGGGAATGCTTCGGAGAATACACAGACAGTCTTTTGGCAATGCGGCTGCCGATCGAGATGGTACGGCAGCATGAGATCACCGATGCCATGTGGGCACATGTGGGAGAAGGTGTGAATTATATTCAGGTCCATCCCACCTTTTTGTATGAATCCGGCCTTAATCTATGCCTTTTGATCGTGCTTTTGCTGTATCGCAGGCATAAGAAGTTTAACGGTGAGATCGCACTCGGTTATATCGGTGGGTACGGACTGATCCGTTTCTTTGTGGAAGGGATGCGTACGGACCAGTTAAAGTTTCCGGGGACGGATCTTGCGGTTTCGCAGTGTCTGGGACTTGCGTGCTTTGTTGCGGCGTTCATTACGGCAGTGATCTGCCATGTGCGTTTCCGGAAAAAAGCGCAGGAAAGCGAAAAGAAACCGGAATAATTTTTTGAGTTTCCGATTACAATATCTTGGACAAATTAAATAATGCGGCACAATATCTTGTGGAACACAAAAAACCACTTCAGAAATAGCTCTGAAGTGGCTTTTTTTCTGCCTTTTTTGGTCTTGCAAAACCACCGAAAATTGGGTATGATGATTAAGTAAGTGGGAAAAAGTGGGGCGAAGTGTCACTTAAGTACCGGAAAGTGGGAGGTGATGATCGGTGAACTACATAGGCGAATACAATCATTCGATTGATGCCAAGGGTCGTCTGATCATTCCCGCAAAGTACCGCGAAGGACTCGGTGAATCGTTCATGATCACAAAGGGTTTGGAAGGGTGCTTGTACTTACAGGAGAATTACGATTTCGAGGCAACGGTCGACAAGCTGTCCGCACAGTCCAACATGAATCCTAAGGTCAGAAAGATGAAGCGCTTTTATCTTGGCGGAGCGCAGGAAGTGGAGTTGGATAAAACGGGACGCATTCTGGTCCCCGGCGTATTAAGAGAATATGCGGGCCTGGATAAAGAAGTTGTTTTCGTCGGAGTCGGAGACAGAGTGGAAATCTGGCCTAAGGAAACATGGGAAGAGATTTCTGATTTTGGAGACATTGATAAGATAGCCGAAGAATTGGCAGATTTGGGGATCGACTGATACACATGGAGTTCCAACACACATCGGTTCTATTAAATGAGGCAATCGAAGGATTGAAGATCAAGCCGGGCGGTGTATACCTGGACGGTACGCTCGGCGGCGCAGGTCATTCTTATGAGATTGCAAAACGCCTCACCGAAGGCGGCAGGCTCTATGGCATCGATCAGGATGAGGCGGCCATCCGGACCGCAGGCAAGCGATTGGAAGAGTTTTCCGATCGGGTGACGATCCTGAGAGATAATTACGAGAATGCCGTAAGCCGCTTGAAGGAATTGGGCGTTACGGGAGTGGATGGTATTCTGTTGGACCTGGGCGTGAGCAGTTATCAGTTGGATAATGCCGAACGCGGTTTTTCTTACAAATTTGATACGAAACTGGATATGCGCATGGATCAGAGATCCGGTGTGAGCGCGTACGATATCGTGAACGGCTACAGCAAAGAAGAGCTGGCACGGATCATTCGGGATTACGGAGAGGATCGTTTTGCAAACAATATTGCAAAGCATATCGTATCGACACGTGAGACAAAGCCGGTGGAGACCACCTACGAGCTGAACGAGATCATAAAAGCGGCGATTCCCGCGAAGATCCGGGCGACAGGCGGACATCCGAGCAAACGGACCTATCAGGCCATTCGCATTGAGTGCAACAGAGAACTGGAAGTGTTGCAGAATTCCCTGGAGGGGATGATCGACTTTCTTTGTCCCGGAGGGCGGATCTGCATTATCACATTCCACTCGCTCGAAGATCGTATCACGAAAAGCATTTTTAAGAAGCAGGAAAGCCCTTGCACCTGCCCGCCGGAGTTCCCGGTGTGTGTGTGCGGAAAAGTGAGCAAAGGGCGTGTGATCACATCGAAACCGATCCTTCCCGGGGAGGAAGAGTTGGCGGAGAACAGCCGTTCAAAGAGCGCAAAGCTTCGGATATTTGAACGGGCGTAACTACGGAGAGTATAAAAGATAGATCAGGCACAGGCCAAAGGGGGTCAATATGACAACGGGGAATAGAACAGTAAGACCGGTCAGACGTGTCAAGAAACAGGAGACACGCACGAGCCGTTACGGCCGAAACGGCGCTTATGGGGAATACTATGTGGACGGTAATACCGCCAAGGTCATTGATGTAAGAAGAGCAATTGAAGAGGATCCGAATCCGCAGCTTTCGAGGGCGGCAAAGATCAATCGTGCGCATGCAAAGTCCATGAATCCGGCATTTATGTTTTTCTTTGCGTTGGCGCTCGTGGTATCTTTTTTGATCCTGGTTTCATATCTTCGTTTGCAGGCAGAAAACCATGCCATTATGGAACAGATTTCATCCTTGGAGAGTACGCTGTATGCAAAGCAGACGGCCAATAATGAAGAGTACGACCGGATCGTTTCGAGCGTGGACCTAAATCACGTGAAAGAAGTTGCGATGAATGAACTCGGTATGCGCTATGCGAGTGAAGGTCAGATCGTAGAAGTAGAAGCCAAGGGCGACGATTATGTGAGACAATATCAGGAGATGCCTTAAGGTGAGAAGGATTGTAACACAAGAACAAAGTGAAAAGAATGAGAGTAGGAAGTTCTACTCGAGGATGCAAACAAAGCTGGTAGTGTTGGTAATACTGATACTGCTGGCTTTTGTTGCGATTTCATTCCGCATTATCTCCATTAACCGGACAAAGGGAGCCGAGTATAAAAAGACGATCTTGGCGCAGCAGGACTATGTCAGTACGGTGCTGCCGTATAAGCGCGGCGATATTTTGGATTCTCAGGGAACAAAGATCGCATACAGCGAGAAGGTTTATAATCTGATCGTGGATTCCTATCAGATCAACCATATTACTTCGGCCGATCCTGCGGAGTGTATTGCGGCAACCGTAGATGCGTTGAGCCGGTGTTTTCCGGTGGATGCGGGTGAATTGAGCAAACATATATCGACCATGACGGAAGAGAGATATTACGTTCTTTTAGAAGAGTTGACGTACGATGAGATTTCGGACTTTTTGCAGATCCAGGCCGATACAAAGAACAATCCGCTAGTGAAAGGCGTTTGGTTTGAGGAAGAGTATAAGCGTGTATATCCGTTTGGTTCCATGGCGGCGGATGCCATTGGATTTACGACGGCGGATTCCATCGGGACTTTCGGATTAGAGGAGCAGTACAACAGTGTGTTAAATGGCGTGAACGGTCGCCAGTACGGCTACTTAAACGAGGAAGAAGGCGTTGAGAAATCCACCAAAGAAGCCGAGGACGGACGGACGATCGTGTCTACGATCGACGTGAATATTCAGTCGGTTGTGGAAAAGTGCATGATTCAGTGGAATAAAGATCATGAGGGCGCGAATGCGTACCGGACCGGTGAGGCGGGAAGTAAGAATACCGGAGTCATCGTGATGAACCCGAAGAACGGAGAAGTTTTGGCGATGGCCTCTTATCCGAACTTTGATCTTAACAATCCCAGATCCCTGAGCGAGAATTCCATGCTGTACTCCCGGGAAGAGATCGCAGCCATGGATGATGAAACGTATTATGATGCACTAAACGCCATTTGGCGTAACTTCTGCATTTCCGATACCTACGAGCCGGGTTCCGTAGCAAAAGCGCTTACGATATCCGCGGCGCTTGACTCGGGGGCCATTACGGGAAATGAAACGTATAATTGCGGCGGTGTTTTGGAAGTCGGCGGACATAAGATCCACTGTCATAAGCGTATCGGTCACGGAACGCTTACGGTTTCCGGAGCTTTGGAGCAGTCCTGCAACGTGGCACTCATGCATATCGGACGTGCCATGGGCAGCGATACCCTTATGGAATATTTAAGCAATTTTAACATTGGTTTAAAGACAAACATCGATCTGGCCGGGGAGGCCAGGACGGATACCCTGATCTTTGATCCGGAAACGATGGGAAGCTCCGATCTTGCGATATCGACCTTCGGTCAGGGTTATAACGTGACCATGATCCAGATGGCGGCAGCTTTTTCGTCCGTTATCAACGGCGGATATTATTATCAGCCTCATATGGTTTCCGAGATCCGCAATCCGGACGGAAGCACCTATGAAAAGATCGAGCCGAGGCTCTTAAAGCAAACGATATCGGAATCGACTTCCGAACGGATGCGTGAATACCTGACGAATGTCTGCGTACTTGGTACCGGTAAGACAGCGGTGCCGGCCGGTTATGTGATCGGCGGAAAGACCGGTACTGCCGAGATGTATCCTCGCGGAACCGGAAATTACGTTGTTTCTTTCTGTGGATTTGCACCGGTTGATGATCCGCAGGTTTTGGTGTATGTTGTAGTAGATCGTCCGAATGTGGATCATCAGCCGCATTCTACGTTCCCGCAGGAAATCTGCAAGAATATCATGACGGAAGTGCTGCCTTATATGCAGATATTTCGTACGGAAGAAATCAGTGAGGAAGACGAACAACACTTGATCGAACTTGGCATTATCCCGAGTCTGACGCAGTCGGATGAACTCAATGAGGCAGAGGCGCAACGCGCGGCGGAGAATGGGGAGAATCCGGATGATATGGAGACAACGGAAGTTTCTTATATCGATCAGGAGACAGGATATGCGGTGGATCCCAATACGGGTGAGTACTTG
>JAILOQ010000017.1 GCA_024690725.1 Lachnospiraceae bacterium
TCCGTAGGAATTCTTAATGGGACTCAAGATGATGATATCCGAATAAGGCATCTTTGTCTTAATGGTCGTCACGATCTCTTTCAATGCGCCCGAAACAGTCGCATTTCCATTACTTGTCGTAAGACCTGCCGGTGCATTTAACGTAAAATCATTGGTACCTGCCTGGATCAGTACAAGACAACGGTCTTCAGATGACGGAAATTCATCCAGCTTTGTCGTGAGGCTGGCCCCACCGTTATGAGAGGAATAAGAGAACCCGCCGTATCCGAGGTTCTTTACCTCTGCACCATACAGATTTGCGATCATAGACTGATAGGTATCCTCCGCAGGAACACCGGAACCTGCCGCAATGGAATCTCCGAAAGAAACGACCATCTTGTAACTGTCGCTCTTATTCACACCGATCCCGAGCTTGATGATCTTAAACTCTCTCGAACGGGTAAATCCATAAGCGAGATTGTTTCTGGTCACTTCTCCGTTTGCAAGCTTTCCGCTCCAATAGATCAGACCGTCTGCTTCCGCCTCACGATCCAAGAATGCCTGATACATCTTATTCGTAAACTCTTTATTATCGTAATTGTGATTCTTAAACTCTGCCGAATCCAAGAATCCTTCGGCTGCGATCGATTCGATCGATGCCTGACCGGTGTGGTACTGCTTGCACCAGTACTCCAATCCGTCTGCGTCATAATCTCTTCCGAGAAGCTTTGTATAATAGCGAACGACCATCTCCGTCACGAACATTTCTTTGTCCCGGTATTGATCGGACGTAAAGGTTCCTTTTTCCACACTGTAGCTGTTGCACAGATTCTGAAACTCAACGGAATCCGTGAATCCCTTGAATACGCTCTCTCTGCTGCATCCCTGTCCGAGACGGTTCATCCAGTTACTGTATCCCTTTTCATCGGCCTCACGTCCGAACATGGTCTTATACAAAAGTGTGACATAATCCGCATTCGAAAGGTTCTTATTCTTAAACTCTTCACTGAAGAAGAATCCGGCAGCCACATCGGAAGCCGTCCTGCTCTTATTAACAAGCGAATTATTCCAATCGGTAAATCCCGCTTCATCCACACTACGGCCCAGTGCGATCTCATACATCCTCTTTACATAGGCCTCGGAACCGGCAGATTCACCAACAACGGTTGCTTCTTCTACCACTTCATCATCTGCTTCCGACGTTGTTTCATCCACCGTATCTTCATATACTTCCGCCGTTGTTTCTTCGGTTTCGGCAGTTTCCTCGGCTTCTCCGACATTCGCAACGATCACCGGCTCTTCATCCGCGATCTCCGGCAAGTCACACACGGAGCTTACCGTATTTTCGGATACCGCAGGTATCTCTTCCGCAGCGATCGGTGTTGCAAATAACACGAAAAACGCCGACATCATCAAACCAACTGCAAGGCTCTTTCTCTTCATTCTTACTCTCCCCATTTCAATGTTTGTGCTTCAGTCTTCTTATCTCGGAACATCAGATCCTTTACCGCGTCGGAAGCGGGCTTGTCCGAAAACAGGATCTCGTTCACTTCTTCCACGATCGGCATGGATACGCCGTATTTTTGGGATAATCCGACGGCGGCTTTGGCGGAATAAACACCTTCCACAACCATCTTTACCTCATCCATTGCCTGCTTATATGTATATCCCTGACCGATCAACTGTCCGGCTCTGCGATTTCTCGAGTGCTTTGAAGAACAGGTGACGATCAGATCGCCGATGCCGGTCAGACCGGCAAAGGTTTCGGGCTTACCGCCCATTTTGATACCGAGTCTGGAGATCTCCGCAATGCCTCGCGTAATGAGCGCTGCCTTTGTATTGTCTCCGCAACCGAGCCCGTCCGCCATTCCGGCTGCAAGTGCGACGACGTTCTTTAACGCACCGCCGAGCTCAATGCCCAAAACATCGGGACTGGTATAGACTCTGATAAAATCGCACATAAATGCGTTTTGTACATATTCCGCCGTTTCCTTTGTATCGGCTCCGGCAACCAAGGTCGTCGGCATATCCTTTCCGACCTCTTCCGCATGACTGGGGCCGGATAAAACAGCTACCCTTGCCTGCGGAACCTCTTCCTTAATGATATCCGTAAGCGTCATCAGCGTATCTTCTTCAATACCCTTTGCGACATTTACGATCAGCTGACCGTCCGTCACATATTCCTTCATGGAATGTGACGTGCTTCTGGTAAAAATGGAAGGCACCGCAAGGACCAGCATATCCTTTCCTTCGATCGCTTCCTTCAGATCGGTCGTAAACTTCATGCTTTCGGGAAGTTTCACGCCCGGGAGTTTTTGCAGATGCTCATGCTTTTCTTTTAACATGTTGATCTCATCTTCCATGATCGACCAGACCGTAACGTCATGACCGTTCTTGGAAAGTACACGGGCCAAAGCCGTTCCCCAGCTTCCGGCACCGATCACAGCATACTCTGCCATCTTATTCCCCTTCTTTCTCTTTTATCTCTTCCGTGGGAGCCTCCGGTTCTTTGTCCGGCTCTTTCTCGGTTTCGGAAGGAACATCCACTTTGTTTTTCTTTGTCAGGTAGGTCTTACGCTCCGTACCCGATGCGAGCCGTCCGATGTTGGCTCTGTGTCTGTAAAATGCCATGGCCGCAAGGAATACGGCGATCACATACATCTCGATCAGATTGGACTGCGGCATCATTCCGCCGCCAAACTGTCCCATTTGCCCGCAAACGATCGTGGTGATCACGAAACAGATATACATGCATAAACTTCCGAGACTCACATAGTGCGTGGCAAAGAAAATACCGAAAAAGGTGATCCCACAGGTAATGAAATAGGTAAGTCCCATACCGATACAGATCCCGCCTGTCGCCATGATGCCTTTTCCGCCTTTGAACTTCATGTAAAAAGGGAAATTATGTCCGAGGATGACACCCATACCGGCATACATCTTAAACATTTCCGCAAGGTGCGGATACTCCGTTTTGAACAGGGCTGCACAGATGAGCATGGCGATCACGGCCTTTGCCGCATCCACGATAAAGACGATCGCTGCCGCCTTTTTACCCATAACCCGAAGGGAATTGGTCAGTCCCGCATTTCCGCTTCCGTACTGACGGATATCGATCCCCTTGATCTTTCCTAAAATATATGAGGTCTGGATCAGACCGAAACAATACCCGATCACAACGCAAAGAATTCGCGCAACAACAGGATTTGTCATGATTCGTTTTCCTTCCTTTCCCGGATGATGAAATGAAGCGGGGTACCCGTAAAACCAAAGGTATCTCTTATCTGATTCTCAATATAACGCTGATACGAAAAATGCATCAGCTTCTTGTCGTTGACAAAGATCACGAACGTCGGCGGCTTTACCGCAACCTGTGTAATGTAATACAGACGCAATCGCTTTCCTTTGTCGGTCGGGGGTTGCTGCATAGCCACGGCTTCCGACATGATCTCATTCAAGACACCCGTCTGCACGCGCATCGCGTGATTCTCGATGACGGTGTCGATCGTTTCGTATAATTTGTTCAGTCTCTGCCCGGTCTTTGCCGAAATATAGATGATCTCCGCATACGGCATGAAGGATAAGGTGTTACGCACCTTT
>JAILOQ010000022.1 GCA_024690725.1 Lachnospiraceae bacterium
GTACTGGCCGGGAAGGCCGGGATCTACGGTATGGTCGGCGGACAATGCGTGGATGTCATGAATGAAAACAATCCGGATATCACAATGGAGGATATTCTTTTTATACATGAAAACAAAACGGCGGCTCTGATCGAAGCGGCGCTTCTTTGCGGTGGTATTTTGGCCGGGGCGTCGGATGCGGATTGCGAGAAACTCGCAAAGGCAGGGTCTTATATCGGACTTGCGTTCCAGATTCAGGACGATATCCTGGATGAGACCGCGACCTTTGAAGAACTCGGCAAACCGATCGGTTCGGATAAGGATAACGGAAAAGTGACCTATCTTTCTTTGAACGGGATGGAGGCATCCGCAAATAAGGTGGAGGAGCTTACCGAAGAAGCCATTGCATTGTTGGAGGTAAACGGCCGAAGAAACGAAGTTTTGGAAGGCTTACTTATGAGTCTTGTACACAGAAAGAGTTAGCATGGGCTAACTTCGAGGTGTGATATGTTACTGGATCGAATTAAAACGGAAAATGACATAAAGAAGATCGATGCCAAGGATTATCCGGCACTGGCGCAGGAGATCCGTGACTTCCTGATAGAAAAGACCAGCGAAATGGGCGGTCATCTGGGAGCGAATCTGGGTGCCGTGGAGCTTACGATGGCGTTGCATCTGGTGTTGGATCTGCCCAAGGATAAACTGATCTGGGATGTCGGACATCAGTCTTATACCCATAAGCTTTTGACCGGCCGAAAGGACGGCTTTGACAGTCTGCGCAAATACGGCGGCATGAGCGGTTTCCCGAAGCGAAAGGAAAGCGACTGCGATGCATTTGACACGGGTCACAGCTCGACGTCGATCTCTGCGGGGCTCGGGTATACCAAGGCCAGGGATTTGAAGGGCGAGGACTATACCGTGGTATCCGTGATCGGAGACGGGTCGCTGACCGGAGGTATGGCGTATGAGGCACTGAACAATGCCGCAGAACTGGATACGAACTTCATCATCGTATTAAACGATAACAACATGTCCATATCCGAAAGTCACGGCGGTATGAACCGGTACCTAAACGCGATCCGTACGAGCGATACCTATATGTCCATCAAGGACAGCATTTACTACGGACTTTTGGAAAAACCGGGCTATGGCCAGAAAGTGGTCAAGGGAATTCAGAATGTAAAGAATTCCATCAAGCAGCTCGTGATCCCGGGCATGTATTTTGAGGATATGGGTCTGAAATATTTAGGTCCCGTGGACGGACATGATATTAAGACATTGATGCGCACCATGCAGGAAGCAAAAACGGTAAAGGGTGCCGTGATCGTGCATGTCGTAACACAAAAAGGCCGCGGCTATGAGCCGGCACAGAATCATCCGGCACGGTTCCATGGTGCGGAACCATTCGATATTGCAACGGGACTTCCCAAAAAGCGCAAGGAAAAGCCGAATTATACCGATATTTTTGCAACGATGATCAACAAAATGGCCGAAGCGGACGAAAACATCGTTGCTATTACCGCAGCCATGCCGGACGGTACCGGATTGAAACGGTTTTCCCATAAGTATGAGGATCGCTTCTTTGATGTGGGCATCGCCGAGGAGCATGCCGTTACCTTTGCGGCGGGACTTGCCGCGGGTGGCCTTCACCCGGTGGTTGCCGTCTATTCGTCCTTTTTACAGCGGGCATACGACCAGATCATTCACGATGTTTGTTTGCAGAATCTTCCTGTGATCTTTGCGATCGACCGTGCGGGTCTGGTAGGCAGTGACGGTGAGACGCACCAGGGAATTTTTGATATCAGCTTTTTAAATACGATCCCAAATATGACGGTGATGGCACCGAAAAACAAATGGGAACTTGCGGATATGCTGCTGTTTGCCAAAGATTTCGCGGGACCGATCGCGATCCGATATCCGCGCGGACTCGCCTATGACGGGCTTCGGGAATACCGGGAAGACATTGCCCTCGGAAAAGCGGAGGTCTTAAAGAAAGGAAGCGGCATCGCGCTGTTTGCTTTGGGATCCATGATCCCCACGGCCATGGCTGTGGCAGAGCGCTTATCCGAAGAAGGTCAGGAAGTGTCCGTAGTCAATGCGCGCTTTGCAAAGCCGTTTGATCAGGACCTCTTAAAAGATATTTCGAAAACACATTCCGTTGTAGTAACGATGGAAGAGAATGTGATCACCGGAGGGTTCGGGGAAAGCGTATTAACCTATTGCAGCGAGCAGCTGCCGGAACTTAAGGTAGTTCCGATCGCTTTGGAAGATGCCTATGTGGAGCACGGAAATACAGAGATCCTGAAAAAAGAACATGGGATCGATGAAGAAAGTATTTATCAAAAGATCAAGGGATTGGGGACAAAGGTATGAAAGAACGACTCGATGTTCTTTTGGTAAAAAGAAATCTGGCTGCATCCCGCGAGAAGGCGAAGGCCGTGATCATGTCCGGGATCGTGTATGTGGACGGGCAGAAGGAAGACAAGGCCGGTTCTGTCTTTGACGAAAGCGTTACGGTCGAAGTGAGGGGCAATACCCTTCCGTTTGTGAGCCGTGGCGGATTGAAGCTGCAAAAGGCATTTGAAGTGTTTCCGCTCGATGTTACGGATGCCATTTGTCTGGATATCGGCGCCTCCACCGGAGGCTTTACGGATTGTATGCTCCAGCACGGGGCCGCAAAGGTCTATGCCGTGGATGTGGGACACGGACAGCTTGATTGGAAACTTCGAAACGATGACCGCGTCATCTGTATGGAAAAGTTCAATTTCCGTTACGCTACGGAAAAAGAGATCCCCGAAAAGATCGATTTTGCCGCAACGGATGTCAGTTTTATTTCCTTGGAGAAGATCCTTCCGCCGGCAAAGGCATTGTTAAAGCCAAATGCCCCCATGATCTGTTTGATCAAACCGCAGTTTGAGGCGGGGCGGGAAAAGGTCGGAAAAAAAGGCGTAGTGACGGATCCAAAAGTGCACGAAGAAGTGTGTGAAAAGATCATGCGATTTGCCTGTAACCTGGGATTTACGGCCGTGGGGCTAAACTTTAGTCCCATCAAAGGACCGGAAGGAAATATAGAATATTTATTGTATTTGATCAATTCGTCGGATACACCGACCGAGGCGCCGCTTGCATGGATCGCCGATACGGTGCATGCGGCAGGGAGTGCGTTGTAATGAAACAGTTTTATATTATTACGAATATCACAAAAGACGAGGATTACGGCTTTGCCAATCAGGTGGCGGCGTTTTTAAAAGAACGGGGATGTACGGTAGTCTTAAGAACGGATGAGATCACAAGGGTGCCGGCGCAAACGGACTGCATTTTGGTCCTTGGCGGAGACGGTACCATGTTACGTGCCGCAACCGATTCGTTAGGCAGTGAGGTTCCTCTTTTGGGTATCAATCTCGGAAATGTCGGGTTTTTGGCCGAGGTTGCAAAGGATGATTACAAAGAAGCACTTCTCCGTGTTCTCGACGGAAATTATGAAACGGAAGAACGCATGATGATCGATATCGATATCATGCATGAAACCGGAGAAACGGATTGTGTACACGCATTAAACGATATCGCCGTAACCAGAGGTGCGGACCTTAAGATGAAAATGTATGAGGTGCTCATCAACGGCAAATATGTAAAGACGTTCTATGCGGACGGTATCGTTGTTTCCACACCTACCGGTTCGACCGGCTACAGCATGTCGGCAGGCGGTCCCATTGTGGAGCCGGGTGCCAAGAGTTTACTGCTCACACCGCTTTGTTCGCATTCCCTGACATCCCGGAGCATTGTTTTGGATCCCGCGGATGAGATCGAGATCCGTATCGGAAAAGGGCACAGCGGGGAAGAACAGGAAGTGGCGGCACTTTACGACGGAAGGAATGCCGGCGTACTTCGTTCCGGTTCCGCCATTCGTGTAAAACGCAGCGAAAAGGTAACCAGACTGATCCGTTTGAGCAAGGTCAGTTTTTTGGATATATTGCATCGTAAACTTGCGGATTGATGGAGATCATGAAGAACAAAAGACAGGAAACCATATTACATATCATCGAAACACAGCGGATCGAAACCCAGGAAGAGTTGGCCGAAGCCCTGCAAAAAGAAGGTTTTGCGGTAACACAGGCCACGATCTCAAGGGATATTCATGCGCTTCGTTTAAAAAAGAGTGCGGCAGATGGGGAAAGGTCGCACTATGTGGCATTGGAGGAAGTGTACGGACCGGCACAGGGCTACGGAAGTGTCCTGACGGATTCTTTGGTACGTGTGGACCATGCCATGAATCTTCTTGTTTTAAAAACAAGACCGGGAATGGCCATGGCGGTCGCTGCCGCTGTGGATGCCATGGATTTTTCGGAGATCGTTGGGACGATCGCCGGGGATGACACCATTATGTGTGCCGTTCGGTCCGTGGAACAGGCAAAAGCGCTAAAAAAACGTTTTCTTTTGTTTCTTGAGAAGGAAAAGGAGTAGTTATGTTAGAAAGCATTCAGGTAAAGAATGTCGCCTTGATCGACGAGGCGGAGATCGAATTCGGAAAAGGACTCAATATCATCACGGGAGAGACCGGTGCGGGAAAATCCATCCTGTTAAATTCCGTGCAACTGGCCCTCGGTGCCAAGGCAGACAAGGATCTGATCGGGCAGTACGGGGAAGAAGCCTATGTGGAACTCGTATTTTCCGTGGACAGTATGCAGAAAAAGCGGATGAAGGAAATGGAAGTATCCGTCGGCAAGGATAATGCCGTGATCTTACAGCGCAGACTGTCTCAGACGAAGAGTACCTGCAAAGTCAACGGGGAGAGTGTTACCGTTAAGAACCTGCAGGAGATCGCAGAGTGTCTGATCGATGTGCACGGACAGAGAGATCATCAGCTGTTGTTGAAGCCCTCCGCCCAAGAGCGTCTTTTGGATGATTATATCGGGGAAGAGATTTCCGAAGACCTTACAAGGATTGCAAAGCTTTATCAGGATTATCAAAAGCAGGCGAAAGAATTGGAAGAGTCCATGCGCTCCGATATGAGTGTGGCGGATGATATCGACTTTATCCGTTTTGAAGCGGACGAGATCGCGGAAGCGGACTTAAAGCCCGGTGAGGATGTGCGCCTGGAGGAGAAGTTTGAACGGTTGCAGAATTCCGGAAAGTTGCAGGAAAACGTACAGGCAGTGATCGGGATGATCGCGGATCCGAACGGAAACGGTGTGCAGTCTGCCATCAGCCGATCGGCCGCCCTTCTTTCCGAAGCAGCCGTGATGGACGATAAGTTAGCGGATGCGAACAAGCAGCTTCTGGATGTGGAGAGTCTGTTACAGGATGTTTCCTCCGAGCTTGACCGTTATCTGGATCGTTTCGGCGAGGATTTTGAGGATCCCAACGAGATCGAAGCCAGACTGAATCTGATCAATAAATTAAAGGTAAAATACGGCAATTCCATTGAAGCGATCCTGGAAGCGTACGAAGACCGTATGAAGATGATCGAGCGTCTCGAAGACAGGGATGCCTACATGGAAAAACTCAAAGAAAACCATGTGAAGACAAAGGAAGAGTATGATGCACTTTCTTTGAAACTGCACGAGATCCGCACGGAGGCTGCCGAACGTTTCGGTAAGGCCGTGGAGCGTGCACTGTATGAACTGAATTTTATCCACTGCAATTTTGAGGTGCAGACGGAATACGGGGAAGAGATGACCAAATACGGAAGATCCTCATCGGAGTTTTATATCTCCTTAAATCCCGGAGAACCTTTAAAGCCGTTATCCACGGTGGCCAGCGGTGGAGAACTGAGCCGTATCATGCTGGCGTTAAAGACCGTGTTTGCGTCTAAAGACGGGATCGGTACATTGATCTTTGATGAGATCGATGCGGGTATCAGTGGTCTGACGGCCTGGAAGGTATCCGAAAAACTCGGTCTTCTGGCTCGCGACCGGCAGGTACTTTGTATCACCCATCTTCCGCAGATCGCAGCGATGGCGGACAGTCATTACCGGATCGAAAAAACAACGGATGGCGAGAATACCAGAACGCAGGTACATAAGGTCGGAAAAGAAGATGCCTTAAAAGAGATCGGCAGACTTTTAGGAACCGATCAGATCACGGATGCGGTCCTTGCGAACGCAAAGGAAATGAAAGAAAAAGCTGAGGAAGTCAAAGAATCATGGCAAAAATAAAGAACCGTACATTACTGCAGGGCTTTGAATGGTACCTGCCCGATGACGGGGAACATTGGAATCGACTAAAAAAAGAAGCGCCGGCCCTGGCAAAGGCCGGTGTAACTCATATATGGCTTCCGCCCGCATATAAAGGACAAGGCGGAATCCACGATGTGGGATACGGAACGTATGATATGTACGATCTCGGAGAGTTTGATCAGAAAGGGAGCGTCAAGACCAAGTACGGAAGTAAGAAAGAGTATCTTTCCTGTATCAAAGCGATGCATGAAGAAAAGATCGAAGTGCTCGGCGATATTGTCTTCAATCATCGCATGGGTGCGGACGAAACCGAAGTGGTACGGGCGAGCCGCATGAATTCCGGAAATCGCAACGAAACCTGGGACGGTTATCACGAGATCGAAGCCTGGACGCGCTTTACGTACCCTGCCAGAAAAGGGAAGTATTCCAAGATGCAATGGAACTACACTCATTTTGACGGTGTCGACTACGATGCGAGAACCGGTCAAAACGGTGTGTTTCTTTTTGAAGGCAAGCACTGGGATGACGAAGTGGACGGCGAGAACGGCAACTTCGATTATCTGATGGGGGCGGATTTCGATCTGGAGCACCCGGAAGTAATTAATGAACTTACGGCCTTCGGTAAGTGGTATACGGACATGGCGCAATTGGACGGATACCGTCTCGATGCCGTAAAGCATATGGATGCCGCATTCTACCGCAATTGGCTTAGCGCCATGCGGGAATATACGAAAAAAGAAATGTTTACGGTCGGTGAGTTCTGGTCGCCCGATGTTTGGAAACTGAAATCTTACATAGATAAAACCTGCGGAGAGATGAGTCTTTTCGATGTGCCCTTGCACTTTAAGTTTCACAGGATCGGAACCGCGAATTCCGGATTTCCCATGACGCAGCTGTTTGCAGGCACTTTGACCGAAGCGGACAGCTGGCACAGCGTAACTTTTGTCGAGAACCACGATACCCAGCCGGGGCAGGCGCTGCAAAGCTCCGTTGCGCCCTGGTTTAAGCCGATCGCCTATGCACTGATCTTATTGCAGGAGCGGGGCGTTCCCTGCGTATTTTACGGGGATCTTTACGGCATACCGCATGAAAACTTAGCGCCCGTAACGCATCTTGAAACATTGATGAAGCTTCGTCAAAGCCATGCGCACGGTCCGGAACATGATTATTATAACGATGATAATATCGTGGGCTTCACCAGAGAGGGCGAAACCGTAAAGAAAGGCCTTGCATTGTTGTTAAGCGACGGCGCGGGCGGATCGAAGCGGATGTATGTCGGCACGCAGCACGCGGGGCAGGCATTTATCGATATATTGGGCAACTGCCCGGAAGAAGTAGTGATCGAAGGGGACGGAAACGGTGTATTTCGCACCGAAGGCGGAAATGTATCCGTCTGGATTCCGAAAAAGTAATATATGAGTGACGAAAACAGAGAGAACCGCAGAAACAGAAGAAAGAGAGAGCGCACGGCCGCGATCGTTCTTTTTACAGCATTTCTCGTATTGGTGGCCATGCTCGTAGGCTTCGGCATCATGAAGATCCGAGATGCACACTTGGAAAAAGAACAAAAAGAGGCACAAATGCAGGAACTGGCTGCCAAGGAGGCTGAGCGTGAGGCGCAGATGCAAGCGGCCAAAGAAGAACAGGCCTTAAAAGAGAGTGAAAAAGAGGCGGAGATCATCGTTTCCGAAGATACGCTCGTAACCAGACAGGACCAAATGGATGAGATCACGGCGATCGAAGAGGAATTGTTCGGATCCGAGGCAAAAAACCGTGCGAATGCATTGATCGAAGAGATGACCTTGCGGCAGAAATTGTGCCAGATGTTCATCGTAACACCGGAAGCGCTGACAAAGTCGGGTGTCGTGACCATGTGCGGACCGCAGACGCAAAAAGCCTTTGCCGAACGGCCCGTGGGCGGGATCATCTATTTTTCGCAGAACCTTCTTTCGGTCGATCAGACCAAGGGAATGCTTTCCAATATGCAGCATATGGCTGTGAGCGAGAATGGCATCCCGCTGTTTTTGGCGGTGGATGAAGAAGGCGGAAAGGTTGCCCGCGTTGCGGATGCGCTGAATACGACCAAGTTTTCGCCGATGTTTGAATATAAGAGTTTCGGCAAGGATATCGCGACCGGAAACGCCAAAACGATCGGTGCGGATATCAAACGGCTCGGCTTTAATCTTGATTTTGCGCCGGTTGCCGATGTCTGGACCAATAAGGACAATACCGTGATCGGGGAACGGGCCTATTCCGATGATTTTGAAGCGGCCGCGATGCTTGTTGCGGCGTCCGTGGATGGATTTCATCAGGCGGGCATGGCGTGTTGTCTGAAGCATTTCCCGGGACACGGGAACACATCACAGGACAGTCACAATTCGTTCGCTACGACAGACCGCACACTCGAACAACTGAGAAAAGAAGAGTACCTTCCTTTTATCTCCGGGATCGAAGCGGGGGCGGATATGGTCATGGTCGGGCACATCACGGTCACGGCTGCGGACAAAGATCCCGCCACCTTATCCAAGACCATGATCACCGATGAACTTAGAGGGACACTCGGTTATGAAGGCTTGATCGTTACGGATGCCATGAACATGGGAGCCATTACCAATTACTACGGCGGAGGAGAAGCATGCGTAAAGGCGGTGCTGGCCGGTGCGGACATCATCCTGATGCCGTCGGATTTCACAAAGGCGCTCGATGCTCTGGAAAATGCCGTGACCACAAAGCGCATTCCCGAGGAACGGATCGATGAAAGCGTGCGGCGGATCCTTATATACAAGTTTGAGCATCTGGACTAAAAAACAGTTGCATGACACTTTAATTTGTGTTAGAATAACCTTTGTCTGTGGAAATAGGAGGACAATATGACAACTTTAAGATGGATTTTAACAATTTGTTATATTTTGATTTGTGTAGTGCTTACAGTGATCGTTTTAATGCAGGAAGGTAAGTCGGCGGGACTCGGTACCATTGCCGGAGCGGCCGAAACCTACTGGGGAAAGAACAAAGGACGTTCCATGGAAGGCAAGTTGGTGATGATCACCAGAATTCTTGCAATCCTGTTCTTTGTTTTATCCATTGTGTTAAACTTAAATCTGTTTTAGATTGCAAAGCACTCTGCGGAGTGCTTTTCTTTTGCCCAAAAGGCAGGAATACGGTAGATAATGAAGAAGAATTTTGAACAAAGAAAAAAAGTGATCGTGGATTTTATAAACGATCCGAAATATGTTCCCATGAAGGAAAAAGAACTTGCCATCATGCTGCAGGTTTCTTCCGAAGACAGGCCGATCTTTAAACTGGCACTGGAGGAACTCTTAGACGAAGAAAAGATCGTACTCACCCGTCGCGGTCGCTATGCGCTCCCGGAGGAGACGGTCTATGTCGGTACCTTTATCGCGCACGAAAAAGGCTTCGGGTTTGTGGAGTCGGAGGATCTGGAAGACGACCTTTTTGTTCCCGCAAGCCATACAAACGGTGCGTTTCATCAGGATATCGTGGAAGCCGTCCTGCTTCCGAGAAGAGCCGGAAAAAGAAGGGAAGCCGAAATCCGCCACGTGGTAAGTCACGGCATTACGGAAGTTGTGGGTACCTTTCAGGAGAGCCGCAATTACGGCTTCGTAGTGCCGGATATGACGAAGATCGGGCAGGATATCTTTGTCTCAAAGGGACAGCAGAACCATGCCAAGGACGGTGATAAAGTCGTTTGCGAGATCACAGAGTACGGAAACGGTTCGCGTAAAAGCCCCGAAGGCCGCATCAAGGAAGTCTTGGGCAGTGCGGATGCACCGGGCGTAGATGTACTTTCTTTGATCCGCGGGTTCGGTCTTCCGGAGGAGTTTTCCGAGGAAGTAAAGCAGGCTGCAAAAAAGGTTGCGGTACCGGTAAGCGAGCGGCAGTTAAAGGGCCGCGAAGATCTGAGGGGCGTTACGATGGTGACGATCGACGGACTCGATGCAAAGGATCTGGATGATGCGGTAAGCCTTTCCAAAACGGATGACGGCATGTATCATCTCGGCGTGCATATCGCGGATGTGTCCGAATATGTAAAAGAAGGCGAAGAGCTTGATACAGAAGCTTTAAACCGCGGCACGAGCGTATATCTGACGGATCGCGTGATCCCGATGCTTCCGAAAGCGCTTTCCAACGGGATCTGTTCGTTGAATGCGGGCGAGGATCGTCTTTCCATGAGTTGTTTGATGGATGTGGATGCGCACGGAAACGTAACAAACTATAAGATCTGTGAGTCCGTGATCCACGTGGATCGGAGAATGGATTACAAGACGGTCGCAAGGATCGTAAATGCGCGAGCGGATGAAGTTTTGGGGAATCCCCTTGCGGATCCTTCTTATAATGACGATATAACCAAAGAAGAGCTTGGCGCGATCTTAAAAGATCACGGCAGTCTTTGTGATATGTTTGCCGAAATGGCCACCCTTTCCGGTATCCTTCATGAAAAAAGAAGGCAACGCGGAGCCGTGGATTTCGGCAATGAGGAATGTGAGATCCGCCTGGATGAAACGGGTGCGCCGGTGGAGATCGTCCCGCATGAGCGCAATATCGCCACGAATCTGATCGAGGAGTTTATGCTCCTTGCCAACGAAACGGTGGCGCAGCATTTTTACTGGCTGGAGATCCCGTTTGTATACAGAAATCACGAGGCACCGGATCCGGAAAAGATCAAAGAACTCGGAAGGTTTGTGCGTGCGCTCGGATACAGCTTAAAGGTGAGTCAATCCGGCGTGCATCCGAAGGAGTTGCAACGCCTTCTGGATTCGATCGCAAAGGCGCCCGAAGAAGGGCTTTTGATGCGTCTGGCACTTCGCAGCATGAAGCAGGCAAAGTACGAACCGGACCGTTTGGGACATTTCGGCCTGGCTTGCGATTACTATACACATTTTACATCCCCAATCCGCAGATATCCGGATCTTCAGATCCACAGGATCATAAAGAAACAGCTGCGCGGGCAAATGGACGGGAGTGCGATCGATCATTATCGCAGCATCCTTCCCGGTGTATGCAAGCAGTCATCGCAGCTGGAGCGGCGTGCACAGGACGCGGAGCGGGAATGCGATAAGAAGAAAAAGGCACAGTATATGAGCTATCGCATCGGTGAGGTATTTCGCGGGAGGATCAGTTCCGTTACGGCCTGGGGGATTTACGTGGAACTTCCGAATACCGTAGAGGGTCTGGTACACATCTCCAAGATCCCCGGAGATTACTATGAATTCGATGAGAAGGCCTATGAGATCCGCGGCTCCTATCAGAACAGGGTGTACCGTCTCGGCCAAGAGGTAACGGTGATCTGCCACGATGTGGATGTGGTAGCCGGAAACATAGATTTTCTTTTGACAGACGATGCGTTGGATTCTGTCGGATCCGAACGGGATACCGCCGGGAAAAAGAAGGATAAAGCGGCTAAGAAAAAGGACGTAAAAAAGCCGGAAGGAAAAAAGAAACCGGAAAAGAAATTGTCTTCCAAAAAAGGCAAAGGTCAAAAGGGAAAGAAGCGCAGAAAAGCATAAGCGCGGATGAATAGTGAGGAAAGAAAAATGGCTCGGGAAGCGATGAAACTGATCGCAAACAATAAAAAAGCATATCATGACTACTTCATTGAGGATAAATACGAAGCCGGGATCGAACTGCACGGAACAGAGGTAAAAAGCCTTCGAATGGGGCGTTGCTCCATCAAGGAAAGCTTCGTGCGCATCGAGAACGGAGAAGCATTCGTCTATTCCATGAACATCAGTCCTTATGAAAAAGGCAACATTTTCAATAAGGACCCCATGCGCGTAAGACGTCTTTTGCTTCACAAGACCGAAATCCGTAAACTTGCCGGACAGTTGTCACAGCAGGGATATTCTTTGATCCCTCTGCAGGTATATTTCAAGGAAGGCCGCGCAAAGGTAGAGATCGGTCTCGCCAAAGGTAAGAAGTTATATGATAAGCGCGAGGATATCGCGAAGAAGGATTTAAGAAGGGAGCATGAGAGAGAATTTAAGATCAAAAACCTATAATTACTCCGTTTATATGGTATAATTAACTTAAATAATCACAAGGAATCTTCCCACTTCGTGGGCATGGGCCAGTTAAGGTTTCGACGGGGGTCTTGCAGCTGGAGAAGCTATCCGCATGCGATGCGTCAAATGGCAAAATTAAATTTAAACGCTGAAGATAATTTAGCATACGCTGCCTAATGGCAGCTGTCTCGCCTGATACACCTACTTATCGGGGCCGAGGCATCATCTAAGTAGGAAACGGCATGGTCTAAGCTTTGCGATCATGTACGTATCATGAAGCTACCAAAGTCGGAGAGATGTCTGTTTTTCACCGACGGAGGGAATGTCAAAGAACAGACTATGATAGTAGAAGTACAGGGAATAGGCTTTCGGACACGGGTTCGACTCCCGTCTGGTCCAGCATTGACAAAGCGTCTCAAACCCGCTGAAATAGAGGGTGTGAGGCGTTTTCATTTTGCTCAAAAACACAGAGTACTCCATCAGAGTACGGACAAATGTTTTAATGATTTAAAATATACGATTTAACGACATAGCTTTTCGTCAATATTGTTTTATTTTGAGGAGGCGATAAAATGGATAAAAACAGATATGACTCAGTGGAAAAAGGGATATATAGAAATAAGGCAACAGGCAAGTATACAGTCAGTATTTATTTGGGCAGAACTGAGTCCGGAAAAAAACGAAGCACTAAAACTTTTAATACGTTAAGGGACGCGAGGAATTGTCTGGCCGAATACAGGGTTTCGAGGGCAAATGATGAGATCGAGCTTTTAGAAGAAGATAAAACCATAGATGATCTAATGGACGACTTCAGGAAGATGTATATAGACATAAACACCGAAAAGACGACGTCTCAAGGTTATGCCTTTATTGAGAAACGTATATAGGAGTTTTTTGATAAGACTAAAAAGAGCAGAAAACTTAAAAACATAACCGGGACTGTTATAGATCAGTATTATTTGCATCTTTTAGGAATAAAGAGTAAAAGGTGCCCTAACGGACTAAGTGTAAATACTGTCAGAAAGCACAGGGATTACTTAAATCTTATTTTTGAATATGCGCTTAAGCATAGGGATGTATATGGATTAAAGGAAAATCCGGTAAAGTTCTCTACGCTTCCGAAGGGAAGAAAGAGCGAGGCCGCAAGGACACCGGATCTATCGTGGTATAATACCGATAATATAGCCATTTTTGTCGATAAGCTCATAGAGACTAAAGAGTATCCCTTCATATGTGCCGTTCTGCTGGCTTTATTTGGCGGTTTAAGGCGCGGCAACATGTAATTAGTTTCTTGTACCAATACGATACAAGATGCAGAATATGGGGATTTCCCCATAGTCAAGAAACTAATCATGTGTTGCCATTTTTATGTGGCGGAAACTGTCAGTGGACGCAGTGAGATACTGTTTACCCCTGCAGAACTGAGGGTTATTGAACGCTATGGCGACTATGATCGGAATACCACGAGGGGCAAGCTTGATATCCTGCTTGAAAGGTTCAAGGACGATAGCACAAAGGAGAGCGCACAGGCGGTTATTGATAAGCTTGGGAGGATATCGGATAAGTCCTATGCAGATCTTTATTCCGTCAGACAGCGGAAGATGGAAAATGAGAAAGAGTTTAGCATGGAAAACCGCTTTAAGGTGGCACGAGAAAAGGCGGAGAAACACAATGCAGAGGTCAAGAACCTTGTCGTGGAGAGAAGAAAGGGAAAGGGGATCGTGCTTTGAAACTTACCCGATATGAGCAGGAAACAATCATCAACTTCAATGCCGAGATCAGACCGCCACCATTTACACCCGTGATCCTGCCGTTATGAGAAAAGTTGATGCGTTAGTTATCGAGTATCCAGACACCTTCAAGTGTATAGGTAAAACAGATATCGACAAGACATATGAGATGCCTAAATCAGCCGTTAGTTATCGTAAGCCGAGAAGGTTATCTGCGGAGCAGAGAGAGGCTGCACGAGAGCGTATAAAAAAATAAAAAAAGATTAAAAAAGTGGTAAAAATATTGATATTCGGCGCTCAAACGTTTATAATGATACTTGTGTGAATGGAGGTTCAAAATGGACTATATGACAATCAAAGAAGCATCAGATAAATGGGGGCTTTCGGTAAGAAGAGTACAAACTTTATGTAGCGAAGAGCAGATAGACGGAGCTATCCGCTTTAGCGGTGTATGGGCAATTCCAAGCATTGCTAAGCGCCCCGTTGATCATAGAGTTAAGACAGGGCGTTATATAAAACCTAAGGAAAACTATGTTACCCCTATTCTGAAATGGGCGGGTGGTAAAACTCAGTTATTACCGGAAATAACAGCTCGCATGCCGGAATCGTATAACAAATATATTGAGCCTTTTATTGGCGGCGGTGCATTGTTTTTTAGGCTAAATGCTGACAAGGCAGTTATTGCTGACTCAAACCCTGAGCTTGTGAATATGTATCGTGTTATTGCTGAACATGGAGATCAGGTTATCGAAGCCCTGCACAAATACCGAAACGAAGAGGAAATGTTTTATGAAGTCAGGGCAAAAGATTGGACAAAGTGCGATACTATCGAAGCTGCTGCAAGGATGATTTACCTTAACCATACTTGCTTTAATGGATTGTATAGGCTTAATCGTAAGGGACAGTTTAATACCCCGTATGGGCGTTATAAGAATCCTACAATTTGCAACGCTGAAAAGATTACAGCTGCTGCGAAAGTTCTAAAAAATGCTGTAATTGTATGTGGTGATTATTTGGATGTATTAAAAAAATATGCGAAGAAAGGTGATTTTATATTCCTTGATCCACCGTATGTGCCTATATCGGAATATGCCGACTTCAAACGCTACACAAAAGAGCAGTTTTACGAAAGTGACCAGAGAAACCTCGCAGAAGAAGTTCATCGTTTGGTTAAGTTGGGGTGCAAGGTCATGTTGACAAACTCAAATCATCCCTTGGTACATGAATTATATGGGCGATATAAGATTGATATTATCCAGACAAAGAGAAATATAAATAGAAATGGGGAAAAGCGTAATGGCGAAGATGTTATCGTCACCACCTATTGAAGCCGTATTTGATGCTGACGAGCAGATGAAACTCTTTCCAGCAACCAGATATATGGGTTCAAAAAGTAAGTTACTTGAACATATATGGTCTGCATCATCGCAGTTTTCTTTTGATTCGGTAATTGACTTGTTTTCAGGCTCAGGTGTTGTGAGCTATATGTATAAAACGCATGGCAAGGCTGTTATTAGCAACGACTATATGGCTATGGGAGGTGTGATAACTCAAGCATTGATTGAGAATAGCAAAACCACCCTATCACTGAATGAAGCAGAAAAACTGACAACCATAGATACCCCTACGGATGACTTTGTATCTGATACATTTAGGGGTATCTATTATAGTAATGAGGATAATCGGTTTATAGATGTTGTCCGTACCAATATAGCATTGATGGATGATCCATATAAAAAGGCTATTGCAATGGAGGCTCTGATAAGAACCTGTATTAAGAAGCGTCCAAGAGGCATTTTTACCTACGTTGGGGAAAGATATAATGATGGACGTAAAGACTTGCAGAAATCATTCCATGATCATTTTATAGATGCTGTGAGCATTATAAATGATGCGGTTTTTGATAACGGCAAAAAGTGTAAATCATATAATGTGGACTCGATGCAGTTAAGGGCAAAAGCTGATCTCGTATATATAGATCCACCATATTATACGCCTAAATCTGATAATGAGTATGTTAGGAGATACCATTTTGTTGAAGGACTTGCCAGGGATTGGAAAGGTGTAGAGATACAGGAGAATACAAAGACGAAGAAATTCAAGAACTATCCAACACCGTTTTCAACTAAGGATGGAGCGGCACAGGCATTTGAAAGTATTTTTAAGAAATATGCAGATGCCATACTGATCGTGTCCTATTCTTCAAACAGCCGTCCCAATATGGATGAAATGATTTCATTACTGAAAAAATATAAGGATAAAGTTGATGTGATACCGGTAGATTATAAGTATAGCTTTGGAACAAGGGAAACTGTTAAAAGAAACGATGTTCAGGAGTATATCTTTATAGGAGCGTAAAATGATAAAGAGTGATATTACCAGAATTAGCATTGATACATATCGGGTAACAGATCATATGAAAGTGTTTACTAAAGATGGTGTGCTGACAAAGGATGTAACGAGGATCGTTAAAAATCCGATAGACATTTGGCTTATCGGAAATACTGGCATGAGAAATCCGTGGAGAATTCCAAGCGGTTTTAAGGTTTATGCAGAATCTACTCTTGTTGGTAGGTTACGAACACCGGAAGATCAAATGGCATTTAAGATGCTTTTGTTTGAGAAGGGAGAGGCAGGTGGTGACGCAGATAAAGATATAAGCGCCAGCATAACAAGAAAGTATCGCTTGATGTTTAACAAATATGGGTTTGCATATCCTGAAGTTACAAAGAAGGATGGCTTTGCTCAAGAAGAACTTGGTGCGCTGGATGCAATAACACCACTCGGAGAAACGTTTTATAAGGCAGATACTGTTGCGGCACAACAGGAATGCTTCTTGCGTGGATTGATTGTTCCGATGGAAGCGTTGACAGATAATTCGACTTTTTCGCCTCTTTTATGGGTGGTTGCCATAATGCTTGAGATAGAAAAGCGGACGGGTGACACCAAGCTGAATTTTATAGAGTTTGCTACCTGTGTTCAAACTACAACACCGTTATCTGATATTACAGAGGTTGTGGACGAAATCCTTGCTATAAGGGATGAGCGCAAGGATGCAGAGAATAAGAAAAAATATGATAGAGAACTCATCAATAAGAAAAGGATGCAGTACCTAAAGCAGGCATGGAACTTTAGAGATTATGCGGATATGAATATCCGTTATCTTGTGTCAGCAGGAATTGTAAAGCGCGCCGGTCGAGGGATTACTCTTACGCCAGAGTATCATTCAATGGCTATTGAACTTGTAAAGAATGTTGTGAGTACGGAACCGTTGAAAGATCGTTTAGTACGGTTGTGTAATGGTGCGCAGCTTCCGACAGATAATCAGGATATGGCATCTAAGGTTTTAAGTGATATGATTGCTGAGCTTGATCATTACAAGATTGCCTATGAAATGCCTGATATTCCTCTTGATTCAGCCCAAAATATAAATCTTGTAAGGAACTCCTTAAAGAAGAATATTGATCGGTACAAAGAAGAACAGTATGCAGTCAAACAGGCTGATGAATGGCAAGAGATATATGAGTATATGAACCTGCTCATTGTCAACAATGGCAAGGAAAAAGAATTAGGTGAGGACTATTCAATAAAGGTTCCGAAATCAGAAGCGGCGGCTTATCTTGAATGGACTTTGTGGAGAGCATTTCTTGCAATTGATCATACTGTGAATAAACCATATGAGGCTCGCGGCTTTAATATCGATCAGGATTATCTTCCGGTAGGGACAGCGCCAGGCGGTGGACCGGATATGATTTTTGAGTTTGAGAAATTCTTTATTGTTATTGAGGTTACAATGTCTACAAATTCAAGGCAGGAGGCTATGGAGGGTGAGCCTGTCCGCAGGCATGTGGCTGACCTTGTTATGGAGAGTACAAAACCCGTATACGGTGTATTCATAGCTAATAAGATAGATTCCAATACGGCTGAGACATTCAGAATTGGTGTTTGGTATAACCAAAAAGACGAAAGACTCGCTCTGAAGATAGTTCCCTTCACGTTGGAACAGTTTTCGGAGTATTTCAAGTATATGTTTGTCAGCAAGAACAATACGCCGGTGCATTTCCTGAATTTGTTTGAAAAATGTTTTGCATCAAAGGAGTCAAAAGAGGGACCGGAGTGGAAACGCTCTATCAGCGAAATTGTGTCAGCAAGTATAAAAACATAACATTTATAGGGGGTAGTTATGGAGAATAACAGAAAGGTGGGAAACAAAAACAATAGAAATAATAACAACAATACACGAAATGCAAATAATCATGGAATGCAAGGAAGAAAGAGAACAGGAAGCAATTCGAAGCTAGACAATAAGGATAATAATAAGAAAGTTGGAATAAACGCCAGAAATGATAAAGCCAAGTATTCTGATGACGAGATTGCAAGAGCAAGATATGTTGATTCCAAAGCCAAATTCCTTGTAAGAGATCGCATTCATAATGACAATATTGATACAAGAAATAAGTGGATCGGTATTAGCAATCTTCAAGTGAAAGATAAATGGGATCGTGATGGAAATTATGATCCGGAGATTCTTTCATTTGATGCTGAAATATTCGATAGAACAGAGCAACCAATTTATGATGAAGATATGACGGAAGATCAAAAACATCAGTTAACATATGAGGTTGCGGAGGGAGATATTCAAAAGCAAAGATCGGCTGAAAAACGTACACATAGGAAAGTTGACAGACCGAGCTATCATGTTGATGTTGCTACTAAGCATACAAAGGATAGAAAGACGGAATATCAAGTTAAAAACATAAAGCGAAAGAAATAACATTCAATCCATATATAGTTGTTACCACAGACGGTGGCGAAAGATCTTAAAAGATTATTCGTCCCCGTCTTTTTTTATCCATAAATCGCCGGAAACGGCACACAAAAAGGAAAGATTTTCAAAATGACAGAAACAGAAAAAATGACGAAAGTCGAAAGAAAGGCACAGAAGGTGAAGCAGGCACAAGCGGAGTACAGAAAGGCAGTTCGTGAGCAGAAAAAACAGGAGCGAAAAGCTCAGGATTGTCACAAGTATATGATGGAAAAGTACTTGCCGCTTACAATAGTGGGGAGAGAAGAAAACAGGGTTATTTTTTCTAAAGAATAATAAGGGAAAGAATAGATTTTGTTATAAACCGTCCGAAAGTGCATATTTTCGGACGGTTTTGCTTTTGGTGGCAGGAAAAGCCTAATATTAATATGTCGATCTTTAACCAAGAGTTTATTGAAATGGGATTGTTTACTTTAGTATATTATAAATGGGGGTATAATACGACCAATTATTATGTATAAGCCGTACATCCAGAATAAGGGGTGGTGTAAAGGACTTGTATTTACCGGACGTATCGCGGAGAGAAAAATATGAAAATATATGCAATGAGCGATATCCATGGATATATTGACGAGCTTATTAAAAATATGAAATATGTTGACCTTTCAGGCGATAATAAGATTGTCTTTTTAGGAGATTATATCGACTATGGAGATAAATCCTGTCAGGTGCTTGAATATATCTATGAGCTTAATAAAAAGTACGGGGATGATAAGGTTATAATCTTAAAGGGCAATCACGAGGCTATGCTTTTAGACTGGATGAAGGAATACAGTAAAAAGGTAAGCCCCGATGAGGAAATTCTGTATTTTGATTCCTTTCTTAAAAGCGATGCGGAAGATAATTATAGAATGTTTAAGACCTTTCTCTCCGATGAGGCCTTTACTGACTATATAGAAAAGGAATCAAAAAGATCTTTTTTTGAATTAAATTATGAAGCAGTCAGGCTTCTTTTGGCAGAAAAGAGAGATATAATAGGGTTTATAAAAAAAATGAAACCCTATTATGAAACAGAAACTCAGATATTTATCCATGCAGGGATAGACGAGGAGGCTGTATCTGATATATCACTTATTGATGCCTGGAAATACTCGGAAGAGAGGAGCTTTTATTTTAAATATCCTGCTACAACGGGTAAGTTTTTTAAAACGATAATAGCTGGGCATGTCGGAACTGCTACCATATCAGGGGATCATAATTTTCATGATGTTTTTTACGACGGAAAGTCCCATTATTATATAGATGGTTCGGTATATAAGGGCGGGAAGATACCACTTTTAATGTTTGATTCTGATGATAAGAGGTATTATCAGATAGAAGATGATAAAAAAAGAATAGTATCTAAAGGTCTACTTTGAGAATATTTCCAAAAATCGGAAAAATTCTCAATAGCATTGAGAATATTTCCAAATCGTGGTAAAAAGGGAAACTATCGGTATTATATCCAGGTTGCATATTCTGTAGCGGAGGAAAAGACATATCAAAGAGAAATGGCTGCTTTTACCGGTCTCAGTCAATTAGATAAAAAAATCCTGATCACGAACGATGATATAGACTATTCAACAAGCAACGTGCAACACTTGAAATTAAAAGATTTTCTGCTATTAGAGAATTTGGAAACATTAGACGTTTCCGGAGCGAAAGCAGGGGGGCTTTACGGCGACCTTTGGCGAAACTCGGAAACGAGATGCCGATCCGTTTTATACCTCGGAAAACCAGGAGATCCTTCGGAAACGTGTTGCGGATCTGAAAGCCGGGAAAAATGTGCATACACACGAGTTAAACAGATAAATTTGAATAGAAGCTTGTATTATGATGGGGATAAGAAATGTAAACTTTACCTGAAAAAGGGTTTGAAAATGAGGTGCAAATATGCGCTATAGTGAGGTAACGGCCCTGGAAAAAGGCACGGAGTTGGTTTGTGTAACATAGCCATTCTTGATAGAGAGGCGCGTCAACGCATAAAAATGATAATGGAGTAGACGCTTATGTATATTTTTCTTGACGTAGACGGAGTTTTAAATACCGAGGCTGACTGGGC
>JAILOQ010000091.1 GCA_024690725.1 Lachnospiraceae bacterium
TCATGGAATTTGAAACGGAATTGGGTGAGGAATTAAATGTCAGCAACAATGCGATCCACAACTGGCGCTTTGGTATGAACGGACCGGCAGACGTTGAGACAATAAAGCGACTTGCGGCATGCCTCGGTGTGAAGGATTATAAGGTGTTACTGACGATTGAGTAATGTTACTCGAATACAAACTATATTTTAGGAGGACAAAGAAATGGCAGGATTTGGATTTGATGCAGGTGTACTTATGGCGGAAGGAAAGAGGAACGACATGTATCGTGTGGTTCAGGTGGTCTTAACCGAGAAGTTTATCGGAACCGGTTCCGGTATTTCCAGCCTTACAAATTTACAAAAAGCGATCAATGAGCAGGCGGCGCAAGGCTACCGTTTGCATACGATCGCTACGAGTTCTTCCGGGTCAAAAGGCTTTATGGGCGGTGACAAGATCCAGGCAACGATGGTGTTTGAAAAGGCAATATAAAAATGAAGAAAAATAGTGTAAAATAATACTGGTTGGGGTATTGAACGAAACCATTTCCATGGGTGTTTTAGGGTATGCAGAAGAACTTGTTTTTGACAAATTACACACAGCAGACATTCCTTGATCGGATACGTGAGAACTTACGCAGATGCACAGCGTTTTGTTTTTCTGTCAGCTTTATTAAGCGCGCGGGGCTGATGCTTTTGAGAAACGATATCGAAGCGGCATTGGCCCGAGGTGCAAAAGGGCGTATTATCACATCTACCTATCAGAACTTTACGGATGTTGAGTCTCTAAAGATCTTTTATATGATGATGGATCGGTATGATTCATTTTCGTGTCATTTGGATTTTGAGTCTTTTCATGATGAGGGGTATCGTACGATCGGATATCATTCAAAAGGATATTATTTTGCATTTCACGATGAAGCGGAATTGATCATAGGGTCTTCCAATATTACCCGTTATGCATTGTTGAAAAATGTGGAATGGGATCTTGTTGTACGTGATGAAAACAGCAATCCGGTGTTTTCTCATATGCTTACGGAATTCGATGACAAATGGGCGTCCACATTTCCTCTTGATGCAGAGATCATTTCCCAATATGCGAATAAATTAAACTACTGCATTGAGCGATGGGATATGGATTATGATGCACCGTCTTTTTCCGTAAAGCCGAATTACATGCAGCGAAAGGCGCTGAAGGAATTGAACCGATATCGTGTCATGGGGATTCGAAAAGCACTGATCGTGGCTGCGGCCGGATCGGGAAAGACGTATCTGGCTGCATTTGATGCTTTGAATTTCAATCCCAGGAAGTTGCTTTATGTCGTTCATGAAGGCTCCATTTTGATGCGGGCCAGAGAGACGTTCGAGACGGTCTTTGGGAACTCAGTTCAATACGGAATTTATAATAAAGATTATCAGGATGTTTCTGCAGATTTTCTTTTTGCGGGAAATCTTAAACTGAGTAAATCCCTGGAGGCGTTTGATAAAAACGAGTTTGATTACATCGTTTTGGATGAGTGTCATCATGCCACGGCGGGCACGTATAAAAAGATCATCGAATATTTTGAACCGGAGTTTTTGGTAGGGCTGACAGCGACACCGGAACGCATGGACAATGAAGATGTATTTGAGTTATTTGATGCAAATGTTCCTTATGAATTGCGCCTACGGGATGCGATCATAAACGATTTGGTTGTGCCGTTTCACTATTATGGTATTCGGGACAGTTTGATCGATTATGGCTTGCCGAAGAATCTGGAGCGAAAGATGATCGCTCAGCTCGCATCGGTCGAGCATTGTGCCTTTATTAAGGACCAGATCGAGGCACATAGAAGTGCAGGGAAGTTGAAAGCGCTTGCATTTTGTCGAAATGTCACGCATGCCAGGATGATGGCGGAAGAATTGGGAGAATACTATCATACAGCATATCTTACCGGCAGCAATTCAATTGGAGAGCGTATTCGTGCCTACAATGATCTGCAGGATGATGATAAGGAATTGGAGATTCTTTGTACCGTTGATATTTTAAACGAAGGAGTAGATATTCCGGGCTGTAATATGGTCTTGTTCCTGCGACCGACGGAGAGCTCTACGGTATTTATCCAACAGCTTGGCCGGGGACTCAGAAAGTATCCGAATAAACCGTATGTTACTGTTTTGGATTTTATCGGAAACAGTTATAAGCGGAGTGTGCAGATCGGGTTTGCCATGGGCAGTCTTTCCGAAAACTTTGTTCTGGAAAAGAGACTTTTACAGTCACTGGTAAAGGATAATTTTTCTGCACTTGGGCTCATGGAATATGGTGTCCGGATTCAGTTTGATAAGGAAAGTCAGCAAGAGATCATTGCGTATATCGATCAGGAAAACTTTAATAGTTTATCCTATCTAAAGCAGGATTATTTTAATTTTAAGAAGTTCATTAATTCTGAGTTTGCACCTAAGCATATGGACTTTTTGAATAACGATTGTGCACCTGATCTGATGCGCTTTTTGAAGACGAAGATCGGGGGCAAAAAGACCGGGTCGTATTATGCGTTTCTTCAGGGAATCGATGAGACGGATCTGCCGGTATTTTCCGAGAAGCAGATGGTGTTTATGAAGTATGCATCTTCTTTGCTTCCGCTTGTTCGTCCACATGAGTTTGTGGCGATCCGACAAATCCTCTCTCAACCGCTTTCAAA
Organism: Lachnospiraceae bacterium; assembly: GCA_024690725.1. Lineage (GTDB taxonomy): Bacteria > Bacillota > Clostridia > Lachnospirales > Lachnospiraceae > UBA2882. The sequence continues at coordinate 2,660 of JAILOQ010000091.1, forward strand.
AGCGGAACTGGGACAGGCACTGATGGATGAGATTCCGAAGTGCCGAAAAGAAGAAGTGGAACACACATTACGTTTTATGTTGAAAAAAGGCGCCATGCTGGAACGTGATGGTAGACTCTATCTGAATGCAACAGTGGACGATCAGTTTGTTGAATATATGGATGATCTTCTGTTGTATGGACTTACGCAGTATGAGGAAACATATAAAAATGCAGAGAAGTTTATTCTTTGGCATAATTATCGTATGGATCAGGTACAGCTGAAAATGTTGAAGGATCCTGATCATAACCAGAAGGGAACATATTTTTATGGAGATGAGGCAATCGTCTTTGCATCTTTAAAAAAGGATGCGTCCGTAGAGGAGCGGCTGGCATATAAAGATAAATTTTTGACGGCGGATATGTTCCAGTGGGAATGCGAGAATAATATTTCCACGAATGATCTGGAGAAACTCAGGCTTTGTCGGTATGTGCATTTGTTTATCCGTAAGGTGAATGAGGAGCACGGTGTGGTGCAACCGTTTATTTATGTCGGTGAAGGACGATTCGAAAACGAGCGCAGACAAGATAAGATCGATTCTGTCACGGGCAAAGAAAATACGACATATCTTTATGATATTCCGATGAATGAGGAATTGCCGGAGTATTTACAATACGATTTTGGATTGGCGATGTAATATGAAAACAGTAAGAGTTGTTGCGGCTGTGATATGTGATTCGATTGCGAATAAGAATAAGATTTTTGCGACAGCCAGAGGATATGGTGAGTTTAAGGGACAATGGGAGTTTCCGGGTGGAAAGATAGAAGAAAGAGAGACGCCGGAAGATGCCCTTAGGCGCGAGATAAAGGAAGAATTGGATGCTGATATCAGAGTCGGTGATCTGATCGATACGATCGAATATGATTATCCTGCGTTTCATTTATCCATGGATTGCTTTTGGTGTGAAGTGGAAACCGGTAAGTTAAAACTGCTGGAAGCAGAGGCTGCAAAGTGGCTTTCCAAGGACGAATTGGACTCCGTGGATTGGCTGCCTGCAGATGAGGCGCTGATCGAAAAGATCCGCAAAGCAATGTAAAATAATAAGTTGAGAGGAACTGTGATGAGAAAAGAAGTATCGGGAAAATGTTTAAACAAATATGTG
>JAILOQ010000096.1 GCA_024690725.1 Lachnospiraceae bacterium
GCCACAAGAATCCCTTCCGTTCCGTTTAACGCATCAAAGATATGGATCATCGCATCCTTCTCTGAGACGGAAAGCGTACCGAAAGCCGCCTGCACCATCTGATGCTTCCGCTCTTCTTCCGCGTTCTCTTCGTTCACGCTCCTGAGCATTTCCAGTCCCACGACCGTCACACAGTACTCTGCCAGAATGATATCATCGATGTCATATTCCCCGCTGCTCTTGTACAAAAACAGGGTTCCCAGTCGCTCGCCGGAGATCTCCACCGGCGTCACGATCGTGCGATACTTCGCCGCGGAGGTCTTTCCGAAGCCCAGCGTCGCCAGATTCACATTCTCCTGCGTGCTGAGGACCGAAAGACACCGTTCATTGACCGCCCGGTCGATAAACGCGCCCACCTTCCCCGACAAATGCTCCTTGATCTCATCGATATCATTGCGAAGTCCCACGCCGAGCACCTTGCCTTTTTTACTGATCACAAGGACGTTTGACTCCAGGATCTGTGTCATGACCCGGCACATATCATCGAAAACCACCATGTCTGCATTGTTGTTATGCAAAAACCGGCCGATCTTCCTTGTTTTATCCAATAATTGAACGTTACCCATTATTCCTCACCACCCGGGAAAAGAAAGTGTTTCTCATTCGATCCACGTTCTTTGTCCGGGAAATCCTCTGTCTACACAAACAAAACCTATGCTTCTTCCTTCGGACGCGCTTCCGTGTAGCCGCAGGCCGCATCCTCACATGCCAGTTTGCTTCCCTTCACCAAAAGCATCTTGCCGCACTTCGGGCAAAGCTTGCCGGACGGACGCTGCCATACCATGTAATCGCATTCCGGATTGTTTTCGCATCCGTAATAGCGTCTGCCCTTTTTGGACATACGGATCACGAGTTCCTTGCCGCACTTCGGACAGGGCACACCGATCTTTTCCAGATATGGCTTGGTATTGCGGCATTCCGGGAATCCGGGACAACCCAAGAACTTCCCGTGCGGGCCATATTTAATGACCATGTTGCGACCGCACTTTTCGCAGATGACGTCTGTCACCTCATCGGCGATCTCAACATTCTCCAGTTCCTTTTCCGCAAGGTTTACGGCTTCATCCAGGTCCGGATAGAAGTTTTCGACAATGACCTTCCACTGGATCTCACCCTCTTCGACCTTATCGAGTAAAGTCTCGAGATTTGCGGTAAAGTTTACATCGACGATCTGCGGGAACGCATCCACCATCATCTTGTCGACCACTTCACCGATCTCGGTAATATATATGTTCTTTCCTTCTTTTGTGATATAACGGCGCGCCAAAAGCGTCGAGATCGTCGGCGCATAGGTGGACGGACGTCCGATGCCGAGTTCCTCGAGGGCACGCACCAGGCTCGCTTCGTTATAATGCGGAGCCGGCTGGGTAAAATGCTGGCTCTCTCGAAGTTCGGAAAGCTTTAAGGCTGTATTCTTGTCCAAATCCTTCAATAAGGTATTCGGGCTCGCCTTCTCCTCATCTGCCTCGGTATACACGCTCATAAAGCCGTCAAAACGCACCTTGCTTGCCGATACCGTAAAACGATATCCTGCACCGTCGATGTGCACGGAAGTCGTGTCATAAACAGCCGGTGCCATCTGGCTGGCCGTAAAACGCTTCCAAATGAGCTGATAGAGGCGATACAGATCTCTGGGCAACTGATCCTTGACCTCGCCCGGCAAACGCCGTATATCGGTCGGACGGATCGCCTCATGAGCATCCTGGATCTTGCCTTCCTTTTCTTTTTTGGGTTTCTGCTCACTTCCGAGGTACGTATCCCCGAAGGTTTCTTTGATATAATCCGCCGCCGATTTCTGTGCTTCCTCCGATACACGGGTGGAATCGGTACGCAGATAACTGATCAGACCGACGGTTCCCTGACCCTTGATCTCTACGCCTTCATAGAGCTGCTGAGCCAGACGCATGGTCTTTACGGTCGAAAAATTCAATGCCTTGCTGGCTTCCTGCTGTAAGGTGGACGTCGTAAAGGGCAGGGGCTGCTTACGGGTACGCTCGCCCTTCTTTACATTGGTCACCTCAAACTTTACGCCTTTTTTCTTTAAGGCCTGCAAGATCGCATCCATTTCCGCCTTGTTCTTCACGGGCAGTTTTTCATCCGTCGTTCCGTAGAACTTTGCCGTCAACGGTTTCTTTTCTCCGGGGATGGCAAAATCCGCTTCCAGATTCCAATACTCCTCGGGAATAAATGCGTTGATCTCTTCTTCTCTTGTTGCGATGATGCGCAGCGCCACGGACTGTACACGTCCGGCAGAAAGCCCGCGCTTTACCTTTGCCCACAAAAGCGGAGAAATACGATATCCCACCATACGGTCAAGCATTCTTCTTGCCTGCTGGGCATCCACAAGGTTCATATCGATCTCTCTCGGATTCTTGATGGCCTCTTTTACCGCATTCTTCGTGATCTCATTGAACGCGATACGATAAACCTTCTTTGTCTTGCCGTTTTCGTCTAACTTCAATGCGGCGATCAAATGCCAGCTGATCGCTTCTCCCTCACGGTCCGGGTCGGTCGCGAGATAGATCTTATCCGCTTTCTTTGCCTCTTTGCGAAGCGCCGCAAGCAGCTCGCCCTTACCGCGAATGGTAATATACTTGGGTTCGTAATGATTCTCGGCATCAAATCCCAACTGGCTCTTCGGGAAATCCCTTACATGCCCCTGGGATGCCATAACTTCATAATTGCTTCCCAAAAATTTTTTGATGGTCTTCACCTTTGCAGGTGACTCCACGATCACTAAATTCTTTGCCATTTTAACTCCTTTTTCCTTCTTATTATTAAGGAATACCTTTTACAAAGTTTCACTTTACACGAATTTAATGAAACTGTCAATTTTATATTTGAAATTTCGGAAATTGTCAGACGAAAAAAGGCTTCCCGAAGGAAGCCTTTCTTGTTGATCCATTCATGTAAATCCACTCATGCAATTAGTCGAGTAACAGCAACTCCTGCTTGATCAGAGACAGATAATCGTATGCCGTTCCCAAAGGACGGATCACATTCTGACCTGTCGTTGCACTGACTGCAGTATAGAAGGTGTCTGCCTGGATATAGATATTTGCATATCCTTCATTGTTCAGGTAAGACATCGGAACATAGATTCCGTACATCGTACCCAGATCAAGTACCGGCGTGGAACTCAGTTCGCTATTCTGTGCCGGTGTCGTTCCAAGCTTGGAACTAAAGTCATACTTGTAGATATCCAAAGCAACTCTCGCAACATTCACCACAGAGTTATCATTTAACTGAATCTGCATTGCAACCGCCCGCTTACCATCGGGAAGCTCCACCACATCGCCCGGCTTACCGTCCACTTCGACGTAGAAGTAAACCTTACAATGCTTCTCACCGTGTACATAGTTCGAATCAAGTACCTTAAAGTAGGTCTTCGTACCCTGTGCGATCACTGTCGCATTTGTGGAACCGTTCGGATCCACGAACTTATACATGTAATTGCCTTCATCATCCTTAAGTACACTTGAATCCGTTACGGAGGTACTGCCGGTCGGATTGGTCACGTTCTTATCATAAGGAACCGCGATCGCATCGATCATATCGGAGTTCGGATCCGAAGTCTCGTAGTAGGAAACCGTCGGATTGACAAGGCCTGCCTCATATGCCGCGATCAGGGTATTTACAAAGAGCTTATTCTCTTCCGTCGTGATGGTACCACCCGTCACACCCTTATCCTTATTGCGGCCGAAACCGGTGTAAGTCACGTTACCGTAGTTGTATACATAGTAGTTATTGATACCGTCACCCGGTGTTGCCGAGTAGATATCGTCATTTGAAGCTGCTTCGTTTGCCCCTAAGGTATACCAAACAACCACATCGGAATTACCGTCCGCATCCGAATCGGTATCCAGATCTGCCTGATAGTATTCCGCCGTTGTCTTGGACAGTTTCACGGAGGTCGGAATATCAAACGGATAATGTGCGATCTGTCCGTCGTTCATGTTATCTGCATAGGTAAGTGCGGTCGTTGCCGTCGGATCGTTACCGGCATACAACTGATCCACATCGGTGTTCGGAATAAACGACTGCTTATCCTGCGGTCTTACCTCCGAAAGGATCGTATTTGTATAACCGACAGGCGTAATATAAGCTCGCAGCTTAGCGGAACCATCCGGAAAGTACGCTATACCATGGCTTGCCTTTTCACGAGCCGCAAAATAAGTATCCCTTACTGCGTCGCTCTCGGATCTGTAATAGATGCTGCCGAAATAATCAAGTCCCAAGGTACGATACGTCGGGAAGGTATAACCGTAACGGTCCTGCCCGAAGTAGTAACGCAAGTAACCTGCCTTATTTGCAGCAAGATCGGCATTCTTTCCAATGAAATGACGACTGGTCAAAAGCGGTTTGTTCGAATCCATGTAGAATTCCAACGCACGGATCGCGATATCGGAATTTAAGGTTCCCCAATCATCGGTTCCACCGAAACCGAGAACGATCATATTGACATTCATCGGATCTTCTTTTACATAGGTACCGTCGGTCTGCCGGATATTTCTCGCAAAGGTCGCATAAAACTCGGTCCACATTTCCTCTTCCGTCGAGAAGCTTCCGCGATAAGAACTGTAATATCCTTCCGCCATTGTGACGAAACCACCGATCGTTATACTTCTTGCCGTGATCACATATTGATCCGTAACAGATTCTTTGTTCAACAACTCAAAGAGTTCGGGGTTCGTGGTCTCCGCATTCTCAAGATCTACCGTAACCGCAGCTGTGTCATCCGGCTTGATCTGAAGAATATTGATATACTTTTCATTGCTCGGCTTTGTAGCAGTATTACCGACATATCTGGTATATACATTCGGATCCGATGTCTTTACGATTTCCAGACACCAGTCAATGAAACCGCCTTCATCCGCGGAAATCTCACGCTTCAATTCATATGCCGTTCCACCGTTTAATGCATAACTCGTCACACCGGTAAGATCGGTCGTACTGGAGGCTTCTCCTCCATCGGCCATCTTCGTGATCTTGTAATCAAACTTCTCCTCCGTCGGACCGAATCTTCCGTCCGCATTGGAATCCTGATAGAAATGCACAGCGTAGAAATCAGAGATTTCGGAAGCGGATGCATTGTTGTTGATGATAAAATCATAGGTCAGGTAATAATTGCCGTCCGCATCGGCGTCCACATACGATGGAAGTCCCGTTGTCGTATCCACGATATAGGAAGACGGCTGATCGGAAATCGTAAGCGTGATACGCTCTCTGTTTAAGTATGCCGTAATATCGGATTTCAAATAAATACCGTTTACCAGATCGCCTTCACTGATCAGATTGACGTAGCGCGTTCCGCCATCTGTCGTGTATCTATCATTGGCGGAATCATAAACATATCCCAAAGAATATGCCAAAAGTTCAAACATGTTGGAGGAATAATCCAAACGTCCGTTGTCAAAATAGGTATTGCTGCCTTCCGCTGCATCCACCTTTGTGGGATTAACGGCGGATAACGAGATATTACCCTTTACCTTTGTCAAAAGAAGTTCATCATCCACAACGATCAAGCCGTTCTTTTTCAGGTAGTTTTGCATAGAGAGCAACTTCGCGCGCGTTAAATCCCTGCTGGAATACCTGTCATCTACGGTCGTGATGCCGGTCTCGTCACCATAACTGTAGTAAACGTTACCGTTCATGGACATTCTTTCATTATAAATCGGGAAGGACGCATCTCCCGTCTGAATCTCGCCCGTTACAGCCTTCGCCGCTGTACCGACCTGATTGTTATAGTATTTGCTGTGCTCCGCACCAAAATAGATCACATCATATTCCGTCAAAGGATCCGTCTGGATGGTGTTAAACTCGTCGATGGTCATGCTGACGAAAGTGATGAAATCCTGAGAGCCGCTCGTTACCGTCGACTCACTTAAACAGGTGCTGATAAAGCTATCACGCTGTGCCTTTACAGCCGCTGTCTCCAAGGTATATTCCTTCGATTCCTCGGTGGAATTGAAGCGGAACTCCTTGGTAGGCTCAATCTCCAATACGGTATAGAGGCTCTTTGACAAGGAAAGATCCTCACCGCGATATGAAAGGATATACTGAATCGCGATCGCCGGAGTTACATAGTTATCACTCATCAAACCGGTCGTGATGGACTGGTTGTTATACTTAATGTATGCGAGTACCGCCTGAAAACCGACCGCATTCACACTTGTCTTATAAGCGCTAGCAAGATCACCGTTTGCAAAGTTATCTCTTGCATTGATCTGGAACTGGCTCAGTCTGGAAGACTGGAAATCATCATAATGATGATCGTATACATATACGTTGTTTACGGCAAATGTTCCGTTATATCCGGACATTACGGTTCCCTGAAGAGCCGTAAACACACCGGCCGTACCAAGGAGTCCCGCAACATTGTCAATGACCTGCTTATCCTTGGACTCATCCGTGTTGCTGCCGGCTTTCGCCGGATCACCGGCCTGTGTGATAAAGAAACCGCTCGCATCTGCCATCTGACTTACGGCTGCCTGATTTTGTTGCCATAAGAGGAGGCACAGCTTATCAAGATCGTTCAATCCGTCATCCGCATTGTAAAGCAGGAAATCCATGATCACCGCTTTATGGTTTGCATAGCACTGATTGTACATATTCTTGATGAAATCCTGATTGATCGTCGTAGACTTATAATCATCCGCCGTACCGGAGAAATAGATCAGGTCGTAATTTGCGATCGCACCGGGATCGGCATTGATCTCATCGATCGTCATATTCTTATATGTAACATTCGTCTTATTCTCGGAATTGCCGAGGATATACTCTTTGATCCAGTTATCGGCATGATAGTATCTGTTGTCCGGCTTAAGATGAAACAGATTCGTTGCCTCATAACCATAATAAATATCCGATTTGTTCGGCAAATACACGAACTTTACAGTACCGGAAGCATTCTGCACGATACCTTCCGGAAGACCGGAATTCGTCGTCACCTGCGAATACACATAACTGGAAAGCGTATTACCGGATACTGTAGTAGTGTACGTCGTTACCTTATAGATATAATTTGCTTCCAAAGAAGTGATCTGTGCACCACCGACGGAAGAATAAGAATCCGCAGGCAAGGTCTCCTCACCTGTCGCAATGATATACCGATAAGCATTCCCGTCGGAATCGGTACCGCTCTTTAAACTGTATCCACCAACACCGCCGGCTTCAACCATTTCATAATGACCGGGAACCACCTTGCCGGAGCTTAAGTTGATCTCAACAAAGTCATTGGATTGTACATTACCAAAAATACCTTTATCCTCGGTATCATAAAACGGATACTCTGACAATGAACCATTCTGCGTCATAATGGATGCGCCGACCGGCTTGATCAAACCGTAGTTTCTCATGCGTGCGGCCAAAAGATAATCCGGCTGACTGTTTGTCGCATCATTTACGTACTGCGTATAAAGCGTATTATACAAATTCGTATAGAATGCATCGGGATCGGCATAAAACGCTGTGACCGTTGGTCCTGCATTTGCAACCGCATCCAGATAAATATCATACGAATTCCATTGTCCCGGATATACGCCGGTCATGGTATTACCGCCGTTACCCATATTGGTATTCGCCCAATACTGTGCTTCCGTAGCCTTTGTAAATGTCCACCAGGGGTTCGACGCATTATGCGCATCAACCGCATCGCAATATGCCTGATAGTAACCCGCACACGTACTGTTCTGAACAAGAAGCTCTGCGGTAACCGTACCGCCACTTGCCAGGATCGCATCGATCGTAGCTTTTAAACTATCCACTTCCTGCTGTGCTTTTGCGGCAGCCGTATCGGTAGCGGAACTTGCGATCTCATCAAATACTTTCTCGTGTACATGACCGTAAGAAACATTCTTTACTTCCCTAGCGGTATTTCGGTCGTATTTGTCGACAAAATAACCAAACTCGGTATCCTGCGCTGTCGGCGTGATCTCCAATATACTCAAGCCGCTTGTCACATAGCCCTTGATCGGCTGGAATACATTCTGCACAGCGGCTACTTCCGTGGAATTCTTCGAAAGATCCACAGCCACCACGGATCCAACCAGCGCGAGGGCAAGCCCGGATGCGATTATACTTTTTCTGATTCTGCTCTTGTTTTTCATAAACTCACTCCAAAAGAATTACTTTGCACCATATGGAAACGCCAAGCGGCATTTAGCTCATGCTGATCCATTTCTTATAGGTCTGATTGTAATAGTAGGTCTTTCCGTTATATGTCATCGTGTAGTAAGAAAGATCTCCTGAATCCGTAAGCACCTTGTTAAACTGTAAGGTCATCTTCGGCTTATCCATCGTCTCATCTGCATTCTCCGTCACATCCGTACCGGGTGTCGTCGCGATGGTCGCTTTATATGTGTAAGCACTCCAGATCGGCGCCGTGGAAGAACCTGCATTTTTCTGACCGGAAAAGACCAGTGTTGTCGAATTCCAATCCGTTTGTCCCACATCGGGACCCGCAACATAGATGTTCTCTCCATCCACATTGGAGATGTAAGCTTCAAACTCATAGGCTGATCGATCCATATAACTTGTTTTATTATAAGAGGCAGCCAATTGATACATATCATCGATCGTGATCCGAACCGGGATCGATGATGTCGGAAGCACCGTAACCGACTTTGAATAGAGCCTTGCGGAGGCTTTATCGATCAAAACATAACGGTTACCGATGGATCCGGTATAATCCGCGGAAATATACGGATTGAAATCCTGCATCGCATAATCATTGGCGTTTAAGTTCATGAACTTGCCATCGGTATAAATATAAATACCAACCTGGCTCTTTTTGGAAATATTGTAACCGTTGAAGGTCGCAGTCATATCCGCATATCCGCCGTAAGGGATCAGCATAACTCCGCCGGCCGCCGGTGTACCTGCAGAAAGGGAAACCGGAGTTAACCTCCAGCCTACACCATCGGCAATTACCAACTGACCGTCGACATTGTAATACAGAAGATTACACAAGATGTTCGGTGAATCATAATATTCCAGCGCATTCGCACCCTCGGTGTAACGTAAGGCACCGTAATCCAAATATACATAGCACTTCTGCGACGTAGTATCCTCATCCGTATAATAAACCTTCAAAAACGCATCATCCGAACGCTGGAACGTAAAGGAGCTTCCGGTAAACGTATAGGTATGGTTGTAATGGCTCTCACAGTCATGATTCGAATAGTTTCTAATATTGATATCAAGGATCTGACTCGGCTTGCCGTTCGGCCATGAGAAAGGATTCCCGGTACCGAGACCATCTACAAAATACTGTGTGATATCAATTTCAACACCACGGCTCGGGTGCTTGTTTCCGCCATTCCCGTCATTCTTATATACATCCAGATTATACTTCGCCGTATACTCACTATCGAACGCATTCGTTACACGGATCTGGAAATGTGTCTTTTCCGTCGCACTGGAACCGACTTTCACGCTGTAATTCAAAGATGCATTGGAACCCAGTGCAGAAGAATAGGTGGCACCGAGCATCGTACCCGTACCGATATTCGCATTGGTACATAACTGCCACTTACTCTCATCAACGGTTGCTCCCTGCTGATAGTAAAGCTCCCACTTACAATTCTTCTCTTCCGTCGACAGGTTAAAGGAATCCACGGAAGCCTGGAATACCGCAGTGGTCTTGGGCTGAGCCGCACCACTCGTCACACCGGAAACCGATGCGATCGCAAGATCATTGACCTTTTTGAAGCGGATCTCGGCTTTTCCTTCCGGTTTATTACCTGTCGCTTTATTTGCGATCTTACTCTTTGCCACAACAAAAGCTGTACTTGTCACATCTGCAGCTGCAGTCTGCAAGTACTGTACGGTAACCTGCTTTTTACTGGTCACGGTAAGGAATGACAAAAACGAAACACTATTTCCTTCCGCATTTGTCAACGCCCAGTCGAAGATATCCTCGTTAGGTACGTTAGTTGCATCGGAATGTGCGGTAAAATCTGTGGAAGCCGTCATAAACTGCGGTGTGTCCTTACCTTTTACATCGACATAAACCGGAGAAGGCGTAACGGAAACCATGGAAATATCGGCTTCCTTTGTCTTCTTTGTGATCGAATCCGCACTGACGGTTACCATGTTACGAAGATTTACCTGATAGTTACCTGCATATTTACGACCGTAATTCTCATATGTCATGGAATAGGTCACAATGTTTTCTTTGGAACCCTTACCGCCGACGCGGGAAAGATCAACGTTAAATGCCGTTACGTTCTGTCCGAGAAGTTCTGCGGAATCTGTCAAAGAACCGGAATCATAAGTATACTTTCCGGCAGCGGCATCGTAGGTGCCTTCCAAATAGAATACGTTGGTATCCTGCTTAAAGATGATAAACGCCATATCCTCATTGACGATCTGCAAAACCTTTTCCGTTGTATTGGCCTGACTCGAAAGCGAATTATCATAACGGATATCCACTTCGCAATCGATGATCAGATCGGAAATGGCATTTGCAACAAGTTGCGCATCCGTCTGGATCGTAGCATCCGCATTTTGCTTTCCATAGAATCTGGAACCCTGTATCATAAACGTATAGATCGTCAAGGATACAACGCCCAAGATCGCCATGGCCACGATCAACTCGATCAGAGTAAAACCGCGATCATTTCTTATGATGTTAAGACCATTTCGTTTTTTCATAGTTCCTCCAAAGTCAAATCAAACAATGCAAAGCAAAATACCAAATAAATCAAAATTCTATTTACGGCGTAGACGCAGCTTTTGTTCTTCCGCCGGTCTCAACCTTTCCCGTTGTGGGATGGACATGAATCCCGTAATTGTAATTTCCCATGGAACAGAACAATTCGTAAAGATCATCACCGGAAGCTAACGGAAGAAAGGCCCCCGTAGAACGGTTATACCAGATCTTAAACCCGTTGGCTTGACAGAAGCTCAAAACCGAAGAATCGGTGGACGTTGTAATATTGCTTCCGCCCCCCGGAATCGATGGTGTGATCGTGGGGATCGCGATACCGTCCGTCGCATCTTTCGTGGTGGAATACTTGATCGTTACATTCCCCTTACTGATACGCTTTACGGTTTTGATCTGCCCCTGAATAACAACCATCATATAGTTTCCGTTATTCAATCCGTTTTTAAACAGGACCAAATAGGTGTCGTTACCGGATCGATTGCTGGTTGCCTTACTCAATGTCTCCAATTTGGCGTCATTCATGGATGAGATCAGTTTGGTCCTGCACTCTTTTGCACGATACCCGCTGATCCTGCCGATATTCGCCGCCATAACACCAATGAGGATCACCATAATGGCAACGACTATGAGCAATTCAACTAAACTAAAGCCCTTGTTGTTATCCTTCATGTAACTACTCCTTCGTCCAATTTACATACTTTACAAGATCCGAAGCTCTTACGATATCGCTCTCTCTCTGTCGCTCGATCGCAGCCAGAAGTTCTGCATCCGTGGTACCCATGGAGTTTGCATAAGCAATACCGTTCTGGATCACTTCGAACGCGTAGTTTCCGGCGGAATTCTTCGCGATCATCGCCTTCGGAACCTCGGCATAGTCGCTGTTGATCACCGTTGTGGCTCCGATATAGATATCTCCGCCGGAGAATATCAGACCGTTATACTCATCAACATTCAATTCCACATCACCCGTTGCAATGATCAGATGAATATTGGAAAGATCGTGAGAACCGGTATCCGTATTCGAACCGCCGAAATGGAATACACCTTTGTTTTTATTGTTTACAACGATAGCCACTTCTTCCCCGGCATCGTTTTTATATACACTGTAGGTTCCGGACGGAACGATCTGCGCAAAATTCGAATCGCTTACCGCGATATTTCCGAATACATCACCGGATAATACCGAAGCAGATACCTGATCCGTCGTTGTCTTCATCAAATACTTTAACTGTGTCTGATACCAACCGGAATAGGTGGATCTGGCAGAATTCAAGGTATCGAAATTCGCAAGATCTTCTTCATATGTATCTTCCTTCATATACAAGGCACTTCCGGACTTATAAAGCATATTGCCGGCAATGTGCAGATACGCACTGTTGTTAGCCGTAATGGCAGGATTGATCGTAAACGATCTGACATAGCTGTTGAAGTATTCCACAAAGGAATCCCTGTCAGCCGCGTAGTAATCTCTGAAAAAGTCATTCGCACGATCCGCAGTCGCAAACTTAATGTAATAGTACACAAGAATATCACCGTTCACACGACGGAATACAGGGACGAAAGATGCACCATAATCATTGATGGATGTATTGTTTCCGAGATCCTCCATGATGGCATTCAAGTTCACCATATCGTATTTCGGTCTTTCGCTGGTCCCGGAACCGGTGGTTGCGGTAGAATACTTCACATACTCGTGATACGTCAGAGGATTTTTCGCCAGGATCTGGCTTGATCCTTCATATACCATACACTCCGTGGGAACCATATACATGAGCTGATCGGCCTTTACCGCAAGGGATTGTCCCAAAACAACATCGTTGTTGGTATTGTCCACTTCACTTCCCTCAACCACATCCGTATCATTTGTGCCGCCGGCATCTTCGATCGCTTTTATTGCCGTGGCTTTTTCATCCAGATACTCGGAAACGGATCCGTTGATCAGATCGTCTTCCGTCTTATTGATCTTATTGGCATCATATCTGGTACTTCCGACATATGCGGAACCGGCCAATTCCAAAGACTTCAATGTGGAAAAATCAAGCGTGGAGTACGCACCGTTGATGAGGATCGCACTGCTGTTCTTGCTTCCGCTCGCTTCGGAACCGTAACCCACATATTTATTGTTGGATAATACTACCTTCGGATAGGTACCGAGTGTTGTAAGATCATCCTGAACAAAGCAATTTCCGGCCAATGTCATGGAAGCGGTATCGGCAACGATATCCCCTGCCCATATTTCATAACTGTCATCTACGGAAATACTGTCTGTTGAGGAAGGAGACGTGGAACTGGTCTGATCTCTGCCATCCTCCGCACTTACGACGGATGCGACCAACGTGTTTACGGTCGTATCGGGATCCGTATCTTTCTTTTTGAATACCATCTCTCCGCTGATGCCGCTGACATGCAAGCCATCCTCACCGGCATTTACACTACCGGTAACGGTAACACCGGTTCCGCCACCGCTTTGCACCGGCTTAAAGGTTGCAACATCTCTGGTATATCCGTCATAAACACCACCGGAAGCAACAAGCGCATACTTCTCAAGTTCCGGAAGGCTTAATACATTTGCAAAATTGATCTTGGGTGTTTCCAATGTGATGTCCGTATTGATCATGGAAACATAACCATCCGGATTCGTATAGGATACCTTAACATTGTGGAAGGTGATAACACTTCCGTTATACGTAACAACGGGACCGTTATTCTTGATATCCGTCACACCTGCGGAGGTACCGTAATCCCAGCCGGTAGGGTTCGTGGAAGAATCCACAGCACCGAGTTCCATACGCGCACCATAATTGATCGTGCCGGGATTATAAATGACAAAATCCTCGAACGTTGTGTCACCGATCCTGGTAATACGATTCCAGTAATCAGCCAAACGCGCGGGGTCATATACATCAAATGTCTGCATGGCACCGGGATCACCGGCCGTTACGGTCGTAACGTTCATGATCGTCGATGTCAGCTGATTCTTAAAGGTCTCTTCAAAGGCAGCCTGCTTATTGAGTGCACTGTCATCCGTATGGTTATTTACCACATCATAGTAACTGAATACCATTGCCTCGGAAACATCCTGTTCCAAACCGGCTTTTATGATATCCACCGCTGTCTCGGCTGTATAAAAGTTCTGCTTTGCCGCACGGTCCGTATACTTCATCAAAAAGTTGAAGTACACCATATATACCAACATAGCAACAAGAGCTCCCACGAAGACAATGGCGATGATCGCCAAAACCAGTGCAGAACCCTTATTGTCTTTTGCTCTTTCCTTTAATCTTTTCAGCCAATTGCTCATCCGATGTTACATCCTTTCCTACTGCATCGTGCTACCGTCAAACTCAGTCAGTCTCATATCTTCCGGGAAGTTTGCCGCAGCAGCACCGGATTCATATACATACATCTTTACCGCATAAATACGATTGATCACTTCCGTGCGAACACCACCGCTTTCGTGATATACTTCCAAAAGTTCATCCGCATGAGACGCCGATGAATTTGCAACGGTGTGCCCTTGCCACTTCAATATGCTTCTGGACCAATTCTCACGATTGGTCGCATTCTGCTCCGCAGTTTTCGTAAGATCATCACGAAGATTGGAATAAATATCCATAGCTTTCGCATCATCATATATATCGACCTGTGCAACGTAGCTTGCCTCATTTGCAGCATTTGTTTCCGAAGAAGAAATGCGCATTAAGTGAAGCGCAAACTCTACATCATCAGGATTATGTATATTAAACGAATCAAGGATAAGTGCATAAGCTGAACTGTAATTGCCCATGTAATACACATAGATCTCGCGCGGCGCCTGTTTATAGGTGGCACCATCAAAGACCACGGTAGGTGTAAGTGTGACCGTAGGAGTTGCAGAAGAAAAATCTGTACTCTCATTTACATAATCACCGGAAGCGGCAGTAAAACTTCCGCTCAATGTGTATCTCTCGGTAAGCGTGATGGTAACATACCCGGTACCGGGATCCTTAGATACATCAATACTGCAATTTCGGATCATATGGGGATAAAAATCCTCACACGTTACGTTCTTCGTAACCGTCATCATGGAAATGAAATCCGCCGCAACATTTGCTCGTTGCGCGGCACTTTCCGTATAAACACCGTCAAACATCGGATTGATGTTCGTGATATACGCTTCTTCGTAATCGTTATAGCCTTCCGTCTCGCCGGTACCGATCTTCCCGTCATGATCCGCATCACCGGAATAACCGGTTACCTGGGAGGCATCCATTTCAAACAGCAGATCATATGTACCTCTCGCCTGCTTTACGCCTTCGGCATAGAAATAATACTTATGATCGGAATGCGGTGTGTCTTTTACATTCAAATACTCCGCATAGGGCTTAAATCCGGTTGCAGACATAGGACTGCAATACAAAGAAGACGCATATGCGGAAGCGGCAGTGGAAGAATCAAATGTGGACGGCTGAAAAGCGGTGTTCTTTGCAAAACCGGTACCGCTCGGGGAAGCCTCTCCGTAAGAAGTTACGGTTACTTCATTCGGCATCAGCATCAGATTGTTCGTACGATTCGTTACCGTATCTTCTTTGATGCTGCCAAATCCCAAAATGATCTCTTCCGGCGTGTATGCACTCAAGCCTTCCATGATATTCTGTCCCATATTGGTGACATCCATCGCTGCTTTCGCTTTTCCGTTCAACCTTGTGGATGAACGGAAGTTCGCGAATAACGGCGAGATAACTATGGATATGATCGTGATCGCGATCAACAACTCAACCAATGTGAAACCTTTATTGTCCTTTTTGATCTTCTTCATAAAGAACTCCTAACTGCCAGCTATATCTTAGTTTTCTTTTGCCTTGTCATTGGAAGATTCCTCTTCCTCACTCTCCTCTGCCTCTGCCTCGGTATCGGCGTCTTCCGTACCTGCGGTAGCAGTAGCGGAGCCATCAATATCGGAAGCACTGGAACTTGTATGAATATTCAACACGGTTCCGGACTTAAAGAAGTCTGCGGTACCGATGCTCACACCGTTGACCGTGGGAACCTCGTAGCTCTTTCCGGTACCGGGCATCGTATACATCGTGGCGCCCACATCACCGACCAGACATCCGGTGTCTGCATCATACGCAAGATCAACCAACTGAATATTCATACG
>JAILOQ010000121.1 GCA_024690725.1 Lachnospiraceae bacterium
GGAGATGCCATTAACTACGGTATCGTACTGCGTGCCAAGGGTATGCTTCCCACGGACGGCGACAGCTTTATTCACTTTGATTATGTGCCCGGAGAGAGCGAGATCCGTGAAGGAAGTGCAGAGACGATCGGTAAGATATGCGTGATCGGTTCCGGTCTGAAGGAAGATGCATTAAAGGAACTCTTCGGTGTGTAAGGCCGGAGAAAAGGAGCGAAATTCATGATTCCCATTTATTTGATCAACGGTTTTTTGGACAGCGGAAAGACCGAGTTTTTGAAGTATACCCTGTCCCAGCCGTACTTTCAGTCCCGTAAGACGACGCTTTTGATCGTCTGTGAAGAGGGAGAGGTGGAGTACGAGCCGGAATTGTTAAAGAACAGCCGGACGGTCATGGAAGTGATCGAGGATGAGGAAGACTTTACGTCCCAGAACCTGATCGCCCTGGAAAAGAAACATAAACCGAGTCGTATCGTCATTGAATACAACGGCATGTGGGATATCAGAGATCTGAAATTCCCGTGGCATTGGAAGATGGAACAGCAGATCACGATGATCAACGGTGCGACCTTTGCCAATTACTTCAATAACATGAAGTCGCTGGTCGCAGAGCATATCCGGAAGTCGGAGCTGATCATCATGAACCGTTGCGATGATGTGGTAAACGATCTTCCGAGCTTTAAGCGAAATATCATGGCGTTAAACCGCATGGCGGATATCATATTTGAGACAAAGACCGGGGAAGTGACCGTGACGCTCGAGGAGGATCTTCCTTATGATGTAAATAAGGACTTTCTGGAGCTGGACGATATGGGATACGGTTTTTGGTATTTGGATGCAACGGATAATCCGGCCAGATATGAAGGCAAGACCATTGAGTATACCGCAATGGTGGCAAAGCCCCCGAATTTCCCGAAGGGCTGCTTTGTCCCGGGGCGCATGGCGATGACGTGCTGCGCGGAGGATATGGCATTTCTTGGGTATGCATGCAAGTTTGCCGATGCGGATCGTCTCGAAGAGAAGAGCTGGGTAAAGGTAAAAGCCAAGATCCACAATGAGTTCTTTGAGGATTACGGAAGCGTCGGTCCCGTTCTTTATGCGGAGTCCGTTACGCCGACGGCAAAACCGAAGGATGAAGTGTTAAGTTTTGTATAAGGAAAACAGTGGAAAACAGCAGGTTTCGGCCTGCTGTTTTATTTTTTTGAAAAAATTTGAAAAATGGTGTTGACTTCCTACGACAGTCGTAGTATATTTACTTCAACAGACATAGTACGACAGTCGTAGTACGATAGACGTAGGTACCACTCATATCGGAGACGATGTGTTGTGCGGGGGTGTGACGACACCCCGTCTGTACCCCGATCGGGTGACGTAAGATCGTGATCGGTCGGGAAGGAAAGAAACAGAAACAGATCGAGGAGATCAAGGAGGAATATATGGTAGAGATCAGTTCTGATGTGATCCGCGGTTACAACGATACCATGATTCTGAGTATTCTCATGAAAGCGCCGTCTTACGGCTACGAGATCTCGAAGCAGATTCGCAGCATCTCGGATGAGAAATATGTGATCAAAGAAACAACCCTCTATTCCGCATTTACGCGTATGGAGAAAAACGGTTACATAGAATCATTTACGGCAGACCCGGATCCGGAAGGAAAAGGAAAGAAGAGGACCTATTACCGCATTACCGAAGCGGGCCTTGCATATTACAAAGAAAAATGTGAGGAATGGGATCTGACAAAGGAAGTTGTGGAACGATTTATTGATGCGGGCGCGACGCAGTCGTAACCGCCGGGGAAAAGGAGAAAAATATGGAAACAATTAAGAGTTATCTGGAGGCGATGTTCGCCAGTATGCCGAATACGACAGAGGTTCGCAAAGCGAAGTCAGAACTTTTGCAGATGATGGAAGATAAATACAATGAGTTGATCGCAGACGGACAGAGCGAGAATGCAGCGGTAGGAACCGTGATCTCGGAGTTCGGAAACTTAGATGAACTGGCCGATGACCTTGGCTTAAAGGAAGCGGTCGAAGAGGCAAAGGGAAAAGAGGTCGAAGCACCGCGCAGACATGTGATCCTGGAAGAGGTGCAGGATTTCCTTTCCTGCCGGACAAAGAAGGCACTGTTTTTAGCACTCGGTGTCTTGCTCTGTATCATCTCACCGACGTTGCCGATCATGTTTGATGCCGGCAATCTCGAAAATGTAGGTGCAGCTATGATGTTTGTCGTCGTCGCACTCGGCGTCGGTTCCATCGTATTCAGCAGCTTTTTGGATGCCGACTGGAAGTTTTTGGAAAAAGAACTTTGCCGGATCGATATCAATACCGCAAACTACGTAAAGGAAAAGAGAAAGAGCTTTGAATCGGTGCGTGCACTTTGCATCACCATCGGCGTGGTCTTATGTGTGATCTGCTGGGTACCCTGCATCGTTTCACCGGGCAATATCGGTCCCATAATGCTCTTTGTACTGGTCGGCATCGGCGTGTTTTTGATTGTATATGCCAACAAGATCAGCAGCGGATTTGACATGCTCATGAGATTAAATGATGTGGAAACGATCTCCGGAAACTACATCATGCCGGAACAAAAGCCCGTCAAGTATAAGAACAAAACGGCAGAGACCATCGTAGCGGTCTACTGGCCTACCGTAACCTGTTTATATCTGATCATCAGCTTCTTAACCTTCCAGTGGCACCTGACCTGGATCATCTGGCCGATCGCCGGAGTTGCACACAGAGCGGTTGTCATTAACTGTAGGGAAGATGAGTTTTAACGGACAAAGAAGAGTTGTTTGATAGGAGGATCATTATGAATAAAAATGCAAAAATTTATATTACAGTGCTTACGGTTATAACCATTTTGGTGATTCTTGCCGGTATCTACATTCACGTTTTCAGACCTGTCTCCGGCTTTTTTTCCGGGTTAGGCAGAGACGGAAGCTTCGGGGAAAACGTAACGGATACGATTTCGGTCGATGAGGAAGTGACAGCGGTTTCCGTCGATGTGGATGCAGCTGAGATTTCAGTGAAATCCGGGGAGGAGACCAGCGTGAAGTACAATATGCCGAGTAACCTGGTACCGAAAGTTTCCGTCGAGGACGGAGTGCTTAAAGTAACCAGCAAGGTAAAGCACAACGTGGACTTTCATTTCTTTGGTTCCAGAGAATACAGGATCGACATCGTGGTAAAAAGAGGAACTGCGCTTGAGGATATTTCATTTATCGCCGATGCGGGCGATATCTCCATCGATGAGATCGAAACGAAGGATATGAGCATCGATGCCGATGCGGGCGATATCGAAATGGAAGCGATCAAGGCAGATAAGATATCGATCAAGACGGATGCGGGTAACATTGAGCTTGGCAACAGCAAGATCGGAACCTATGATATTGATAGCGATGCCGGTAACGTGGAAGTGGACGACAGTACCATCAAAGAGTTTAGAGTCAAGGTCGATGCCGGTAACGTGGAAGTGGAAAACAGTACCGTGGACGGCGGAAGCGTCGAAACGGATATGGGTAACATTTCTTTGTCCGGGAAGATCGGAGATGTAGCGACCAAGACCGATTTCGGTCATGTTGACTTCGACAGAGACAATTAATTCCCGAAAAAAGAACGCTTGTCAACCCCCTACTATATGTGGTAACATAGGAAAGATAAAACCACATATGCTAGGGGGTTTAAAGACTATGGAAGCTATTACATGTATCAAAGAAAGACGCAGTGTGCGCAGTTTTCAGGATAAGGCCGTAGATCATGCACTGCTTGAGCAGGTTGTGGATGCGGCAAGATTTGCACCGAGCTGGAAGAATACACAGCCGGCGCGTTATGTCGTTGTGGAAGGTGCAAAGAAGGATGAGCTTGCCAAGGCGGCTACCGATGCATATCCGCATAACGGAGAGATCATCTGCCAGGCTCCGGCACTGGTCGTTGTTACCTATGTCAGCGGTCGCAGCGGCTTTGAAAGAGACGGTTCTTTTTCCACGGATTGGGAAGATCGTTGGGAAGTATTCGATACCGGTATCGCAACGGAGGCATTTTGTCTTGCGGCACATGAGGCCGGTCTCGGTACCGTGATCATGGGTATTTTCGATAATAAGATCGCTGCCGAAATGATCGGTTTGGAAGAGGGACGCAAGGTGGCTTGTTTGATCCCGATCGGTTATCCGGCTGAATCACCTGCGGCTCCGAGAAGAAAAGAAGTCGGAGATCTTATTTCTTTTATCAGTTAAATATATTATCGGAGGATTTATTTCCTCCGATTTTTTTAGGAGAAAAATATGAGACATTTAATGAATCCTTTGGATTTTTCGGTGGAGGAGCTGGATAAACTCTTTGATCTGGCGAATGACATCGAAAAGAATCCGGAAAAGTATGCGAAAAAATGTGCGGGCAAGAAACTGGCAACGTGCTTTTACGAGCCCAGCACCCGGACGAGACTGAGTTTTGAAGCTGCCATGATAAACCTGGGCGGTTCCGTGATCGGATTTTCCGATGCCAATTCTTCATCGGCTGCAAAAGGAGAGAGCGTATCCGATACGATCCGCGTGATCTCCTGTTTTGCGGATATCTGTGCCATGCGCCATCCCAAAGAGGGTGCGGCCATGGTGGCTGCGGGAAAGTCGAAGATTCCGGTGATCAATGCGGGCGACGGCGGACACCAGCATCCGACACAGACGCTGACCGATCTTTTGACCATACGTTCTTTGAAGGGGAAGCTGGATCACTTTACCATCGGTCTTTGCGGGGATCTGAAATTCGGCCGTACCGTGCATTCCCTGATCAATGCGTTAAGCCGTTACGAAGGGATCCGTTTCGTGTTCATCTCTCCGGAAGAGTTGCGGGTACCGGATTACATCACGGAAATGCTGCGCGAGAAGGACATTCCATATGCGGAAGTCATCAAACTCGAAGAAGTGATCGGCGCACTGGATCTTTTGTATATGACCCGCGTGCAGCGAGAGCGCTTCTTTAACGAAGAGGATTATGTGAGATTGAAGGATTTCTACATCCTTGACAAGAAGAAGTTAGCAAAGGCTAACCAGAACATGCTCATCCTCCATCCGCTTCCACGTGTCAATGAGATCAGTGTGGAGGTCGATGACGATCCGCGGGCGGTGTATTTCGAACAGGTACAATACGGCGTGTATGTGCGTATGGCGCTGATCCTGACCTTGCTGGAACTTGTGTAAAACGGGTGCTCGGAGGCTTATCATGAAGGACCCGGGCGGAAAGGAAGATATATGTTAAACGTAGGAAAAATCGAAGAGGGCTTTGTGCTCGATCATATAGAGGCGGGAAAGAGTTTGTCCATCTATCATCATCTGCAACTGGACAAGCTGGACTGTACGGTGGCGATCATCAAAAATGCCCGCAGCAACAAGATGGGCAAGAAGGACATCCTAAAGGTGGAATGTGATATTGAATCCATGGATCTGGATGTGCTTGCGTTTATCGACCACAACATTACGGTGAATGTGATCAAGGATGGCGAGATCGTGAACAAAAAGGAACTGGTGCTGCCGAAAGAGATCAAGAATATCATCAAATGCCGCAATCCCCGCTGCATTACCTCTATTGAGCAGGAGCTGCCGCATATCTTTGTGTTGGCCGATGAAAACAAGGAAATCTACCGCTGCAAGTATTGCGAAGAGAAGTACAGAAACAACGGCAGGTTTGACTTCTGAGGAAAAAGAAGGTAGAGTGGTAGTAGCGCTAAAGGCAAGCGGCGTAGAAATATTTTGACGGATTCTGAGGTGCATGTGTCATTTCAGAATGTGTTATAAGGAGGATACCATGGAATACAAAGAGAGAAAGAGAATCTTACTGTTCGGTCTGCCCTGGACGTTTACGAAATATGCGATCCGCGATGACATGATCAATGTAAAGCGCGGACTGTTAAAGACGATTGAGGACGATTGCTATATGTATAAGGTAACCGACGTAAAGCTGGAGACTTCATTCTTGGAGCGATTGGCCGGCGTTGCGACCGTTGTCTGCTATACCGGCGACACGACCGATCATAAGCTGGAACTTGTGCATATCATGCACGCAAAGGAGATCAAGGAATTTATTTTGGAGCACTCCGAAAAAGAACGTATGAAGCGTCGTACGATCAATACGCAGAACCTAAACGGTGATTTCGCCGACGGCATTTCAGACGGCGATATGGATCTGTAAAGAAGAAAAATGAAAGCATTTCGGCCTCCCGGAGTCTTATATAAGGTAGAACTGTTTTGGCCCTTCCGGACAACCGGAAGGGCTGTTTTTTGTGATCTTTCCGAATGCGTATGATGGTGAGTTTGAGACACTCAGAAAGAAGACGGGCTCGTGGCTTGTGAAATAAAGAAATGACAATTGCATCTTCGTTTTTGATATGTGATAATGGAGAAAACTGTATTTAACAGGAGGATCCCATATTGTCCCACGCATCCCGAGTACTGTTTCGCATCATCTCTGTACTTCTTATCATTACCCTTCTTCCGTTTTCCGAGTTTTCCTATGCGTTATCCATACCGGTTTACGCCGAGCCTGCGGTTTCGGGCGCTTCCATTCCTGCTTCCTTTGAAGATACGCAGGGAGAGGTTTTGCCGTTTTCCCTCGGGACGGCGATCCGGATCGAGGAAGACAGGGTGCTTACCGAAGATGTAGAAGCGGATCATATCCTGATGACGAATGGTACGTATGATCTGAACGGCCATACGGTCACGGTGCGCGGCGATCTGGTGATCTCCGGCGGCGTGATCGATCTGAATGGCGGCTGTCTCCGTGTTTTGGGCGATCTTCGCATGCAGCTCCCATCGGAGAGGGATGGGCAGATCGTTTATGATGCCTGCAATGAGGCATCGATCCGGTCCACAAAAGAAGAGGGATACCTTCTGGTGGAAGGGGACCTTTCTGTTTCGGTCAAAACGAGGAATGCAATACATTTTCAAAAAGGAACGATGGAGTTAAAGGGCGATCTGACTCAGTACGATACCGGGGTCCCATCGCTCCTTTTTCATTTTTCGGACTCTTCGATGCTGCTTCTTTCCGGAGAAGAGAAACAGACCCTGACCTTTTTGCCGCATCCGCAGGGAGGGAACGTAAGCAGCACGAATGCCTATTTTTACGGCCTGAGCATTACGAACGAAAGTGAAGAAGGGGTTGAATTTCTGGGAGATCCGGTATTTTACGGACCGGTGAATTCCGAAGAGGGCGCAAAGATCACAGGACGGATCATAAAGTGCGGATCGGAACAAAACGAGCCGGGGTACTACGGGGGAGACATTCTGCTTGCATCCTATCTCAGTATCAATGCGCCCCAGACCTATGGTGGGGAGGTTTTTGTTGCGGCTTCTGTTACGGTCCACGCCCCTGTGACCGCTTGTAAGAACATCGATCTTGTCGACAGCCCGTTTAGTGAAAGCAGTCATGGACGACTCTATGTGAATACGCTTTTAACCTGCGAGCAGGATCTCACGATCGGCGGAGAGACCGAATATAGCTATATCAAAGTGAAAAACGGAGCCTGTCTGGAGGTCTTCGGGACCTATAAAGACGCCGGAAATGACACAGAGGGATACAGGATCGAGGGAAGTGCCATCTTTCACGGAGATGTTGTGATGCTGCGAGAAGCCTGGCACAGCGGAAATATAATGCTGGTAAGCGACAGTGCGCAGCGCCTGACGGTTTCCGGATCCGTTCGTTTTGCAAACCTTTGTTTGATGAATTCCTCTGAAGAAGGCGTTATCTTAAACAGAGAACCGTACTGTGACCACTTTGAAGCGGGAGAAACAAAGGTGAGCTACGCAGGCGGCAGTCAGCTAATGGCGGGGGAGCTCGACGAAGATGTCACGATAGACGGCGGAGCATTCTTTAACGAAGGTGTTCTTGATCTAAACGGACATTGCCTGACGATCACCGGAGATCTGATCCAGACGGACGGTCTGATCGATGTCGGTGGCGGACGACTGATCGTAGAGGGAGGTTATTATATCGGGGATCCGGCGAGTATGAAGGAACGCGGAGAGGGCGGCACATCCTCCGGATTCTTACAAATGGATGAGGAAGAGGACTACGTAGAAGTCTTCGGCGATTTTTATATTTCCTGGGAAATGCCCGCTCTGTCTGATGAATTCCATTCGCAAACCCGGAGCACATTTCGCGCAGGGGAACTGGTATTGCACGGCGATTTTTATCAAAACGAAAGGATCACAGGCGTTCATAAGAATTACAGCTTTGTATCGGAGGGAGAGCACCGGGTTGTACTGTGTGCCGATCATCCACAGACCGTATGCTTTTTTCAGCCGTCAAAGGAGGGATCACACCTTGGAACCGTGGTTTTAAGGAATACCTCTTCAGAAGGCGTACAGTTTCAGGATGCGCTCATCTGCGGGTCGGTGGATCGGGAAACGGACTGCGCCGTGCATGGAACGGTGGGGATTTTGTCCCTTTCTTTGCTCCCATCGCTTTCCGAATGCGACAGACTCTCCTTTTACGGCTCCGAAACCCTGATCGGAAGCGAGAAGTTTGAGGGAACTTTTGCGGTAATGAAAGGAGCGGACCTGACGGTTTTGGGCAGCCTTGAGGTCGGCGGTGATCTGATCGATCAGGGTACGATGAGCGTGGAAGGAGAACTGACCGTGTCCGGGGATCTTGTGGCGAGCCACGGGTATGGAAGCCGGTTTGAAATGAAGGAGGGATCGCACGTCGATGTGGGCGGAAGCTTTGTCCGTACAAAGACCTATTATTCAGAGGCTTCCCCTTCGTTTTCCGGCGGAACACTTACGGTTTCCGGAGATTATACGGAGGAAGCAACGGAAACATATGGCAGGGACCACATCGTGATCCTGAACGGATCGGGGAAACAGACCGTATCGAGTGATGCGGCCTTTCGGATCCTGCGCCTTGAGAATTCTTCCGAGGAGGGCGTTTATGCATTAAAGGAGCTTCGCTATACGACGTTGTATCGAAACGGATGCCGTCTGCGGATCAAAGGAAAAAGCGGTGAAGTGGGATATACCCTGACAGAGGATGAGACCTTTGAAGGAGACTTTCTTTTGGAAAGCGGGGAGCTGGAGCTTAACGGGCACAGCCTTACGATCACCGGAGATCTTCTGCTCTCCGACGGGTCGGTTACGATCGGGAAAGGAGAACTGGTTGTTTTAGGAAGTATCCGTTACCAAAAGATCCGTACGCAGGGTGCGGAGGGAGTGGAATACGAAAAGGGGGAAGGATGCCTTGTCATGGATACGGCCGCCGACCGAGTAAGCTGTAAGGATCTGATCTATGATCCCGTAACCGATCAGAGCGGGAAACTCAAAGAGGGAGAATTGCGGATCCATAAAGATCTCTCCGTTTTGGGAACTGTGCCGTTTTCATCTCATACCCGATTGATCCTGGACGGAAGAGAAGAACAAAGGCTTCTTTCAAAGCAACAGGAGCAAGGGAAGAAACCGCTGTTGCGGCCGGAGGTACTTTGGATTGAGAATTCCTCAGAGGAAGGTATCTTGTGTGAAGCCGGTCTTTACATTGGAGAAGAGTTGAGGGATCCGAACGGAGCCCTGAAGGAAGAGATATCGGTGTTTGCGGATTCCCTTTCGTCCCTCTCGAAGGCGCCGTACTTGGGAAAGGCCGTATTATTAAGAGATGAGACCCTTACGGAGGATGCGTCCTATCCCTTTGTACTTACAACGGATAAATCGATTGATGTTGCTGACTGTAGTTTGCGCCTCGGAGGGCTTATAACGAATGGGACGGTCCGTATCGGAGGCGGCGTTTGTCAGATAAAACAGAACCTGGAATTAAAGGAAAACGCTGCGCTTACGATGGAGGATGAAACTGCGCAGATCCACATCGGAGGGCACTTCATCGCATCCGGATTAAACGCCGGTGCCGTCATGCTTCACGGAGGTGTTCTGACCGTCCGCGGAAATATCGTGGCAGACGGGGAAAACGGCAGTATCACGGCGGATGGGGACCATGTCACGGTCTTTCGGAAAGAAGCCGGAGCAGGCGGCGGACAGATCTTAGAGACCACAAGGGGCGTTTTAGAACTAAACCGTCTGGAACTGACAGAGGGGGAAGAATACACCCCATCCCTTCCGTTTTCCGAGATCGCAAGAACCGTTGTGATGCTTGCGGCGGGGGATGAGCCGCCGGCGGCGGTTCATGGACTGCGTCTTAGCCGGGTGACGGATACGTCTGTTACGATCGCGTGGGAGGATGCCGGGGAGCCGTTTGCCTATCAGATCTGCAGAGACGGGAAAGAAGTGGGAACGGTAACCGGGAGCTGTCAGAGCTTTACCGATGAGGCAGTAAAACCTGCGACGGACTATGTCTATGCGGTTTATGCAAAAACGCCATTGGGATCCTTAAGCCGGTATGCGCCAAAGCTTCAGGTACGGACCGGGGAGGACCGGACGCCGCCTTTGGCACCGAAGGGCCTGAGCTTTGCATCACGCACCGGGGGCAGTGTGACTGTTTCCTGGGACCCTGCGGTTGATGGGGGAGGTGTGGATCATTATATCGTGCTGCGTGACAATGAGGCGATCGCGGAAAACGTAACGGAATGCCGTTTTAAGGATTCGGGAGACTTAGAGGAAGGAAGGGTGTATGAATACCGGGTGATAGCGGTGGACGGTGCCGGCAACCGGTCGGATGCATCCGAACCGGTCCTTGCGGCAACGGGACATGCCAGAATCGAAGAAATCCGCCCACTGGATCAGGAGACGTTTTGTAGCGACCGCATCACGCTAAGCCTGAGGATCTACGGAGGAGAGACGGTTTCCTTTTTCTATCGGGAGAGCGCATCGGAGGAATGGAACAGCGTCTTTTTAAATACCCCTCTTTCGGGAACCGGAAATGCGTACGTTCCCTTTTCCTATGACTGGGATATTTCGGGTCTTAAGGAGTCGGGCTTTTATGAATTGCGCTTCCTCGTAACGGACGAAGACGGATATGAAACGGAGGCATTTCGCAGCATCGAACTGGACCGGAGTGCGCCGGATGCGCCGGAGCATGTAGAAGCCATTGCTCAAGACGGCGTGGTGATCGTAAGCTGGAACATGAGTTTGTCCGGAGACTGTGAAGCGTATCGGATATACCGTATGGAAGAAGGGGGCGATACGGTCTTTCTGGCTACGGTGCAGGGACGCAACGTGGTCTCTTATATTGACGATACGGTAGAAGACCTTAAGGAATACACGTACTATCTTCGTGCCTTCGACCGGTTTGATATGGGAAGCGTCTTATCGGAGGGAGCATATGTAAGATGTGGAAGAGACGGGATTGCTCCCCGGATCTTACGTGTGGATCCGGCGGATGGCTGTGTCGGAAAAGAAGCCGTGTTTAAAGTCCGGGCTACGGATAACCGGAGCGTAACCGAAATCCGGGTGCAGCTGGAAAAACAGGACGGGACGAAGGAAGAGATCGTGAGAGCGGAGATCGCGGATCCGAAGCGTTCCTTAGAGCAGGAGCTTACCTGGGATACCGGGGAACTTTTTGAAGGAAGGCATCGTCTTTTTATCACGGCGGTCGATGCAAACGGCAATACGAGCGACGCCTTTGAAATGACCGTTACCGTTGACCATACGGGTCCCGGAACCGTTTTGTGGGGCGATTGCAGCATGACAACGAGTGCTGCAACCCTCCGGTTTAAAGAACCGGATGAGGAGGACTTTGCATACTTTTATGTAGAGGCCTGCCGGGGAGAGGAGCCGGTCGAAACCAGACAGGTATCGGATACGCTTGGGTGTGTCTTTACCGGACTTACGCCGCAGACGACCTACAGCTTCCGTGTCAGAGCCGTGGACCGGTTTGGAAATGCAGGTGCCTGGTCCGAGGTTCTTACGCTTACCACAAATGAGGATACGCTCTGTCCCGTGATCCGCAGGGTAGGACCTGTGGAAGGAAGCTATTCAAATGTGCTGCCTCTTGTTTTAGACGCAACGGATAATTACGGTTTAAAGTCCCTTACGATCCATTATGAAACGCCGGAAGGGCCGAAGGTGATCGCCGAAAAGGAAGCGGATGGAACGCAGGATTCGCTTGTCTTTGACTGGGATATCACAGACCTTCCCGAGGGAAGTGTCACTCTTCATTTCCGGGCAACGGATCAGGCCGGAAATGAAAGCCGGACGGAAGAGGGGGATGTATGTGCCACCTATGTGATCGATCATACACCACCGGCGACTGTCGAAGGTGTTTTGGCAAACGGAGACGAGGGAACCATCTGCCTTACGTGGACTGCGGCAGACGAGGCGGAGAGCTATCGGTTATACCGGAAAACAGAGGGAGAGGAAAGCTTTCGTCTCTGTCAAAGCGACCTTAGGGGGACAGGGTATACCGACGGAGAGGTAGAGGACCGGGTCACCTACGTGTATGCGGTTTCCGCCGTTGACAGTGCAGGAAACGAAGGCGAGGCTTCTGTGCCTGTTTCGGCGTGTGCCACAGCGGATGAAGAGGCTCCGGAGGTTTTGGGGCTGTCACCGAAGGAAGGAGAGATTCTCGGAAAAGAAGCACGGTTTACAGCCCTGGTTTCGGATAACCGCGCGCTGTCAAAGATCGCATTGTCCTACCAAAGCGGAAGCGATCCCTGGATCACGTTTTATGAAGGGGAAGCAGAAGGCCGATACGCAAAGAAGACGGTAAGCTTTGATACGACAGGCTGTGATCCCGGGCAGCCCCTAAGGATCCGGATATCTGCAACCGACCGGGCCGGAAACGAAAGCAGTTTCCTTCAAAAGACATATACACTGGATCATACGCCGCCCGGGAATACGCATCTTTCGACGGAAACCGAAAGCTTTTATACCGCCCTTTCCTGGGAACCGGCGGCGGATGCGGTGCTTTACCGGGTATATCGCAAAGGCCTTTCGGATGTGACGGAGGAGTGCATCAAGGTCAGTGACGAAACGAGCTTTGAAGATCACGGAGGGATCTTAAAGGAACTGTACGGATACTGTGTGGAAGCGGTGGATGAGAACGGGAACACTTCGCGTTCGCCGGTGGTCTACGGCTATGCGTCGGATGAGGATCTTATCGCTCCGGTCTGTGAGCTTCCGGAGACGATGATGGGCATCAAGGATAAGGAAGTGATCCTTGACGGCGGCGCATCAAAGGATAATGTGCGGATCGCCCGCTACCTGTGGGATTTCGGGGACGGCACGAAGGCGGAAGGAATACGGCCGCATCACGTTTACAGGACGGAAGGGTACTATACGGTCCTGCTTACTGTGTGGGACGAAGCGGGGAACAGCGCGTCAGCCGCAATGACGCTGAATATACGGGATTTTTCGCAAAAAGGAATGGTGGAGCTTACCGCGGTAAATGAAGCGGGAAGTCCGATTCCCTATGCCCTTTTGTATGTCAGGACCGGAAGCGGAGAAAGCGATATTCTAAGGCTTCAGACGGATGGGAGCGGAAAGGCGGCGTTGATAGAAAAGGCAGGGATCTTCCCGGTGTGCGGGTACGCATCCGGGTATCTGCCGATGGAGACGACGGTCCGCGTCGATAACGGTGCCGTAAGAGAAGAGGAGATCTGTCTGAAAAGCGGAGCGGTGGTAACGGCGGATTTTAAGATCCACCGGCTTGAGCTGGAGGAACTGGTGGAGGCAGGAATAGATCTGTCGGATCCTGAAAACCTCCACACGTATACCTTTGAGACGACGCTTGTGTTTGCCTCAGCTCCCCTGCCTGTTGTCGTGCAGTACTACGGGGGAGGAGCGATGAATCAAAAACCGGGATACGGCGGCGCAGGAGAGGGCATTCCTTACGAGCCCGGGAAGAAAGGCCCCGGCCCTGATCGTATTCCGATCCCCCCGCCGGACGGCGTTTTGGAAGAAAACGAAGGCGTTGCGCCGGCGTTTGCACTTCTTCATGTCACCCAGTCGGTTTCCTGGCTGAAGGAAATGTACGGGGTGGATCTTACGATCATCAACCACTCGGAGGCGGGATATGATCTGACAAACAGTAACGTATCCTTAAAGCTCCCTGAAGGACTGTCTTTGGCAAAGACCTCAAAGGAGCAAAACCTGACCATGGATCTTGGGAAGATCCCGGGGAATGCATCAAAAACCGTGAACTGGGTGATAAAGGGAGATGCGCCCGGCAACTATGCGATCGCAGCGGATTTTCATGGGACGCTCATGCCCTTTGGCTGCAGCATGGACTGCCGTTTTGAATCGGAGCAGCCAATCGATGTCCTCGCAGGGCAGGGGCTTCATATCTACGTTTACCCGGAGAACAGCGCATACACCGATGAAAGCTATTACATCCAGTATGAGATCGTAAACGAGTCGGGCAGGAACTTTTATAACCTTACGACCACCTTCGGGGATTATGTGAAGCCTGCGGAGGCCACGGTGGTTTTGGTCAAGGATAAGATCGACGGAAAGGTCATAAAAAGAGAGCGGTCAACACGGGGCGTGGGTTATCACAGCGCCGAAGCCGGGAAGTGCCGGGTGCTTCCCGTCGTCTATGACGGGGATACGGTGCATCTGGGTGTTTTTGCGCCGGGAGAAAAGCTCTATGGTACCTACGCGGCAAGAAGCGGCCCCGGCATCGGGGATCCGGATGAAACCTATGGTGTTTTGGTCGACCATTTCGTAAAGGCGCTGGAGGGCAAAAACTTAGGTGTGACCGTGACGGTGATCCCGACCGGCAGCCATCTGTCAAAGTATATCCGCATCGGAGAGCCGGATCCGGTTGCGGAGTTGATCAATGACTATGGGGATCCCGTTGATACCTCCACCGGAGCCTTCCATGAGACGATGGAGGTGTTAAACGGCGGCTGCGACGGAGAGCTTTCCATGGAGCTTACCTACAATTCCCTTTTTGCGGATAAAAAGGGACGCTTCGGCTACGGCGTGACAAGCGGTTACGAGCAGTATATCGAGGACTTTGGCGGAACGCTGATCTGGCACAGTGACAGCACAACCGGTCTTTCCTTTGTTAGTAAGGAAGCAAAGGAGGGCATTACCTACGGGGAACTTTTGGAGGATATGGTCTATCTGGATGAGACGATGTCCTATGAAGGAATCTATGAGCCTTCGTCGGGAGACTTCGCCGGTTACCGGATCCTGAAATCAAAAGAAGGATACCGGTTGGAGGCGGGAACCGGCGTGCTTCTCTTTGATCCGTCCGGGCGTCTTTGCCGGGTGACGGACGAAAACGGAAGAAGTGTGAGCGTGACCTATACGGCAGAAAACGTGCGGCTTACGGATGAGATGACGAAGGCAACCCTCCTTCTTACCTTAAATGATGAAGGAATGGTCACAGAGATCACGGACGGGAACGGAAGGTGTGTGGGCTTTTCCTATGACGAAGAAGGGAATCTGACCGAATACCGCGATGTTTGCAAAAGGAGCACGTTCTATGCCTATGAAGGGCATTTTCTGACAAGGATCACGGATCCTGCGGGAAACTGTGCCGTCAGGAACACGTACGATGAAAAAGGCAGGGTCATCGCCCAGTATGAAGCCGGAAAGGGTGAGGAGGCAACCTTTACCTACACGGATACCGAAAGCGGGTCGGCGGTAACGGTGAAGGACCACATGGGAAACCGGACGGTTCGTTACATGGATGAGAAGGGAAATGTCCTGCGCACAGAGGATGCCCTTGGAAACGTTGAGACCTACCTTTACGATACACAGGGACGGCTCCTTGATGTCTGGGATCCTCTCATGAATAACACCGCTTATGAATATGACGGCGACCGGCTGTCGGCGGTTTACGATACAGCCGGAAATGTAACGCGCTACACCTATGAGGGCGGAGCGCTTAAAAGCGTGTCCGCAAAGGGCGGACAGGTGGAAACGGAGTATGACGAAAAGGGTAGGATCAAACGGCTGATCGCACCGGACGGAAGCATAAAGCAGTATACGTATGATGCCATGGGGCACGTCCTCTCGCTTCAAACGGAAGGCCGGGGAACGATAAGGTATACGTATAATGCCGCAGGACAGAAAGAGACGGAGACCGACTATCTTGGAAACGTAACGAGGTATGAATACGATCCCTACGGAAACGTTTCCTGCACCATTGACCCTAATGGAAACCGTCATACCTATGTCTATAACGAAGCAGGTGAGCTCTTAAGAGAAAGTGATGGCAGAAAGAGTGTTTCCTACGGGTATGATGTGCTGGGACGAATGACGGAAAAAAGAGAGACGGCAGACGGGGAGGAACGGATCGAGACCTATGCGTATAACGAGCAGGGGCTGTTAAGCCGTGTGACGGACGCGTTGGGAAATGTAACGAGGTATTCGTATGACAATGAGGGGCATAAAACCCGGATCGATCATCCCGGCGGCAGTGCGGATGTCTTTGAATACGATGCCTGCTACCGGCAGACCGCAATGACAACAGCAGACGGCGAGCGGCACACCTATACCTACGATGCGCTTTCGAATAACACCGGCGTCCGCCAAAAGGATGCAATGGTTTCGGTTTCGTATTATCCGAACGGAAAGCCCATCGAGCAGACGGATGCGGACGGGCGCGTGCATCGCTTTGGCTATGACGACCACTTTAACTGCATTGCGGAATATATCGGCGATACGCCTCTCTATCTTCGAAAATATGATGCCATGGACCGGCTCCTTTATGAAGAGGACGGAGAAGGAAACCGGGTCAGCTACCGGTACGATGCAGCCGGAAACTGTATCCGGAAGACCGATGCGAACGGAAACGAAGAGCATTACCGGTATGACGCAAACGGAAATGTGACCTCTGTGATCGACGCGATGGGGACGGAAACGGAATATACGTATGATGCCCTCGGTCATGTAACGAGTATAACATGTGGAGAGGCTGTGACGGAGTATACGTACGATGCAGCCGGAAACCTGATCCGGCAGACCGATCCCATGGGAAATGTAACGCTTTATACTTATGACGGGTTTGGGAACGTTACAAAGATCACGGATGCAACGGGATCCGTTATGACAAACGAATATGATGCCGGGAATCGATGGATAAAGAGCGTGGATGCCATCGGAAACATGAGCAGATACCGGTATGATAAGGAAGGACATGTCACGGCCATCGCCAATGTCTTAAAAGAAGGAGCGACGGAGCTTGCCGTCTACGGATATGACGCCATGGGGCGCCTGACCGATGCGACGGATGCAATGGGAAATCATACCGGACGAAGCTATGATGCCTACGGAAACGTTGCATGTGTCACGGATGCCAAGGGGAACCGGACGAACTATACCTATGACCCTGTGGGGCGTCTCATCAAAGAAGAAGACGCGTTAGCTTACGTTACGGAGTATACGTATAACGCCCTGGGGCTTTTAAGCGGCGTAACCCGTGCAGACGGGAGGGAAACGGTATATACGTACGATACGGCAGGCCGGATCAAGACTGCGGAGGATGACCTTGGCAGGATCTGCTATACTTATGATAGAAACGGAAATGTGATCTGTGAATCGGAGGAGCTTGCAGACGGAAGCCATAAGGAAATCCGCCGCAGCTTTGATGCCTTAAACCGGGTAACGGCGGTTACGGATGCCTCCGGCAGGACCGTCCGCTACGCGTATGACGAACTCGGAAACCGGATCAGCATAACCTACCCCGGAGGTGAAGTCGTCCGCTATGCGTATGACCTTTGCAGCCGTCTGGTCGCTGTCACAGACTGGACGGGAAGGAAAACGACGTATTCTTACGACCCCGCGGGGCGGCTTATAAAGCTGTCGCGTCCGGACGGAAGTACGGAGGGCTATACGTATGACGCTGCAGGGCGCATGACGGATAAGGCAGACGAAGCGGGCGGTATCGAGATCAGCCATGAAACCTATGCGTATAACGAGCGGGGACAGCTTACAGCGATCACGGGGATTGAAGCGGGCGGCAGGATCAAAGACGTCAGGATGACGTATGATGCGGATAACCGCATGATCACCTATAACGGAGAAAAGGTCACGTATGACGCAAACGGAAACATGCTCCACGGTCCTCTTGCGGGCGGCATGGGAGATTATACCTATGACTGCAGGAACCGCCTGATCCGGACAAGGGAGTCGGACGGGACCGTTACGGTCTATACATATGACAGTGACGATACGAAATCCGCTACGTGTATCACCCATCCGGACGGCTCTGTGGAGGAAGAGCGGTATGTAACGGACCGGGAGAGCCGGTATGAAGCGGTGCTTTCCGTTTCCGTAACAAAGACCGGAGAGGATAAGCGCGTAGAGGAAACAGAGGAACTCTATCTGTACGGTACCACACTTCTTGGAAGGTATACGGAAGGGTGGCAGTATTACCACTTCGATCATCTGGGATCCGTAACGGCGATCACGACGGAGCACGGTGCGGTGACCCTTCGGATCAGCTACAGTGCCTTCGGTGAGGTCACAGCCGTAAAAAACGGGGATGGCTCTGTCATCGCGGTAAGTGACGGTATGGATCAGACATCTTCGGATCTGGTAAAGCTTTTGCATACCGCAGGCCTCCGATTTTTGTATAACGGCGCACTCGGCGTCCGGACGGAGGCAAATGGGCTCTACGAGATGGGGATCCGGTATTATAATCCGGACTGTAAGCGGTTCATCAGCCGGGATGTTTTAAGAGGGGACGTTTCCGACAGTCAGAGCTTAAACCGCTACGCCTATGTCACAGGTGATCCCATAGATTACTGTGATCCCTACGGACTCTGTCCGAAGGGATTCCTGAATGCGGTCTACGGTACGGTTTCTGTCGTAGTACATCAGATGCTGGATGTGGGCGGTGTGTTCTGGGACGGCTTTGATCTGGTAAATGCGGCGTTCTACCTTGCGGAGGGCAATACCGGGATGGCAGCGTTCTCCATGCTGACGGCGCTCCCGTTTTTCGGGAACCTCTTGGGAGGCGGCATTAAGGGCCTGGCAAGAGGCACAAAGGAAATGGCTAAGGCCGAGAAAGCCGGGGAGTATATCTGTGCCATCACAAAGTACATAGGACACGGGGCGCAGTTTACCATGAGTTCCATTGACCTT
>JAILOQ010000142.1 GCA_024690725.1 Lachnospiraceae bacterium
AAGGTTGTGATAAACCTTCCTTTTCCCATACCGACTTCGATCCGGATGGGATGATCGTTCCCGAAGATCTCGGAAAATCTACCCTTACATGATGTCGGCTCTTTGATGCAATATGAACTTTCCGCTATGGTTTCCCGTGCACCCGGTATATTTCGCAGTCTCATGTTTGTTATCTCCGACGATGTCGGTTTTTCACTCCTTTGATCGTAAATCTTCGTCTTCTTGTAAAGTTATAACTCTGATAATACGAGATCAACAGCGTAAGGATCACCAATGCGGTAACCACTATCACAAGGATCGTCAATACATATTTCATATTAATGAAGATCACGCGCTTTTGCTTCTCGGAATTGCTCATGAATCCGGCGCTGTCATCCTCGGCGTTCAACAAGATCTTCGCTCTGCCGACAAGCTGACCGTTATAGTTATACAGAATGTGCGCAAAGCATCCCTCCGAAAGATTCTCGTAGGAAAGTGTACCCTCAAGATCTTCAAAAACAGCGGTATTCGGCAATATCACGGCACTCTCTTCATCGATACTCACCACAGACTCACTTTGATAGAAGATATTATTCTCGATATGATACATATCCTCATCATGGATGATATAATCCTTCTCATGCTCGGCGACATTGACCTTTTGAAAGTTTTGAAACCCGTAATCAAAAAGTGCCATCGTATCCGTGAACTGATTCGGTGATTCTTCCTTCATGATCACACAAACCAGTTTGATCCCGTTCCGCTCCGCGCAGGATACCAGCGTCTGCCTTGCATCCGATGTAAATCCGGTCTTACCGCCGATGTAACCCTCGTAGGAATAGGTTCCCTTTGTCAGCTGATTGTGTGTATAAAGATCGATGTCATCCGGCTGTGTCGGCGTCGGTCCGATATAGTAATGTGCCGTTCCGGAAATCTTGGCCAAAAGATCGTTATTAAAAAATGCGCATCCGATCGTCGCAAGATCCCTGGGCGTTGTATAGTGCTCCGTATCATGCAGACCATTTGTTGTCACAAAGTGTGAATTGGTACAACCGAGCTCTGCCGCTTTTTG
Source organism: Lachnospiraceae bacterium (assembly GCA_024690725.1). Lineage (GTDB taxonomy): Bacteria > Bacillota > Clostridia > Lachnospirales > Lachnospiraceae > UBA2882. The sequence goes on from JAILOQ010000142.1 coordinate 1,052, forward strand.
GTTCATCAATTCCACATATGCTTCCGTGGATCCCGCAATATGTTCCGCGATCGCGTTACATACTTCATTCGCGGAATATACCAGAATACCGTAGAGACACTGCTCCACCGTAATGGACTGTCCTTCATCCATACCCATGTTGGAGGAATCCCGCTCAATGCTGAACACCGCATTATGCGAAAACTTAACCATTTCCTGAAGGTCTTCCACATGATCCATCGCGACAAGTGTCGTTAAGATCTTTGTCGTACTTGCGGGATAGAGTTTCTCATCTATGTTCTTTGCATAGAGGATGGCTCCGGTATTCGCCTCCATCAGGATCGCGCCTTCGGCACCGATCGCCGGTCCCTGCGGCCAACTGATGATCTGGTTACTCTGTATGCTCTGTGATTTTCTTGCTTCCGCCTCTGCCATATAATCCGGCCCCGTCGTCGTTTCCTCCGGTTCCGCATAGACCGATGTGATCGAAAACGATGACAAACAAAGACAGAAGGCAAAAAACAGCGCTATTTGTCTTTTGATATGTTCTCTGATCTTCTTTTTCATTCCGATTTTTTCGCCATGGCCAGCTTCACTTTCTCCGCTTTCTCCATGATCGGAGTAAGCTCTTCCTCACTGATCTGTCGCATGGTCTTTATCACAAACGTTTTCTTGGTGCTGTCCTTTTTCACACGGATCTTACTCTTTATAAGTCCGTGTTCCGCACATCGGTGTACCGATAAATAATACTTCCCGTTCGGTGTAAACTGTTCCACCACAGGTGTCGTCTTTTTCTCACACAGATAACATCCGCCGGTTCTGACATCCTTATCCTTCAGCGCCTCCCCCTTATTTCGGAAGGTGCGGGATATATACTTATAATACGTGGGAAACATGATCCGTATTTCTTCTTTTCTGCTTTTTGGCGCACGGAACGTATCAAACGAATATAAGGTCAAGTTAGCCCTTGCTAACTTTTCCAATACCCTCGACGTATAATACGCATCATCCAAAGCTCTGTGAAAAGGTACGGTTTTATTGATATGAAATTCATCTACGGCGTATTCCAAAGAATATTGATGCTTCTTCCCTTCGCGTTCCAAAGAAAAGAGCTTTTGCACATCCAGATATCGGATCGGACCCCGACCGAGCGGAGGCACATGAAAAAACTGCATGTTGCTCTGCAGTTCTGTGATGTCCTGATTACCCCAGGTACAGAAGATATAATTTTTTCCGCAAAAGGAAAGAAAATGCCTGGCTACTTTGGAAAAACTCTCCGCTTCCTTCAGATCATCCATATTCATATGAACGATCCCACCGATGATCCGGCTCATGTCCCGATAGACCTTCGGCTTTACCAATTCGTGAAACCGGCCGATCTCCCGCAGATTCTCATCCAGCTTAACCGCGCCGATCTCTATGATCTCAAAAGGGAGCTTTTTGTTGCTGCCTGCCTTTCCCCTTGCAGACTGATTCCATTCCAAATCAAAAACAATATAATTCATAATACACTTTGGTTAGCATACGCTAACTTTTTCAACTGGCTTCTCCTCTCGGAGATCTTAAACGTTCCCTGGGGGAATCGAACCCTCAACTAGTGCTTAGGAGGCGCTTGTTATATCCATTTAACTAAGGGAACCTATATACTTTATCTTATACCATATGGCAACTTGAGCAAACACTACGTGTTTGAAATCCCCACGCTACGCATGTGGATTTGATCACAAGGCATCCGCCGACTTCGTCGACACCTTGTGATATTAACTACTTGGAAAATGTATCATGCCCTGGAGCCAAACATTCCCTTTGAAGCGGCGTCCGACTTCGGGTTCACCCACAAGGTCTTTTTCATTGATACATACATCCATATTTAAATCATTTACACAAACGGAAAGCTGCCAAATGTATTCACCGGAAAGAATATTCTCCGTTTTTTCACACGCCGTGATATTACCGAGGATCGTATAATGATCGCACTCAATCCCATAAGGCATAAAGTAGGTATCGACCAAAGATAATATATCCGTACGTAAGATCATTCGCGATATTTTGGAATAGGTATCCATATCGGATAAGGTCAGGCTTTCGATGGCTTCTTCATCACCCTGCCTTGCTTTTGCGATCAGCATACTTCTTTTTTTCGTCTGCTGCTTGGCCATAAATACATCATCCTCGGTCTTTTCGATCGGAAGGATGATCTTTCCGCTTACGGATAATCCCGCCAAAGACAGAGATGTCCCGGGCAAAGGAAAGTATCCGCTGTTCTTTCTTTTCAGATATCCCACAACATTTTGCAAATAAAAGATCAGGGATACACCAACGCGAATATCATCGCAGTATCCGGAATACGCTTCTTTTTCCGCCTGTCTGTCTACCGAAATATCGGAATACGAACTGATCTGCTCACTACGGAAAAAAGGCACATAGTACTCCGCGAGAAACTGGTTTTCTTCATTGTACTCCCCGCGTACGGTCACACCCATGTTTTTCCCGAAAAACAGATTGTACTCTGCCAGCATTTCGTTATCGGTCAAGGACGTATAAAGTCTTTCATCCGCTCTGGATACCGTAAGAGCCATCAGACGATTCACGTCATTTCGATTATGAATTTCACTTAAGCCTATGGCCCTAAGAAACTTATGCAAAATGAACTCCTATTTACTCGTGCTTCGGAACCAGTTCACTCTTGCCACCCATATAAGGACGAAGAACTTCCGGAATAGCTACGGAACCGTCTTCACGAAGATTGTTCTCCAAAAATGCGATCAACATTCTCGGAGGTGCAACTACGGTATTGTTCAATGTATGAGCAAAATACTTCTTACCGTCTTCGCCGTTTACTCTGATCTTCAAACGTCTTGCCTGCGCATCTCCTAAGTTGGAACAACTTCCAACTTCGAAATACTTCTTCTGTCTCGGAGACCATGCCTCCACATCGAAACTCTTTACCTTCAGATCGGCAAGATCACCGGAACAGCATTCCAGTGTACGGACCGGAATATCCATGGAACGGAATAAGTCTACGGTATTCTGCCATAACTTGTCAAACCACATCGGTGAATCCTCCGGCTTGCAGACCACGATCATCTCCTGCTTTTCGAACTGATGGATACGATATACGCCACGCTCTTCGATGCCGTGTGCACCTTTTTCTTTTCTGAAGCACGGGGAATAACTGGTCAAGGTCTTGGGAAGCTCTGCCTCCGGAACGATCTGATCGATAAACTTACCGATCATGGAATGCTCACTGGTTCCGATCAGATAAAGATCTTCTCCTTCGATCTTGTACATCATCGCATCCATTTCCGCAAAACTCATAACGCCCGTAACAACATTGCTGCGGATCATAAAAGGCGGAACACAATATGTAAAACCGCGATCGATCATAAAATCTCTTGCATAAGAAATCACTGCGGAGTGAAGTCTTGCGATATCACCCATCAAATAATAGAATCCGTTTCCGGCTACACGACCTGCGGCATCAATATCGATACCGTCAAAGCGAGCCATGATATCCGTATGATACGGAATCTCAAAATCCGGAACGACCGGATCACCGTACTTTGTAACTTCCACATTTTCCGTATCGTTCTTTCCGATCGGAACGGAAGGATCGATGATATTCGGAATCGTCATCATGATCTTTAAGATCTTCTCATCCAATTCCTTTTCGGAGGCTTCCAACTCTTCCAATCTCTTGGCAAAAGCAGCAACCTGCTTTTTTACTTCTTCGGCCTCTTCTTTTTTTCCCTGTCCCATCAAGGCACCGATCTGCTTTGAAATCTTATTGCGATCTGCACGAAGACCATCGGCCTCTTTCTGTGCTTCACGCTTCTTTACATCCAGATCGATCACTTCATCTACCAAAGGAAGTTTCTCATCCTGGAATTTGTTTTTGATGTTCTGTTTTACAACATCGGGGTTCTCTCTTAAAAATTTGATATCAAGCATGTCATGCCTCCTGAAAAATTATATTTCGTTTGTAGCTATTCTTAAAGCCATATCTTCTTCTTCGCTCAATGTGATCTTGCTTTCTCCTTCTCTGATCTCCTTTACATAGAAGAAGCATCCTTCCGTACTGTGCACGGAATTGATGATAAAACCATCATTGATCTCATCCAACAGACAAAGGGAAAAACTGAGTTTTCCGCCCATGGTCTGATAAGCATCGTATTTTACGAGACCGATCTTCTGGAACATACTTTCCAGTCTCTTATAAATATGACGGATCTCTTTTTTATGCGTTTCGGTATCATTCTTTAATTCGGAAATATCTTCAAACAAACTTCCGATTTCTCTCTCCATGCTCTTTGCATTCTTTCCGCGCATGAAGACTTCGTAGCGTCGTTTCAGCTTGGAGTACTTTACGACATTTACGATACTAATGATAAACAGAATAATGACCAGTGCAAACAAAGCGATAAACAAATAGGAATAGTCAAAATTCAAACCCAAACTGTTCAACAAATTAAAATTCATAATGTCCCCTTACTTTTCCAACAACAACTGATAGATGCGATCCAACTCATCTCCGGAATAGAAATCAATTTCAATCTTTCCGGAACCGTCGTCCTTTGCATTGATCGCAACTTTGGTTCCAAGAGAAGTGATCAGTTGTTCTTCGATATTCCTATAGAAAACATCTTCCAATGCTTTCTTTTTCTTCTTTTCTTTGCTTTCCTTCAGAGGCTTTGTGATATCCTTTACCAGTTTCTCGATATCACGAACCGTCAGACCATCGGAAACGATCTTCTGTGCAATCTCATATTGACGGTCTTTATTGTCGATCGCAAGGAGTGCTCTGGCATGACCGGTGGAAACGATTTTTTCATCACTTCCGGCATTTGCGCCATCGATCACCATCTGCTGTACTCTGTCATCCAACTTTAAAAGTCGCATGGAATTGGCAACCGCGGTTCTGGATTTGTTCACTCGCTTGGAAACTTCTTCCTGTGTCAGATGGAACTCATCCATCAATCTCTTATATGCCTGTGCCTCTTCGATCGGATTTAAATCCTCTCTCTGAATATTCTCAATCAAAGAAATCTCAACGATCTCCTGCTCGGAAAGATTCTTAATAATAACAGGCATTTCTTTTAAGCCGGCGAGCTTACTTGCTCTCCAACGTCTCTCACCCAGGATGATCTCATAATGATCCTTGCGATCCTGTACCATGATCGGTTCCAATAACCCGTGTTGTTTAATGGAATCCGCCAATTCCTGCAAGGCTTCTTCGTTAAACATCTTTCTGGGCTGATCGCGATTCGGTTCAATCTTCGTGATATTGACCATCGTCACGGGACCTTTTTCGGTTGCCACAGCACCTGTCTTTAATCCAACCTTCTTTTCCGTGGAAGTGGGAATCAAAGAATCCAATCCCTTCCCAAGTCCTCTTTTCGGATTTGCCATTACTTATTCCCCCTGTTCATGATCTCTTCTGCCAGCTTACGATAACTCTCCGCACCTACGCTCTTCGGATCATACATGGTGATCGGCTGTCCGTAACTGGGAGCTTCCGCAAGACGAATGTTTCTCGGAATGATCGTCTCACAAATATTCTCACTCAGATTTGCTTTTACGTTTTCCACAACCTGAGAAGAGAGATTCGTTCTGGCATCATACATCGTAAATACAACACCTTCCATTTCAAGTTCAGGATTGATTCTTTCTTTGATCAGATTTACAGAATGGATCAACTGACTCAAACCTTCGAGTGCATAGAACTCACACTGGATCGGCACCAAAACGGAATCCGCTGCAGACAATGCATTGATGGTAAGCAGACTTAAGGAAGGAGGACAGTCAATGATGATATACTCATACAGATCTTTGACGTAATCCAATTCTGCTTTTAAGATAAGTTCTTTTCTATCCACACCGATCAATTCAATCTCGGATGCGGCAAGATTTACATTAGACGGAAGAACGTCCACGTTTTTGATCGCCTCTTTGATGATACAATCTCCGATGGAACAATCTCCGAGGATCAGCTCATAAATCGTATTATCCAAAAAATTCTTGTCGATACCAAAACCGCTGGTCGTATTTCCCTGCGGATCGGAATCGATGACCAATACTTTTTTGCCTTTTTCCGCAAGGCAGGCGGACAAATTAATGGCTGTCGTTGATTTACCGACGCCACCTTTCTGATTCGCAATTGCAATTACTCTTCCCATGGATTTTCCTCTTTTCTTTCCTTCTCCATCTTCTCTTTTCCATTCCAAATACCCACGAAAGCATTATAGCATTACTTAATTTATTATTCTACCCGTTTTTACTTTTCAGATGTTTCACGTGAAAAATATTTTGTGTGTTTCACGGATTTTTTACAAAATTTTGTGGGTAATGTTTCACGTGAAACACAAGATAGTGTTTTTTAATTTTTTTTGGATAAATGTTTCACGTGGAACAATAAAACGATTATAAAGGTTTTTTATTTGGTGTTCCGGCCTTACGCGGATACTTTTTCGGAGTGTTTTCCACCTTTTTGATCAAGATCAGATCGCGCTGTGCTCCATACAAGGAAAAAGAAACCCGGTCTGACACTTCTCCACCCAAAATGTGGAGTGCCTTCTCCGCAGTCTTTAACTCTTCTTCACTCTTTTCGGATTTGTAAGAAACAAAAAGACCACCGACCTTTACAAAAGGAAGATCGTATTCGGAAAGAACATTCAAACCTGCCACCGCACGACTCACACAAAGATCGTAAGTTTCTCGGTACACTTCATTTGAAGCAAAGTCTTCCGCCCGTCCATGAACCGTTTCAATTCCTTCCAATCCAAGGGAGCGGATCACTTCGTTCAAAAAATCGATCCTCTTTTGAAGTGCGTCCAATAACGTAACTTGAAGATGGGGAAAAACAATCTTCAAAGGCACAGCGGGAAAACCGGCACCGGTTCCCACATCGATCAAACGGAGTTCATCCTTTGAAATGTCTGCGGAAAGAATTTTTTCCATCTGCTCTTTTGCACACACGAAAGAAAGGCTGTCCAAAAAATGCTTTTTATAAACCTCTTCCCTTTCGGTAATCGCAGTGAGGTTCATAAAAGAATTCCATTCTTTTAACAGCTCATAATATCTTTCAAACTGCTCCTCCATTCGCGGAGTTAATTGCAGCTTCCATTGTTCACATTGTGCTCTGAAATTATCCATTCTTTTTTTCTTTTGCGTAATAAACCTGTTCCAAATAAATGAGCAAAACAGAAATGTCTGCGGGTGACACACCGGAAATTCTCGAAGCCTGTCCCACATTTACCGGGCGATACTTTTCCAGTTTTTGTCTGGCTTCGATTCGCAGACTGTTAACCTTCTCATAATCGATGTCCTTCGGAATCTTTTTGTTTTCTATTTTCTTAAACTGCTCGACCTGCTTGATCTGCCGTTTGATATATCCGTCATATTTGACATTGATATTTACCTGATCGATCACTTCCTCGGATAAGACAGGTCTGTCCGGATCGATCTCGGAAAGCATTTCATAACTGAGTTCCGGTCTGCACATAAGCTCCGCCAAACTGCAGGCCGTCTTTAACGGCGCACTTTCTTTGGACGTTAAGAAATCCTGAACCGTTTTATTGGCACCGATCATCGTATGTTGTAATCGATCCACTTCTTCTTTGATCTGTTGTTCTTTTAACAGGACGTGATCATACTGTTCTTTGGTAATGAGACCTACTTCATATCCTTTTTTTCTAAGGCGAAGATCCGCATTGTCCTGACGGAGCAAAAGTCGATATTCACTTCGGCTTGTCATCATACGGTAAGGCTCAAAGCTTTCTTTTGTTACCAGATCATCGATCAACACGCCGATATATCCTTCGCTGCGATCGATCACTAAAGGTTCTTTTCCCAAAATATGCATAGCGGCATTGATCCCTGCGACCAATCCCTGCGCAGCTGCTTCTTCATATCCGCTGGATCCGTTGAACTGCCCACCGGCAAAAAGACCGTTGATCTTTTTAAACTCCAAGGTCGCATATAACTGATTTGCATCGATACAATCATACTCGATCGCATATGCATTTCTTACGATCTTACAATGCTCCAATCCCGGAACCGTGCGATACATCTTAAGTTGCACATCCTCCGGAAGCGAAGATGACATTCCTCCAACATACATCTCATTGGTATAAAGACCTTCCGGCTCAATAAAAATCTGATGCCTGTCCTTATCCGCAAACTTTACCACCTTATCCTCGATCGAAGGGCAGTATCTGGGACCGGTCCCTTCAATGACACCGGCATAAATCGGAGATCTGTCGAGATTATTTCGAATGATCTCATGCGTCTTTTCGTTGGTATAAGTCAACCAACAACTCACCTGATCGATCTGCACATCATCAGGATTCGTGGAAAAGGAAAACGGAACAACTTTCTTATCGCCGAATTGTTCTTCCATCTTACTGTAATCCAAAGTCCGTCCATCCATTCTGGCCGGCGTTCCTGTTTTAAATCTCCGCAACTCAACACCGATCTTTTCCAAAGATTCAGATAAATGAGTAGCAGCCATCAAACCGTTCGGACCTGTGTGCGTAATGTTTTCCCCACATAAACAACGGGCATTCAAATACGTACCTGTACAAAGAACGATCGCTTTACATTCATAAACACCGCCGGTTGCGATCTGAACTCCGGTCACATACTTTTTTCCGTCTTCGCCTTCTTCGGCAAAAATATTGCAGACCTCTCCCTGCTTGATCGTAAGATGTTCCTGATTCTCCAAAGTCCGTCGCATCTCACGCGTATAGTTTTGCTTATCCGCCTGCGCACGAAGTGAGTGAACCGCAGGTCCCTTCGAGACATTCAACATCTTGGATTGAATAAAGGTCTTATCAATATTCTTACCCATCTCTCCGCCGAGGGCATCAAGCTCACGAACCAAATGTCCTTTACTCGATCCGCCGACATTCGGATTGCATGGCATGAGAGCAATACTCTCAACACTCACCGTAAAGATGACCGTCTCTAATCCGAGTCTGGCACAGGCAAGTGCAGCTTCACATCCGGCATGCCCGGCACCCACGACACAGACATCAACTTTTTCCGTATAGGTTTTTTTCAATTCACTCATATTTGCCTTTCCTCATCTGACCAACATCAGAAAAACAAAAAAACTCAAAATTTCAGAAAACGTAAAAATCTACATCTAATATCTGAAAAAAGAACGTATTACAAAATGTTGTGGTTTTCATTCATTACATGTGCAATTTATTGCGTTTTTCATACCCCTCCAACGTTATTTTCCCAGACAGAACTTCGTGAAAATCTCTCTCACGAGGTCATCTTCCACGGATGCCCCAATAATGCGGCCTAGAGAGGTGTACGCATTCATCAGATCAATGGAAAAGAAGTCTTCCGGCATGTTATCTTCGATACTTTTTTGTACCAAAAGCAAAGAATCCCTTGCTTCGGTCAAAGCTTCTTTGTGACGCTCGTTTGTGATCGTCACTTCTTCATTGTTTGTAATCTGACCGGTATGGAACAAATGTAAGATTTCATCCTGCAGATCTTCCAAACCAAATTCTTCCGTCATCGAAGTTTCCAAAACGGAATATTCAAAAGAAGCATCTTTCAATAACTCATTTATTTCCGAAACGGTAACCACCGTATCGAGATCATTTTTATTTAACAATACTATAGCCCGTTTGTTCTTTAAGATATCAATGATCTGAAGATCTTCTTTTTCCAGGTGCTTGGAAGCATCGATCACATATAAGATCAGATCCGCTTCCTCTGCTTTTTTGGTGGCAAGGTCTACACCGATCTGTTCCACTTTATCTCCGGTTTCACGAATACCCGCAGTATCTGCAAAAATGATTCCGACACCGTTATAATTCACATATTGTTCTATCACATCACGCGTCGTTCCCGCAATATCCGTAACGATTGCTTTGTCTTCCCCGAGTAATTTATTTAACAAAGAAGACTTTCCCACATTCGGTTTTCCGAGGATCGCTACATGGATTCCTTCCCGAATGATCTTTCCGTTATCAAAGGTATGTATTAAATAGTTAGCATTGGCTAACTCTTTGTTTACGACTTTCGAAAGTTTTTCCGGATACCCATCCAAACTGATATGCTCAGGATCATCCAATGCGGATTCGATAAAAGCAATTTCATAGATCAAAGAATCTCGCATCTCGCTTATTTTTTTAGAAACACTTCCCTGTAATTGTTTCATCGAAGCCTGTAAAGCGGCTTCGCTTTCGGAATTGATGACATCCATTACAGCTTCCGCTTCACTTAGATCGATACGTCCGTTTAAAAATGCGCGCTTGGTAAACTCACCGGGTTCCGCGATTCTGGCTCCGGCTTTTAGCACAGTTTCCAATACTTTTTTGGTAACAAGCATTCCTCCGTGGCAATCGATTTCCACGGTATTTTCTTTTGTATAAGAATTTGGCGCAAGCATCAATAACACCATGACTTCATCCACGCATTCTTCTCCGTCGTAAATAAAACCATAATGTATCGTATGTGTCGGTTCTTTGGAAAGAACCTTCTTTTTCGATGTGGAACGGTAAACCTTATCGATCACGGATAATGCATCTTCTCCGCTGATCCTTACGATACCGATTCCGGCCGAACTCTTTGCACTTGCGATTGCTGCGATCGTATCTTTCTTTTCCATGGTTTTTCTTTCATGATCCAATTCTCTGCACTCCATATAGAGACAGGAATATCTATCTGAGATATAAATGAAAATAATGAAAACAATAAAAATAATAAAAACAGTGAAGTCTAAGAAAAGCCATCAGACACCGATCGGTCTGATGGCTTTTTTCTTATCTGCCAATTACTTTTTCAGTGTAACTACAACCTTACGATACGGCTCTTCGCCTTCGCTGTGTGTTGTAACAAACTTATCATTCTGCAATGCGGAATGAATGATGCGACGCTCATAAGGATTCATCGGCTCAAGACTAACCGGTCTTCTGGTTCTCTTTACTTTACCGGCAATGTTCTTTGCCAGATTTTCCAATGTTTCTTTTCTGCGCTCACGGTAATTCTCAGTATCGACTTTTACACGAATATATTTTTCTTCGCCTTTGTTTACAACAAGGGATACAAGATACTGGAGAGAATCCAAAGTCTGACCGCGCTTACCGATCAGAACACCCATATCATCTCCGGATAAATTTACATCCATGGTACTTTCGATATCATCATACTTTGTTTCGATGACTACCGTCATACCCATTGCATTGAATACTTCTTCCAAGAAGCTCTTTGCCTTCATATCTACGGTCTGCGCATCTTCCTTGATTCTTGCCTTAATAACGGCAGGCTTGGAATTCAAACCTAAGAATCCTGCATTTGCTTCCTGAACCACTTCATATTCCAAACGATCGCTGGTTACGGATAATGCCTGACAAGCATCCGTAATGGCATCGTCTACACTTTTTGCGGTATATTCCGTAAAATCCATTTTAAACTTCCTCCTCAATACTAATTCTCATCGTTATTTTTTGCATTACTCTTATTGTTATAATCACTTACCATATTTACCTTGGACGCCAATGAACCGGATCCGGCTTTTGCGTTCTTTGCCTTAGCGGCTTCGATCAAAGCTTCTTTTTCCTTTTTGGAAAGACCGGTATTGGAATTCTTTGAGGTAGATTCTTCTGCCTTTGTTCTGATATTAGCATTCTGTAAAAGAACGTTCGGCGCAACATCCTTCTTAACTTTCTTTGCTTCTTTTTCCTGATTCTTGCGGATCACCTCGTCAAAATCAATCTTATCGATATAACGATTGATGACTACCTGCTGAATACAACGGAATACGGAACCGGCTACCCAGTAAAGGCCCACACCGGCAGGTAATGTGAAACAGAAAAATGCTGACATAAGCGGCATTGTATAATTCATCATCTTCATGGACTGCATCATACTGTCCGCGGTTTCACTACCGGTTGATTCCTGTGTAGGTGCCTGAGGCATCAGCTTTACACTTAAAAACTGGAAAAGCGCCGCCAAAACAGGGATCACACAAGCACCGATGATAATGGCAATCTTACCGTCTGCATTCTGGATCGTGTACCAGGGTGAATTTCCGATATTTAAACCAAGGAAATTATTCAACTCACTAAACTGCTTATAAGTCGTATCCACAACGCTTGTTAAATCGGAAAACTTATCGCTGATGGCATACCACTCGGAAGTTGAAGACTTGTTTAATACATCGATAAATGTATTCTTTACAAATTCCGCATTTTCGGTGAAATTATAACTCTCACTTTCAAACTGCTTTGTAAAATTCACGGCGCTCTGGAATCCTTTGAATAATTCCGTTGCCGCCTCTCCCTTTGCAAATAATCCGTCTACCAGATCGGTAAATATTTCTTTTACCGCAGGTACATATGCCGGAATATTGTAGATAACTCTGTAAAGAGCCCACAAAATAGGTAACTGAATCAATAACTGAATACAGCTACCGCTGGGAGATACACCGTACTTTTTATATACGGCACGCTGCTCTTCGTTCATTGCCATGATCGAATCATTGTCTCTTTTGCCTTCGTACTTTTTCTGAATGGCTTTTAACTCCGGAGACATTTTTGCCTGAAGCTTGGAAAACTTCTGTTGCTTTATGGTAAGCGGCAACAAACAAAGATAAATAACAATCGTAAAAATGATAATGGAAAGACCGATATTCGGAAGTCCGATCTTTTCAAGAACATAGAAAATCGCACTCATCAAATATCCAAGTAAAGATGATACCGGTCCGATAATAAACGATGAGGACTTTGTTAATAAAACTCCTGACATGTTTCCTCCAAAAATAATGATTATGGAACGGGATCGTACCCGCCTTTAGAAAAAGGATTGCATCTTATAATTCTCCAGGCAGCCAAAGCACCGCCCTTGATCGCTCCGTATTTTTCCACAGCCTCCAACCCATATTGCGAACAGGTCGGAGTATAGGGACATTTCGTAGTTTTCATGGGAGAAATGTATTTTTGATAAAACTTTATAAGATGAATCAATACGTATTTCATAATCTTATTTACACAGACTTACAAACTCTGTGTTTCTTTAATAACTGAAGCAAGGCATCTTCGATGTCATGAAATCCGGCATCTTTTGCCGCTTCTCTTGCAATTACTACAATGTTTAAACCACTATTAAACATTTCTTCATTTAATCTGTAACTTTCGCGGATCAATCTGGCAAGATGGTGTCTTACCACACTATTACCCACTTTTTTACTTACGGATATTCCGAGATAATTACGGTCCTGATTGTTTCTTAATATGTATACTACCAATAAAGTATTGGCGTTTGATCTTCCTTTTTTATATACTTCCCGGAAATCCTTGTTCTTTTTAAGTGACTCTGAAAATTTCATATTTTATCAATAGAAAAAAAGGCCACATGACTGCGGCCTAAGCTGATAATCTCTTTCTTCCTTTTGCTCGTCTGGCTGCTAAAACCTTACGACCACCCTTAGAATTCATTCTTGCGCGAAATCCGTGAACTTTGCTGCGCTGTCTTTTCTTCGGCTGAAAAGTCATCTTCATACTTAAACACCTCCTTTTCCAACTATCAGAAACAATCGTTACAATTATATGGGAAGTAAAATTAGAAGTCAAGCCGAAAAAAAAAGAACAATTTTAATACAATTTATTTTTAAAAATATAATATCCACATGTAGTATTTTAAAAATAGATTTCCACAAAATATGGATAAATCACAAACATATGCACATTTTCAAATAATTTACATAAAAAATCCACAAAATGTGAATTATTTGTGGATAACTTTCTTTTCTTTTTCAACAACGCCAAGAATAGCAAGCAAAAGAATTATTCACATTACTCACATCAAAGGCTCATTATATGTTAACTCTAAAAAAATTATACCCACCCGTGTGGATTTGTATTCAAATTTGAATTTAAAAATAGAATTTAGTATCATAGTGTTGTTCGTTAAAATTTTAGATTGGAGTGACAGGTCATGCACGAAATAGAAGAAAAATGGGAAGAAATCAAATCCATTATCAAGAAAGAATACGATCTTACGGATATTTCTTATAACACCTGGATTGAACCATTGAAATTCTATAAAGAAGAAAACAATGTCATTACGATCCTTATTCCGGCAGATCAATCGACTGCCATCAATTACATATCCAAAAAATACAAGAATTATTTTCAGGTTTCCATTTCCGAAATGTTCGATAAAGACTATATGATCGAATTTATGCTGGAAAAAGATGTCGCATCCGACGAACCTGAAAATGAAAAGAACAATGTCTACAACATCAATAATTACAATACAAATCTGAATCCCAGATATAATTTTGAAACCTTCGTCGTAGGAAGCAACAATAAGCTTGCTCATGCTGCGGCTTTGGCTGTTGCGGAATCTCCCGGTGAAGTATACAATCCTCTCTTTTTATACGGAGGTCCGGGACTCGGTAAAACACACTTAATGCATTCCATCGGTCATTTCATTTTGCAGCAAAATCCAAATAAAAAGGTTCTCTATGTAAACAGTGAAGAGTTTACAAATGAAGTGATCGAGTCCATTCGTAGCGGTAATGCGGCTTCCATGAACAAGTTTCGTGAAAAATACAGAACCCTCGATGTTCTTTTACTGGATGATGTACAATTTATAATAGGAAAAGAAAGTACACAGGAAGAATTTTTCCATACCTTCAATGCCCTGCATAATGACGGAAAACAGATCATTTTATCATCCGATAAACCGCCAAAGGATATGGAAACTTTGGATGAGCGTTTTAAATCCAGATTTGAATGGGGATTGATCGCAGATATTCAGCCTCCGGAATATGAGACCAGAATGGCAATCCTTAAAAAGAATGCGGATCTTATCTATGATAACAAGATCGATGATGAGATTTTGGATTATATTGCAAAGAACGTAAAATCAAATATCAGAGAATTGGAAGGATCCTTACGTAAGGTTATTGCAGCTTCCCGTTTAAATAATGAAGAATTAACGCTGCAGCTTGCGGAAGATTCCCTAAAAGATATGATAAATCCGGATAAAAACGTCGTTATCACACCGGAATATATCATTAAGATCACGGCCGATCATTTTTCCGTCAGTGAAGACGATATCTATTCCAGCAAAAGAACTGCTGATATTGCTCTTCCCAGACAGGTTTGTATGTATTTAATAAAGAAGCATACCGAAAGCAATTATGAATTCATCGCAAAGCTTCTTCGAAAGAACGACCACACCACAATTATGCACGGTGTAAAAAAGATTAAAAGTGAAATTGCTAATAACTCTGATCTAAAGAACAAAATAGATGCCATAGAGAAAAAATTGAATGTGTAAAACTTTTAAAAAGAAAGCCTAAAAAACTTTTGTTATTCAATACTTATTCATAGAAATTTTACTTGAAAAATGCTATAATATTTAAGGTTGTGAACAAATCCACAGCCCCTAATATGAATAATACTATCATTGATTCTTATTTTGTTTTATAAAGCCGCTTCGCGAGTGATAAAAGGCAGAAAGGATATTTATACACAACTATGAAATTAGTTTGTAAAAAATCTATTATCTTAAACGGTCTTCAGATTGTAAGTAAGGCTGTTCCTGTTAGAACCACATTTCCTATTTTGGAATGTATTCTGATCGATGCTTCCAAAGGAGAGATAAAACTGATTGCCAACGATACCGATCTTGGTATTGAAACCGTCATTGAAGGAGATATTGTAGAACCGGGTATCCTTGCTTTGGAAGCAAAGATATTTGTAGAGATGATACGTAAACTTCCGGAGAATGACATTACGATCGTATCTGATGGAAATTATAATACCGTTATTACCTGTGAGAAGACAAAATTCAATCTCTTGGGCAAGAGCGGTGATGATTTTTCCTATCTTCCGAAGATTGAGAAAAAAAATAATATCGTCATTAGCCAGTTTACGTTAAAAGAAGTTATAAGGCAGACAATTTTTTCCATTGCGGATAATGACAATAAGATCATGATGGGTGAATTGTTTGAAGTTACGGATGATCATTTAAAGATCGTTTCTTTGGATGGTCACAGGATTTCTTTGCGCAATATTGCTTTAAAGAACAGTTATGATCACATAAAAGTGATCGTTCCCGGAAAGGCTTTGAATGAGATCAGTAAGATTTTGACCGGTGAAGCCGATAAGGATGTAACGATCTTCTTTACGGACAGACATATCATGTTTGAATTTGATAGTACTATCGTTCTTTCCAGATTGATCGAAGGTGAGTATTTCCAGATTGACAATATGTTGTCCAAGGATTATGAATCAAAAATCCATATTTCGAAGAAGGAACTCTATGATTGTATCGACAGAGCTTCCCTCATGGTAAAAGAAGGAGATAAAAAGCCTATCATTCTTGATGTTAAGGATCGTAATCTTGAGTTAATGATCAATTCCGTAGTAGGTTCGATGAATGAAAATATTGATATTCAAAAGACGGGAACCGATATGAAGATCGGATTTAATCCGAAGTTTTTGATGGATGCATTAAAAGTCATTGATGATGATGAAATAGATATGTATCTGATCAATCCAAAATCTCCCTGCATCATCAGAGATAATGACGGAAGCTATGTTTATTTGATCTTGCCTGTGAATTTCACGGTATCGAATTAATTATGATAAATAAAATTCAATTAAAAGATGACTATATAAAGCTTGGTCAGGCATTAAAATTTGCCAATGTTGTAGAATCCGGTGTGGATGCGAAAATCGTCATTCAGGATGGCATGGTAAGTGTGAACGGTGAAGTATGTACGCAGAGAGGAAAAAAACTTGTCAGCGGAGACATCGTAACCTTTGAAGAAGAAACTATCTATATTGAATAAATATAAGGGAAAATATGGTTATAACATCCTTAGAATTAACGAATTTCAGAAACTATGATTCTCTGAAAATTGATTTTGATAAAGGTACCAATATTTTATATGGGGATAATGCTCAAGGAAAGACAAATGTTCTTGAGGCCATTTATTTTTCCGCAACTACCAAATCTCACAAAGGAAGCAAGGATAAGGAAGCGGTAAATTTTAATTGTGAAGAAGCACATATCAGAACGAATCTTTCGAAAGGTCAGATGGATTATCGAATTGATATGCATCTTCGCAAAAATAAAACAAAAGCAATTGCCATTAACGGACAAAAATGCAAAAAAGCCGCTGAATTATTGGGCTTATTGAATGTTGTTGTATTTTCTCCCGAAGATCTCTCTATCATAAAAAGCAGTCCTGCTTATCGAAGAAATTTCGTTGACAGAGAGCTTTGTCAAATAAACAAATCATATCTTTTTAATTTGGATCAATACAACAAAATTGTAAATCAGAGAAATAAGCTCTTAAAGGATTACTATAATAATCCGGATTTAAAGAGTACGATCGGCGTTTGGGATGAACAGCTTTTGGATTACGGAAAGAAGATCATCGAAACCAGACGTGAATTTGTAAAAAAACTGAATGATATCATTTACGATATTCATTACAGATTGTCCGGACAAAAAGAAGAACTGACGGTTATCTATGAACCGAATGTATTGGAAGAAGACTATGAAAAAAGTCTTTCTTACGGAATCGAACGGGATCTTCGGATGAAAAATACCGGTACCGGCCCGCACAAAGATGATTTCGGATTTATGGTCAATTCCATAGATATAAGAAAATACGGTTCGCAGGGTCAGCAAAGAACGGCAGCACTTTCTTTGAAACTGGCGGAAATCGAGATTTTAAAAAATATCACGGGAGATACACCGGTACTGTTATTGGACGATGTACTCAGTGAATTGGATTCAAGCAGACAAAATTTGTTGTTAAATAATATCGGTGGGGTACAGACGATCATTACCTGTACCGGGCTGGATGATTTTATCGATCATCGGTTTGAGATAAACAAAGTCTTCAAAGTTGTAAACGGAAGCATTGAAGGAGGAGAATGATGAGCACGGAAGAATTAAATAACCCCGTTTCCGAAGAGGAATATGGTGCTGATCAAATTCAAATTTTAAAAGGCTTAGAGGCAGTAAGAAAGAGACCGGGTATGTATATCGGATCCACTTCCGAAAGAGGTCTGCATCACCTGGTATATGAAATTGTGGATAATGCCGTAGATGAGGCACTTGCCGGATTTTGTAACACGATCAAAGTAACGATCCAAAAGGGTGACATCATTGTTGTGGAAGATAACGGTAGAGGTATCCCTGTCGGTATCAATCATGATTCCGGTAAAACCGCGGTTGAAGTCGTATTTACAATCTTGCATGCCGGCGGTAAATTCGGCGGTGGCGGATATAAGGTATCCGGCGGTCTTCACGGTGTAGGTGCGTCTGTTGTAAATGCACTCTCCGAATGGCTGGAAGTTGAGATTTCCAGAGACGGTCATGTATACAAACAGCGTTATGAGCGCGGAAACGTATGCAATGAATTAAAGATCGTTCAGGATATTGATGAGTCCGTGACAGGTACAAAGGTTACATTTAAGCCGGATGCGGAAATCTTTGAGACGGTAATTTTCGATTTTGATACGTTAAAGACAAGACTCAGAGAAACGGCCTTTTTGACAAAGGGTATCAGGATCGAATTATATGATTTAAGAGATGACGAACATTTGAGAGAGAGAGTCTTCCATTACGAAGGCGGTATCAAAGAATTCGTTACTTACTTAAATCGCAGTAAAAGCGCACTTTATGATGATGTTCTTTATTTTGAAGGAACTAAAGATGGTGTGTATGTGGAAGTTGCGATGCAGCATAACGATTCCTACACCGAGAGTATTTATTCCTTCGTCAATAACATCAATACACCGGAGGGCGGTACACAGCTTACCGGTTTAAAGAACGCATTGACAAAGACCTTCAATGATTACGGAAGAGAACAAAAACTGTTAAAAGAAAGTGAACCTAATCTTTCCGGTGAAGATATCAGAGAAGGACTTACCGCGATCGTTTCGGTAAAGATCGAAGATCCGCAGTTTGAAGGACAGACCAAGCAGAAACTCGGTAATTCCGAAGCCAGAGGTGCTGTGGAAAACATCGTGACAGAGCAGCTTACTTATTATCTTGAGCAGAATCCGAATGTCGGAAAGATCATCTGTGAAAAGAGTGTGCTTGCGCAGCGTGCAAGGGAAGCAGCGAGAAAAGCAAAAGAACTTACCCGTAGAAAAACGGCTTTGGAAGGAAGTTCTTTGCCCGGTAAGTTAGCGGATTGTTCCGATAAGAATCCGGAGAATTGCGAAATCTATATCGTCGAGGGAGATTCCGCCGGCGGCTCCGCAAAAACCGCGAGAAGTCGTGCGACACAGGCCATTCTTCCGTTGCGCGGTAAGATTTTAAATGTGGAAAAAGCAAGACTTGACCGTATTTACGGAAATGCGGAGATCAAAGCCATGATCACGGCGTTCGGTACGGGTATTCATGACGATTTTGATATCAC
The DNA here is from genome assembly GCA_024690725.1 of Lachnospiraceae bacterium. Lineage (GTDB taxonomy): Bacteria > Bacillota > Clostridia > Lachnospirales > Lachnospiraceae > UBA2882. The sequence goes on from JAILOQ010000142.1 coordinate 20,451, forward strand.
AAAACTTCGGTATCATAAGATCATCATCATGACCGATGCCGACGTGGACGGCGCGCATATTGCAACCCTGATGCTTACGTTTATCTACCGGTTCATGCCGGAACTGATCAAGCAGGGATATGTATATCTTGCACAGCCTCCGCTTTACAAATTGGAGAAAAACAAAAAGACCTGGTACGCTTACAGCGACGATGAACTGGACAAGATCTTAAGTGAAGTCGGCAGAGATCAAAACAATCGTATCCAGCGATACAAAGGTTTGGGTGAGATGGATGCGGATCAGCTCTGGGAGACCACAATGGATCCGGAAAAGCGTATTTTGTTAAAGGTTTGTATGGATGAAACCGCAGAAAGCGAAGTTGATCTGACCTTTACGACACTGATGGGTGATAAGGTAGAGCCCAGACGTGAGTTTATTGAAGAAAATGCAAGATTTGTTAAGAACCTGGATATTTAGGAGACGGGAAAATGGACGAGCAGATTTTTGATAAGATCAAAAATGTAGACTTAAAAAAGACCATGGAAACCTCTTATATCGATTATGCCATGAGCGTTATCGCTTCGCGTGCACTTCCGGATGTAAGAGACGGATTGAAGCCGGTACAAAGACGTGTACTTTATTCCATGATCGAATTGAACAACGGTCCGGATAAGCCGCATCGTAAGAGTGCACGTATCGTCGGTGATACGATGGGTAAATACCATCCGCACGGAGACAGCAGTATTTACGGTGCTTTGGT
>JAILOQ010000152.1 GCA_024690725.1 Lachnospiraceae bacterium
GATCGTGGAATAATTGCTGATCGTAAACGTAATATCCTGTATGGTCTGGAATCCTTCAGGCGTATTGATCTCACGCAGGATATACTGATGTGCGCCGTCCGCAACCAACCCCGTGATCTTCTTAGGGTTCCCGTCCGTCGTCCACTCCAGATTGTTCCCTTTTGCATCCTTCGCGACCGCATTCGTTGCGGTATCGATGATCCGAAGCTTCGCACCGTTCAAAGCAGGTGTTCCGGAAGCATTGGAAAACTTATTGATATAAATCTCGCTCGGAACATAAACATTATCGATTTCCAGAGCGAAGGTCTGATCCTTATTCGTCGTTCCTGTAAATGCAGCTATACCGGTCGTGCGGGTGCCGCTTGTCACATCATAGATATTGTCTCCGCCGTTTCCTTTGTAGTAACCGACCTTTGCCGTACCATCAAGTGCGGTCCAATTACTTCCGCCGTCTGTTGAATACGACGGTTCTGTGATCGTAAAGCTCAAACCGTCCGGAATCCCCGTGATCGCAGCCGTTTCTCCGTTTTTAAACGTTACATCACCCTCATTTGAGGTGAGCGTTACAGAACCGTGCAAACCATCACTGACCGTTCCGGTGAAAGCAATATGCACCTTAAAGAGCGTATCCGCAGGGATTAAACTTTCAGAAAGTGTATAACCGTCCGGATAGATCACATTCTTCTTGATCGTAATGGCCGCCGGCTTCTCACGATACAGATTTCCCACGGTAACTTCCGATGTCGTATTATTCACCAGTGTTCCCGTGCCGTTTGTGATCGTCCCGTTCTTATATCCGTAATACTCCGTAGTTCCCATGATATCACTGGATGTATAGGAATAGGTCGCCTCTGTCACCTCGTATTTATAACCGTACATCACATCGTGGATCACGATGCTCTGCTTATTCTTAAGAGAAACCTCCGTCGGATTCGTACCGTCAAAGGTAATGGTACCCGTATCGGTCGCCACACCATCCGTCAGATAGGATACGTTATACGTTCCCGAAATATTGGCATTTGACGCATTCTTTAACAATACCTTGATCGTGAACGGATCATTTGTCGGGATCGCCGTTCCCGCAGGCTGATTATCGAGTGTTACCTCTTTTGTGATCTTCAGCTTTGAGAGGGCCTGATATTGGTTCGTGATCGTTGCCTTGGCATCCGTCGCCTCTGCGATCGTTCCGGTCAATCCCGTACCCGATGCATACACATAATGATCCGAATATGCCGGCGTGGCAAGACTGCTCACCCAGGCATAATTATTTGCGTTCTTCTTCTCCGAAACCGTATAGGTGTAACCTACGGGAATTCCGGATATCGTCACATTGCTTCCCACCTTAACAGGAACTTCGGTGGTACCTGCGCTATCGAAGGTATAGGTCGTTCCGCCGTAAGTTCTCGAACCCGTGATCAGGTTTCCGCTTCTGTCCTTTAAGGTCACATAGAACAGGAAGGTCTCCTTATCTGTTGTGGCATCACCGCTCAAAGCCTTTGCAAGAACGAGTTTGCCCGTATCCTCCGTATAGGTATTTGTCAAAGCGATATTACCGTCTTTTCCCGCAGCGATCGCGGAAGCCGGTACGTTGCTTGCAGAGTAGGTCTGACTCGTGCCCGTTCCGTCCACGACAAAGGTCTGAGAACTCAAGGTATAATTCGTAATATCCGTAGAAGACTCCGTAACTTCATACGTTCCAAGCGGAAGATCCGTGATGGTCCAGGTATAGGTCATACTTCCGTCCGAAGCCTTCACATACGCGCCACTTCCGGCAGAAAGTCCGCTGTTAGCGCGGATCGCACTTAACGTAGCCGTCTTTTCGTAGGAATTCGGTCCCGTGATCTTTAACGTGATATTTCCGCAATCCGTTGCATTTAAAATATTGTCACCGGCCGTCTTTACCGTCTTCTTTACAACGATCTGCCCCTTCTTTTCCGTGTTTTCAAACGTCAGCGTATGTTCCGTATCGTCCGAAACAGCCTGCTCTTTATAAACACCGACCAAAGGAGTCGTACAATCATAGTTCAGTTTTGCGACTGCGGCGGCATCCAATACTTTTCCGTCCGCATCCGTCTCAAATACGTAATAGGTGTCATGCGCCAAGTCTGTAAAGGACACCGTTTTTGTGGCCGACGCATTGGTTCCGGGTGCCGTAAGATCCGAAGCAGACATCGTAACACTCTTTACGTCACCGTAGCGCGTGGTTCCGGCAGAATCCGTAAACAGCGCGAAATAGAAGGTCTGCGGTGTCGCGGTATGATAATTGTATGTTTTGGAAACCGTGATCTTACCGTTGTTAGTAGACGCATAGGTATTGATCAGATTCACGCTCTGATCCGTAGTAGATACGGTTACCGGTACACCGGCAGAAGCCGGATAAGCAGCCGCACTTCCTCCGTTGATATTATATGTCTTTGTCAGGCTGTATCCCGACGGTGTTGTTACCGTCTCCGTTACATGCGCCGCGCCGATGCCGACACCGGAAAGATTCCATGTATACTTCTGATTTGTCGCGTCATACCCGTAATTTGTGGTATCTCCGCCCTCATATGCATCCTTGATCTCTTTTAACGTCTTAGACTGCGTTGCGGAATTCGCATCCTTTACCGTAAGCGTAATACCGCTAAGGAACGAATCCGTAACGTCCCCCGCCGCAAGTCCGTTCAGCGTTTTGGTCACGGTAAGCACACCCGTATCCGCCAATTCGTTGTTGATACGCATCTCTTCATCGTTCATATAGATCCATGTCTGCGTAGAAGGATTATAAACACTTTCTTCGCCCAACTGGAAATAATACTTTGTCTGGTCAAGCTTATAGCCGGTCGGTGCCACCGTCTCAATGATGCAGTACCGTTTTCCTTCGTCCGCCATCCCCAGCGTCCAACCGTCTTTGCTTTGTACGCCCTTGATCTGTGCTGTACCGTCGTCTCCCGTAGTCACCGTCACCTGCTCGCCGCCCGTTTTCGTAACCGGTGTCAGGATCTCCGTTCCCAGATTGGTCGTTACCTCATAAAGAGCAAAGGTCGCACCCGAAAGGGGGGTATTACCGCTTCCTTTCTTCTGCTTATAGACGCGGATACTCGGAACGAACGCACTACCGGAACCGGAGGAATCCGCTTCAAAGGTCTTTGTTTCATCGTTTGTCGCTTTAAAGCCTTCCAGATCGGCCGTGTTCTTATAATTGACCGTGCCCTTTCCGTTTACCCTGCAGGTATAAGTCAGGGTATAAGTCGTAGCATCCAACAATTCCGCCGTCAGCGTGGTACCGCTCACATCATAGCTTTCGGCCGCCGGGCTAAACTGAATCGAAGAATAAATGATGCTCAGATTCTCAAAGGTATCCGTCAATTTCAGATGATTCCCGGAATTCATTGTTTTTTTGTCCGGATTGATCTTGATCTTATACTTTGCGATCTTATAATTCGATGCATCCGAATCGTCGTTGATCTTATCGCTGTTTAACAATTCCTTCGTGATCAACTCACTGTCATCCGGTTTATATGTGATCGTACTGCCGGCAGTATTTCCGGAATACGTCGCGTTATTCACAATGTCGAGCGTATTATCATCTTGCGAAAGTGCCGCCGTAGTCATATTTGCAAGTTCCGCTGCATTCTTTACTTTTGCATAGTAAACCAACTTGTAATAACCGTAGGCCGCATCGCCGTTTTTCGCAATATTTGCCGTGGGAATCGTAAAACTTATCGTCCCGGAAGTTGCCGAAGCCGTTACCGTACCGGTCGAATCATTTCCCTGATAATACTGATCGCCACCATAGAAACGCAGATGATCATACGATGTGGAATATAACTCCAAATAAGAGGGCAAATCATCCGTGATCGTAACATTCGTTTGATTTAAATCCACACCGGAGATCTTTACTTCATACTTGTAATACGGGAGCTTTTTTCCCGATCCGTCATCCACAGTTCCCTGTACCGATCCGCTCTTACTGATGCTCGCCGCGATCGGTGTCGTTTCCGCGGTATCCCGGATCGTGATCTCATTACTCGTTGCGGTTGCGGTATTTTTATGTGTCTGAAGCCAGGAGGTTTCCTTCGCCGCTTCCAGCCAGTCGCTGTTTACATTCGTAACTACCGTGATCACCACATCACGACCGTTTGTGGTCGCACTCAAACCGGGGTCCGATGTTCCCGCAGTTTTGTAGAATGTATATTTCAATTTGGTCGAATCCGACGTATCAAGATCCCCATGCTCATCACCTGTCAGACCGGATGTGATCGAAGCACTTGAGAAAGTATCTTGATATCCCCCTAATGCCGGATAGGTATCTTCAACAACCAACGGACTAATACCGTTTTTCGGCACATGTACCGTGATCGTCCATGTGATCTGTGAGGATGATACATTAGACACCGCTTTATCGATCGTAAACGCATTATCTCCGGTCGTAGTATAAACCGCCGTACCGTCTTTGCTTCCATACGGATAAGATACATTGTTATTGAACGTCTTCGATGTCGTAACCGTCGAAACATCTGCCGTTGTCTGATACGTGATCTCATACCGGTAAGGCTCGGTATCGTTAAATGTATAACTCCAGCCTTCCGAGGATGTAACCGGCGTCGGATTCTCCGTAACAGAAGACCAGTCCGCTGCGATCTTCTTTACCGTAAACGATCCCGTAACATAGCTCTGCCCTTCCCCGGCACCGAAGGTATCCGTGATCGTTTTACCGTTTAACGACATGAGGTTTTGACTGTTTACCACAACCGTCCAGGTAATGGTCGCAGTTCCGGCACCGTCATCAACCACCGTACCGCTCTTTGACGAAATGGAGGTCGCCTCGATCTCCTTTGAAGTCGTGGATGTATTATCGCTCGGATCGGAATCATCCGTAACGGAGATCTCCACATCATTTCCTGTCTGCGTGGTTGAGATCTTACCGGTAGAACTGTCCGCCTGCGTATAATCCACATCCGCGGTATACGTGATCACCGCGGTCTGTCCATGTGTCATTTTTGAGATCGTCGCATTAAAACCGGTTGAAGACGAAGACGTCGTAGAAAACAACGAAGAATCGATGCCGCTTACGGAAATGGAACTTGGATCCAGCGTAAGCGCACTGCCCGTGATCGTATCCGCAATGGAGATATTCTCACTGGTACCCGAAGAATTCACGGTAATGGTATACTGCATCTTACCGTTACTGAGCAAAGAACAGCTTTTATTCACACTCGCATTATGCGAAGCATCCACGATAACGGTCTTCGTGATCCCGTTACCGAAATCCAGCGTATTGCTGCCGTTGGAGAGATTAAACTTCGCATTGAACACAACATTGAATCGCGCATTGGAGGATTCCAAAAGATGCGCATAATTATCATCCGCGGTATTAAAATTCACCACCAGATTTCCGCTATCATCCACGGTAAACGGATTATCATGAACCACATAGGTTACACCGTCCAACGTCACGGAAATATTGATCGTACCGGATTTGGCCACCGCAGCCACTCCGGCAGGAAGGGCATAGGTCATCTGTGCACCGTTTTCCACAAACTGCAGACCGCCCGAGTTTTCCCTAAACGAAAGGTTTAACCCATAGGTAACATCCGGCTTGATCGTACTCCACGTATCCCCCGTTTCCGTCAGGGCATCGTCTCCTTCCGTTGCCTTCGAAATGGAAACCTCATTGATGAAATCGATCAGTGCATCGGACGTATCCGCCTTTACATCGATCGGATGCTGCAGCCCGATGTTCAGCACCATAACTGCAACCAGAATAAGCGCCAGTCCCCGTCTAACTTTTGACCAAAAATTCTGCCTTAGATTGTACTTCATGAAACGTCTTCCTCCCCGGTCGCGGGATTCCGTTCCCGCGAACTCCATGCATAATAAAGAAACGGGACGTGTCCCATTATCTTTCTATCGTCTGTTTTGCCCAAACATATTAGACATTCGGGCAGACTATCCCCAATGTATATATAGGATAATTTATGTAACCCTAAAATGCAAGTGCGATTTTGCTTCTCGTCAATTTTGTACACACAAAACGCAAAATGTTAACAGGATTATACATACAAGTTTGCATGTTTATGTAACCCAACTTGTATGCTTTCCCTTCCGGAACAAAGAAAAAGCCTCCCGGACAGAATGAACTGCTCCCCGTCAAGTAGACAATTAAAAAAACAAAAACTATCTGCCATCGGATTTGCTTATATTTTTTTCCATTGTAATATTTTCCATATAAAAGCTTCTTATAGTATCACATCCACTTATAAACATATTGCAATCTAACTTAGCCGAATAACAGTTCGTACATTGAATTATCAACGCATTATTTTGATGCTCAACTTTTATTATTATCTCATCAAAAAAATCAAATTTTGAACCCATATTTATACTTATCAGCTTTTCATCATGCAAATCTATTTTTTCTATGTCCATAGTCGTCACCTATATCACTGTTATATGGAAGGCTGCGGCCACTCTCCCCAGGGTCAGCATCCGAACCGGTTTGCCGACATAATCCGTGATTTTCTGCTTGAAGTTGATTGAAGATAAGGTGGACCAGGACCTTTCGGTCAGCCCCTATCGGTTTCCCGATATTAATTAAGTTTTAGGGCATATTGCATTTCTGTCAAGGCGGGATTTTTCCCCTTGGAAACTTAACAAACAGACAGAAAAGAAATCCACGAAGATCACTTTTCACTCCGTGTCGATTTTCGTATAAATACCACTGCCAAGCACGCTCCCAATGCAGCAAACGCAGCTATGCCCATAGCCATAAAATGATCAGAGGATTCTGCACGCTCTTCCGGATTCGACATATCTTCCTCCCTCTGTTCCTCTTCCGGTTCCTCAACGGCAGAAATTTCGTTTGATTTGTCGGCAACAGACTTTGGCTGATTCAAAGTCTCAGCTTCCGACTGCTTTCCTACAGTGATACTTCCATCACGGTTTGTTTTCAGCGTCATACCATCCGAAGTTGTTTGTTTCCTATTGCCATTCGAGTTTGTCCCGCTACCGGGTACATCCGTCTTCTCCCCGTCATTTAAAGAAGGACTTTTTCCACTCTTCCCGTCATCTCCCCCCGATACACGTACTGTCGTCTGATTGCCGGCCTCATCATATGAATATTCCATTACCGTCCCGTTCTCTTCCATAACCTTGATCAATCGTCCAAGATCGTCATACTCATAGGTTGTTGCATAAACTGTATTTGCTCGTAAAAGAACATATATAATGAGAAGACACTTCAATATTCTATTATTCTTGATGATATCCACCTCCAGTTTCTGTAATACTTTCAACAACCATCAAATAATTATAAAAATTGATAACCTTTTTCTGAATACTCCAACATTGTATCATTGATATACCCTTTTAATTGCACTCCTTTATTTTTATAGTATTGGTAGGGTATAT
>JAILOQ010000002.1 GCA_024690725.1 Lachnospiraceae bacterium
TTTTAGGAAATGTCTTATCCCATTCTGTTACAAGATTAAGCTCTTCTTTTCTAATCATTTTCCTATACCTCCATTCTCACATTCATTTGTCATTTTTCTAATCGCATAGTCCATACAGTCAACTTTTCTTCCAATCTCATGATATTCATCCATTGCATGGCACCTCTCTTTTTTCATTTTTTATTGTATATACTTGTCATTACTCTCACTAATGGTTATAATGAATATCATGATATTCCTTTTAGGCATATCATATAGCAATGAGCAGTGCATGTATAGAGATAATATGTGTGTCGGAAGCTTGCTTACGAAAGCACATAATTATCTCTATACATATTCGGCGAATGCCGAAGAACGAAAAATGCGTAGCATTTTGAGTGCACTGTGAATGCGCAGTGTACCGTGAATGAGCATTGCACTGTGAATAATCAGTTCTGAGTATGGAGAAAATTATGGAAATACGAACACTTAGATACTTTCTTGCCGTTGCAAGAGAAGAAAATATGAGTCGTGCAGCCGAGATTCTACATGTAACCCAGCCAACGCTTTCAAAGCAGTTAAAATCATTAGAAAATGAACTTGGTAAAAAACTCTTCACCAGACATAGCTTCAGTATAAAACTTACAGATGAAGGTATTCTATTGCGTAATCGAGCTGAAGACCTTATTCGTATGGCTGATAAGATTGAACAGGAATTTATTACACTTGACGATATAAGTGGGGGAGAGCTCTATCTCGGATTAGCAGAATCCTACCAACTCAGGTACCTTGCCAGATCAATTAAAGATTTTAAGCAAAATTATCCAAACCTGCATTACCATATAACAAGTGGTGACACGGAACAGTTATCTGAAAAACTTGATAAGGGTCTTCTTGACTTTATTGTTCTAGTTGAGCTTCCTGACAGTAAAAAATTAGAATTTCTGGAATTTCCCCAAAAAGATACTTGGGGACTGGTAATTCCATCAAATGATCCGCTTGCAAAGAAAAAAGCCATCCGCTTGGATGACCTTAAGGACCTGCCTTTATTCTGTTCTGAACAGGCCTGGAATGGTGATATCAAAAACTGGGCAGGAAGCCGATTCTCGGAATTAAATCTTGAAGGAACATTTCGGCTTTCCTACAATGGCTCTATTTTTGCACGAGAAGGACTTGGATATCTATTGACATATGAACACCTTGTAGATACATCAAAAGACAGTGGACTCATATTCAGGCCACTGTCTCCATTGCTTGAAAATAAAATATATATTGCTTGGAACAAATATCAAGCTTTTACCCCGATTGCCGAAAGATTTCTTTCGTATATTAAGCTTTCATTTCATAAATAATAAGGGGGTGCGGAATAACTTATAAGTTAAGCTTGATGATCATCTTCTCATCCGCATACATAAATCACCCTCAAAGCTTCGGAAAATCAGGTTTCCATATCCTTCGAATCCATGGAAGAAATGACTTTTTTGGTCTTATCATTCAGAAAATCCACATGGATGTTATCGACTTTCTGACCATTATAAATACCATACATACCACCATAGATATAAAGTCCCACAACGATATATGTTTCCGTAATATCAGGTTCCTCATTCTTTGTGGTCACCTTGAATTCCGTATAATCACTGTTCGCAGTGATATCCGTGATATTCGGATAGGTATCGGAACCGACGAGATCAGCCAACGACTCGTCGATCGTTGATGCAACGGTACGAAGGATTTCTCTGTGCTGAGATTTTGTCATCTCATAGGTTACACTGCCATCATCATTTAATGTCGCAGATTTGTATCCCTTCTTCTTGACCGCTTCATCCAACATCTCCTGTGTGGTACCTTCTTCGTACTCCGCAGGGATGGTGAGTTTTACATTCGTTCCTTCTTTTACTACATCAACATCGCCCAAGGTATCGATCTCATCAACGACCTTTTCATACGTATCATCATCGATGCCTTCCTCGGCATCCTCTTCTTCAACTTCTGCTTCTTCCGTCTCGTCCTCTTCCTCGCTCGCTTCTTCCGTTTCCGAAGTCGTATCCGTCGGTTCCACAGCTGTCTCGGTTGCACCGCAACCCGTGATCATCGATGCGCACATCACAACACACAACATGATCGCCAAAAATCTCTTTTTCATAATATCTCCCCGCACGTTACTCGCGATACGTCTCTTTCTCCTCGTCGGTAATACGCTCTTCAAGTTCCTTCATCAGATTGTCATACTCGGCCATCACTTCCGCATGATGCACTCTGATATACTCGAAGTTATCCTCTTTTGCCGCAAACTCCAGTGCCTTTGCATGCTCGGAAAGCATGGAAGCACCGATGTTTAACGATGTGCTCTTCAAGGCATGCACAAACGTTTCGTAATTCTTAAAATCTTCTTTTTCCAGGGCGTCCGCAAGCTGCGCGCGCTTATCACCGTCTAAATATGTGACGAGCATCTCCAGGTAAAACTCCTCGTCATTCATGCAATACTTCAAACCTGCGTCCGTATCCAACATGGGGAAACGCCCTGCAAGTCCACCTACCTGATTGTTTGCTTCTTCGCTCATAATGACCTCCTTTTTGAGATACTTGCCAATCATACCGATCAGTTCTTCCTGCTGCACGGGCTTTGACAAATAATCCACGAAACCTTCTTTAATATACTGTTCCTTCGCACCGACGATCGCATTGGCCGTAAGCACAATGACAGGGGTGTCCGCATTTTTATGTTCCGTATCTTCCTGCATATGATGGAGCGTTTCCACACCATCCATTTCCGGCATCATATGATCCAGAAAAATCAGATCGTACTTCTTTTCCTTTACTTTCTCCAAACATTCCTCTCCGGAGAATGCAGTATCGATCTGTGCCTTTGTCTTTCGCAAAAGTCCCTTGAATACCTTGATGTTCATCTCAACATCATCAACGACCAAAATCTTCGTATCCGGAATCTCGAGCTGCGCCTTGCTCTCACTCGACTTATGAATATAGGCTTTATACTTTTCGCCAAAATCTCCCATCGGCTCATAGCTTACAACATGCTGCGGGAGGACCACCGTAAATACCGAGCCCTTTCCATATACACTCTTCACCCGGATCTCGCCGCCCATGAGGCGAACCAGCTTCCTGGTCAAAGAAAGTCCTAATCCGGTCCCTTCGATCTTGCGATTTTTCTTTTCGTCAAGTCGGCTGAAGTTATCGAAGAGTTTCTCGATATCTTCTTCTTTGATACCGATACCCGTATCCTCTACTTCGATCATCATCGTAATGTCCTTGCCCTTACGTGACATTTCGCGCATGCGGAGTGTTACCTTACCGAAATGCGTATACTTCACTGCATTGGAAAGAAGGTTGTTGATGATCTGACGAAGGTGTACCTCATCTCCGTAAAGCATGGAGGGAATACCGCTGTCGATCTCCATTTCGACGTCCAGATTTTTATCATCTGCACGTGACTTTACCATGTTATAGCAATCGTTCAAAACGGAGAATAACTCGTAATCAACGGGGATCAATTCCATCTTACCCGACTCGATCTTGGAAATATCGAGAATATCATTGATAATGGAAAGAAGGGTCTGACTGGCGCTGTTGACGTTCTTTGCACATTCGCGGATTCTCTCCGGATCGCCGTCATGATCAAGCTCTTCCAGCAGCATGTTGTTCATGCCGATGATGCCGTTGATCGGTGTCCGGATCTCGTGCGACATATTCGCAAGGAACTGGCTCTTCGCATCATTCGCGATGTGAAGCTGTTCATCTTTTTCCAAGATCCGCGTTCTCTGCTTTTCATATACGTAGGTCTGATATTTGAAAATTATGCCGATGATGGCAGAGACAGAAACTATGGTCTGAACGATATCCTGCAGCATAAAGTTTTCCGGTGTTTCCGCGATCAGCTGCGGGAATCGCTCACCGATAAAAATACTGCCGATCATGACGATCAGATTGATCGCATACATGACATAGCAGACTTTTCCTTTTAACGTAAGAAAGGTAAAGATCAATCCTAAGACAAACCACATCGGCATGCCGGAATACATTCCGCCGGAGCCGAAATACATCAGCGGAAAGATCACGATATTCGCAAGAGAAGTGATAAGAACAGCTGCTGCCGTAGTCTTATTCTTTACGACCGAAAGATAGAGAGACGTGATCACGGCCAGTAGGAGTATGGCCGTCACGATAGCACTCATATATCCACCGATGACAATGGTCACGATCAACGAGCCTAAGCCGCCCACAAGCGCCGCCGACAAAATCAGATTCAGCAGCCTGTGCTGGATATCCAACTCCTCCCGAAAGAGCATCTGTATCAGTTTTCTTACTTTTTCTTTCATTTCTCCTGTCTTCCTAGTAGTTAATAATTCCGTAAACAGTTTCCCTTGTCACAAATGCATTGAGCGGTTTTGTAATATAATCGTCAATGCCGAGTTCCGCAATCCTTTGTACCGTCTCGATACTGCGATCGGCCGTCATCAGGATCACGGGCATATTATATTTTTCACGGATTAACTTATAAAGATCAAATCCGTCAATATCAGGCATCTTCAGATCGAGCAGGATCAATGCCACTTCTCTGGTTTCAAGTCGTTCCATTGCCTGTTCTTTGTTCAGGGCCTTTAATACGTGGATGGACGGGATATCCTTCAAGATCTTCTCTACCATCTTCACGTTCATCGGCTCATCATCGATCACGAGGATATCGCGAATATCCTTATCGGTCTGACACATCTTGTATTCCTTGTCCTCGTCGATCATCTTCAGCATGATATCCGCAATACGCGGGTCAAACTGACGGCCCTTGCCTTTTTCGATCTCGCCACGCACCACATCCTGAGGAAGTGCATTTCTGTAACTTCGGTTGCTGGCCATGGCATCATACGCATCCGCAACACCGATGATACGCGCAATCTCGGGGATATTCTCCCCTTCGAGCCCATTCGGGTAACCGCTTCCGTCATACCGCTCATGATGATATTTCGCACCGTAACCAATCCTCTCATCCTCATGAATATCACGCAAAATATGATATCCACTGACCGGATGCACGCGGATCTGGTCGAACTCCTCATCCGTGAGCTTTCCGGGCTTATTGATCACGGCCTCGGGCACACGGATCTTACCAACGTCATGCAAAAGTCCGGCATAATAAATGATCTTCTGATCCTCCTCGGACTTGCCCATGCGCTTGGCGATCGCCAAAGAATATTCCGCCACTCGCTGGGAGTGACCGGACGTATAACGGTCCTTTGCATCGATGGTATACGCAAGTGACCGGATAATATTCATATTCACGCGATCGAGTTTCTCGCGACTCTCCCGCTCCTTGTTCTGTGATTTCGCAATATTCGAAGCAGAAGCTGCTGTAAAAAGAAAGATGATCGCAAGCACGAGGATCGACAGGATAATACAGATCCACAGCTGTCTGGTCTGATCTTCCAGCATCTTCGTATTGTTCGCGACGATCACGACATACCAGTCGCCCGCCGCTTCCTTGGAAAAGACCGTACATTTCTCACCGTCGAGTTCCATCTCAAAACGTGCGCTGGAAGCTGCCCGGATCTTCGCGAGCATATTCGCCTGCTCCTGGTTCTTTGGATATTGTTCACCCTTCTGAGCCGCATCAGTGTGCGCAACGATCAATCCGTTTTTGTCTATAATGAAACTGTAACCGATGTCGTTCATGGTCATGCTTTCCGTGATGCTCTGCACTTCCTTCAAAGCGATATCCAAAGAAAGAACACTCTCACCATCCGATAAGAGCTGACTGATCGAAATCATGATCGTATGTGTTTGTGCATCAAGATAAGGTGCGACGATGGTCGCTTCGCCGTCTGCTTCCATTCCGGCAATATACCAGTCGCGGGACTGGGGTACATAATCATTCGGCGGCACCCAACCGCTACCATCTATGTACTCTCCATTGACATATCCGTAGATACCGGTAAAGTTATCATCGATCTCCGTCTGAGCCTTTTGTGTCTCCTCGGTCAAAAACTCAAGGATATCTTCATTGGACTCACCGTTTCTCATCATAAAATTCACAGTATCGGCAGATACCCAGAGGATCTCTTTACCGGTATTGATGTAGTTTTCGATCATGGTGGCCTGACTGTTCATATTACTCTCGCCCAGCTCCATGATACTTGCTTTGGAACTGCGGTAAAACGAAACAAATGTATAGGTCAGCATTCCCGCCATCAAAACGAAAACCAATAAGATAGTTGTGAATAATCGCTTAACCACTGTGTTTTTCATAATTCTTCCTCTCCACACATAATATCATGCTTAAAAGTATGTGTAGGCCACACCTATCCCCATAATACCCTCACTTTGTATATTATACGTAGAAAACGCGCATAAAACAATAAAAAATTGCGTGCTTCTATAATTCGGTGCGACAGAAATAGCAATCACATCCGCCACTGTAATTGTAGTTGACCAAGTTCTCAGCTCCACAATAACTGCAACAGACAATGCGCTGTCCGTTCGGTATGGGATCCCCCAGTAAATACCGCCCGCCAACCGGCTGCCTGCCGTATATTTTGGCCATACGCACCTGTTCTTCTTTCTTCTCCTTCATATGCTCGATCTGATCGAGTCTCGCTTTTTCTTCCAGATAATCCGTCGTCTTGGTCGCTTCCGGTTCCGTTGCGGTTTCTGTACGTGCCGAGACAGTTCCTTTTGCGGCAGTTTGTGTGCCGGTGCCAACCGTTCTTTGCGGGTACTGTCCACTTGAGATCATCTGTGAAGCAGCGCCGTTCTGTCTCGCCCGCACATCCGATGTGTTCGTCGTCCGCATGCTGTCGCGTAGATTTGTCGGGATCGTACTCGAACCGCGGCTCGAAGTCATAGGCTGACGCAACAGTCGATCCAACTCATCCTGCGCATTATTTCTGGGCACATTCGGCCTTGCCGTATTCCCTTTATTTGCGTTTTTCTTCACGGCCATAACAATAACCACGAATACTACGAGCGCCAAAAAACCATCCATATCATCATCCCCCTCTTTAATGCAGTTTCTGTCGACTTGCCAACGTCACCATCAGCATCTCCAAACTATAGACCTCGGAAAGCCGTCCGGTCTTAATATCTTCATCCGCCTGTACGCATTCTTCCAACGCTTTTCGCAAAGTCGTGCGCTTAAACTTCGCTGCCTGTCGCATATTCTTCTCCGCAACGAATTCCCGCATACCGAGTTCTTTCGCGATCAACGGTCCGTTATATCCTTTTTCCATCAGAAGCTTCGTTTGCAACAGCTGATTAAACTGTCGCGTCATCAAAACAAGGATCTTGCCCCTGGCTTCTCTTAGTTCCAAAAGATCGTTATATAAATGAATGGCCCTGTCCGCCTTGCCTGCTGCCACGGCATCCAGCATTTCAAAAATACGGTTCTCCGTTACTTCCGAACAGATCTCCTTTACATCGGCTTCGGTAATGACTTTGCGCATACAACAATAGGAGATCAGTTTATCCATCTCCGACTTGATGTGGATCATGTCTGTTCCGCAGCGCGTCATAAATAATGCCAATGCGCGCGGCTCCATCTTAACCCCTTCACCTTCCGCCATCCTGCTGATCCATGTGCGAAGCGTTCCTTCGTCCGGAGTTTTAAACTCCGCAACGTAACCGATCTTTGCGATTGCCTTATACAGTCGTGTAGACTTATTGGTCTCCGGATCAACAAAAATAAAACAGGTCGACTCACAGGGCGCAGAAAGATAATCTGCGAGCACATCGCCGCCGCCTTTGCACAGACCGCTGTCTTCAATGACGATCACTCTCCGATCGGCAAAGAACGGCATCGTTTCCGCCAAGTCCACGATCTTCTCCTGTACAATGTCCTTGCCGGAAAAATACGAGAGATTCGACTTATCACCACCATCCAAGATTGCTTCCGAAAGCCGATCTCTGTATTGATGGCGCAGATAGTCCTGATCCCCCGTCAGCAAATATACCTGTCTGAAGTTCTTACTCTTGATATCTTCCGTCAAATGTCTCATGGGTTTATTATACCATTATTCCAAAATAGTACAAAACTTGTCCACCGTACTATTTATCAATTTTTCTCACTTTCACCTGCATGTCGGATGCGATCCGGCACTTTCAAGATCATGGTTATCCTGTGCTTTTTCTTTTCCTCCATATGTGCCCCCAATGTTTTCGTTCATGTTAACAGTTGCATTTCTTTGTTTATGGTATCGCCATCATCGGTAATCACAGTACTCCCAGTGATCGTTGATAATGCCGATGCCTTGCATATAGGAATAAACGATCGTAGCACCCACGAATTTAAAACCGCGTTTTTTCAGATCCGCACTCACTTTTTCCGACAGTTCGTTTTTCGCGGGCATATCATTTCCATCCTGCAGATGGTGATCGATCACCGTCCCATCGGTGAATCCCCAGATATATTTATCAAACGTTCCGAACTCTTTTTGCACGTTTAGAAATGCCTTTGCGTTTTCTATCGCAGCTTCGATCTTTCTGCGGTTCCTTATGATCCCCGCATTCTGCATGAGTTCCTCTATCTTAGCGTCATCATATTTTGCAACGACTTCCGGATCAAAACCGTCAAACGCTTCGCGAAAATTATCTTCTTTGTTCAGAATGATATCCCAGCTCACACCCGCCTGCATGCCTTCCAGTATCAGCATCGCAAACAGTTCTTTGTCCTCATGCTCGGGTTTACACCAACGGGTATCATGATACAAAAGAAACTTCTCGGAAACCTTGTTTTTCCGGGACCCGAAGTTGAAATTGCATCTTTTCTTTTCCATACGCATCTCCCTGTTGTCGTTTCCTTTTTTCTTTTCGGTTTCACTGCGTCTTCGATACGACTCCGGCGATCGTTTAGGCTTCCGCAAGGGTTCTGTCGTATTTTGTGATCTTTTCGGGCTTTGTCAGATACGGACCCTTCTTCGCAATATCTTCCATGAAATCAGTAAATTCCTGCTCCAAACCTGGCGTAGTCTTTTCGACATTTCCAAATCCCGTGATCAAGTCTTCGGAATCGATTTCCGTCGTCCCGAATATCGTTTGCTTGATGCAGTTATGAATATAAGCCTCGACAATGCTGTCTTCCTCCATTTTTAATGACAGACGAAACTGGGGATAAAAAAGGACTTCACCGTCAACGGAGTGAAACACCCCGATCATGATGTCTTTG
The DNA here is from genome assembly GCA_024690725.1 of Lachnospiraceae bacterium. GTDB lineage: Bacteria > Bacillota > Clostridia > Lachnospirales > Lachnospiraceae > UBA2882. The sequence goes on from JAILOQ010000002.1 coordinate 9,149, forward strand.
GTTTCTTTGTCCATGCGTTCCACCTCAAGGTCGAACGTTTTCCACTCCTCCGGTTTCTTTGTCTGTATCGTTCCACCGAACTTACCGAGCTTATCGAACACTTTCTGCAATTGCTGCCTTGCCTGATCCGTTGCCTGCTTTGCCATGACAAATCTCCTTTTCTGACGTTCTGTTCTATTTTAAGCACCTATACGAATGCTTATAGGTGGGGCCGACTGCGTTAAATATTTATCCTACATTTACATAGATATATCCTCTACTGTCAAACGTTATGGGATACCTGCTCTTGATATTCCATAAGTTTTTCTTTTTTCAGCACTGTGACATACAAGATCATAAAAAGCAATGCGAGGGTGGACCCCACAATCACGCCGACCGTAAGCCCGTTTAAGGAAATCTTTCCAAACAGCCACCCAAACAATGCAGGTAAGAATCCCCATGACATAATGATAAGAAAGGATGCTCTTCGAACCCTGTTGGTATACTGATAGAAAATAGCAAGAATTCTCGTAAAACATATAACAATGGGGATGATCGCAACAAGTCGCACTGCGGTCTCGGCCGCCAAGCATGTTGCAGGATCGTTAATGTCAAAAATGGATACGACCTCTTTTGCCAATCCATAATACAAGACAGAGATGACCAAGCCCTCAATGCACGCCGCTCGGACCGTGGTACGGATACATTTCGATACCAACTCCCGATTTCCCTGCCCGAGATACTCATTCAACGCCGCCGTCTCATACTGACTGATACCTTCGGAAACATATATGACGATTTCATAAACATTGATCACAACCGCAGCAACGGCAATGCCCTTTATGCCGTAATTCCTAATTCCTATTTGATTGATCACGGCTTCCATAAGCGCAAGCGAGAGCACATAACTCCCCTCCGGAAAACTGATCACGGTAATCTCTTTTGCAAACGCCGGTATAAACCCAAGCTTCACATTGATCTGTTCCTTCTTTAATAAGAAATACAGAACGATCAGAACGATACCGATGCAATACGCAAGCCCGGTCGCAAACACAACGCCGCCGATTCCCATCGTCCTTCCCAACACAACCGACAACAGACAGTTGGAAGCGATCTCCAATATGGTCACAGCCAAGGCATAAAAACTTCCGCCCCTGAGAAGCACATAGGAAAACAGGAAGATGTATAACGGCTCCACCAGTGCATCCAGACGATTCCATGAGATGGCCTGAAGAACATAAGGCATTGCCTCTGTTCCATTGGATACCATCTGTGCCATTTGGTTTTCAAAGATCGTATATACAGCGAAACATATCCCACCCAAAAGAAGGCAGGATGTAACACAGTGCGAAAAAATAGTATCGATCAGATCATATGACTTTTGACCGTCGGCCCGAATGATCAGTGCCACTCCACCGATACAGATCAAATACCCCAAAAAGCTTTCCGTCATCAGAAACGGTTCTATCATATTGATCGCTCCGAAAGCCGCATCATCAAATAAGTTTCCAATGATCATCTCATCCAACAGGATGGATACACAATCCAATAAATTGGAGCATGTGGCCGCAAAGAAAATCGGAAAGAACAAGACGATCCTCGGATCATCCCGCATGGATTGTTGCTTCATAATACCTCGTCTCCTTGATCGCTTTCTTCTTTTAAATGTACCAAAAATCTGTTTCTGTTAAAACTGATCGCTTTTAAATAATCCAACGAACCACTCCAATTCGTGATCGCACGGCTCAGCACATATTCTCTCAGAGAATGTAAATCCTCCATTTCATCCCCCATCGTAAATATGACTCCGTCATCTATTTCGATCATCTGAATGGCATCCTCGGTCAAAGAAATCACGCATTCACCACTCACCGGTTTTTGCCCGTTCTTATCATAGATCTCCATGAACACTTCCTCAAACAAAAACACACAACGAATGACTGCCTCGGAAGGAATATCATTCGATTTCAATATCGTTTCGATCTTCGTCTGCGTCTCCACGATGCTCTGAGGCTCCACCTTAAAATCAAACAGAAATGCCTGCTTGGTCTTGCCCGCAAGACGCAAAGGCCATGCGTCTTTTCCTTCCTTCAACTGCACATAGCATTTGACGACGAGCCATGTCAACGCAGGGGCCACACAAACACCGATAAAAACACCGTATATTCCAAAGATATTTCCCAAAATCATAGCCAACGGCGCTGATAAGATCAATTCATATAACGATGCGATCACGACGCCGAAAATGATCTTATTCGTCAAGACATTATAAGAAGTAAGAAGATAAAGCAGGGAAACAAACGGCATGCTAAGGGCCAAGATCTGCACACCGTTAACCGCCAAATGCGCAATACCCCCTTCGGAAATACCGAGGATACTTGGCACAAACATTGCCGCACCGGCCATCATCAATCCAAAAAAAACACCCAACAGAATTGCCGCCTTCTTCGCT
>JAILOQ010000081.1 GCA_024690725.1 Lachnospiraceae bacterium
CAGCCCATAAGTACGACGGAGCAAAGAAGGATCGCTATAAAATTAAAGAATCTCACTCTTTTTTGCTTCATACAGTTTCTTTAACTCTTCCTTTGTGTTTCGCGCCGGATCCTCGATCACTTCATCCAAAAGCGCTTTGAGCATAACGCCGAGCTGCGGCCCGGGTTTCATACCCCATTCCATCAGATCTTTTCCTTTTACGCAAAGCGCGCCGAGGTTCACCGGATCGCCTGCCTTTATCACTTCAAGATAACACGCTTCCATCTCATCCAGAAGCTTTTGTTTCTCTTCTCTTTTATAGGTACTCTGTGCCTCCATGTCAGCCTGTTTTACGGTAAAAAGAACGGGAAACAGATCCTCTCCCATTTCATGCAATGCCCTTCGCATCGCGCGCGGATTCGGCTCGATGTTCCGGTCATGGTACCTGCAAAGTCTTGCCACCAGATCGGTAGAGGCATTGTCAAATTTTAACCGCCGCATGATCGTATGCGCCATCTCGGCGGATTTTTGCGGATGTCCGTGAAAATGATCGATGCCCGCTTCGTCCGTTGTTTTCGTTATGGGCTTTGCGATATCATGAAACAGCATCGCCAGCCGCAAAACCTTATCCGCCCGTATGGCCTGCGTGGCACGGATGGAATGTTCTCCCACGGTGTACATGTGATGCGGATTGTGTTGTTCCGTTTCCATCATCCGATCGAACTCCGGCATGATCACTGCCGTGATCCCCAGCTCATACAAGGTCCGCATCCTTTCGGGATGGTCACTTTCCAAAAGCTTTACCAGCTCCACCTGGATCCGTTCCGCGCTGATATCCTTGATCGTCGGTGCCAAGGCCTTTACCGCCTCCGCCGTCTCCGGTTCTATCGAAAATCCCAATTGCGCCGCAAAGCGTACCGCACGCATCATACGAAGCGCATCCTCCGAAAACCGTTCCCGGGGGAGTCCCACCGCACGGATCACGCCCTCTTTTAGATCGCTCTGTCCGCCAAACAGATCGACTAAGCCCGAACGCTCGTTATAAGCCATCGCATTGATCGTAAAATCCCTGCGCTTTAAGTCTTCCTCTAAGCTCCTGGTAAAGGTTACCTCTTCCGGATGCCTGTGATCGGAATACTTCCCGTCGATGCGGTAAGTCGTGACCTCATAGCCGATTTTGTGCATCATGATCGTCACGGTTCCGTGCTCGATCCCGGTATCGATCGTATAAGAAAACAGCGCCTTTACCTCTTCCGGCATCGCCGAAGTCGTGATATCCCAGTCATTCGGCTCCCGTCCGAGGATCGCATCCCTAACGCAACCGCCCACGGCATAGGCCTCATAGCCCGCTTCTTCCAATATATGAATGATCGCTTCCACATCCCGCGGAATCTCCAGTTTTATTTCCATCCGATTTCCCATCCGAAACGGTCCCAAACACCGTCCGCCATGATCTTGCTTTTCTGTTTCGTCTTCTCTATCATACCATAAGAAGCCCGTTTGGGTGTATAATGGTTCTTAGGAAAGGACTGATATCATGACCAAACGAATCAAAGCCTACATGGCCTATATGGATGCCATGTTAACCGAAAACACCAGCGGATTAAGTTATGAGGAACTCTGTGTGCAGCACGAAAAGCAGCTTGCCTTTTTCATGCATGAGCGCCTGGTACACGAATTCGTCATGCTGACCTTCGCCATCCTCGCCTTCGCCGTATTCTTTTTGATGTATGTCGCGTTTCATCCGGAGCTGGTGCTGCTCTTTTTGGCACTGATGGTACTGCTTGTTCCCTATATCATGCACTATTTTCTTTTGGAAAACTCCTGCCAGTACATGTATCGCCAATACGATGAGTTGCAGAAAAAGATCCACCCCGGCGCCTTTTTGCCGGACGATAACGAAGCCGTGATCAACGCCCACAAAAAGGCGTGATCTCATATGTCACTTCCTTCCCCGTTTCCGGGTGAAAGAACGATAGTCTATCACAGGCAAGGGCGACATTCCGGAGCCCTTGTTTTTTTGTAAGCATCTGCGACATTTCATTTCCGTATTTTTGATCGCCCAAAAGCGGATAGCCGTCATGCGAAAGCTGCACACGGATCTGATGAAACCGCCCGGTTTCGATCGAGACTGACAAGGTGGCCGGCATACAACGGCATTCTTCACACAGATCCCCGCATTCCGTCACATACGCGGTAAGACGCGCTTCTTTGGCTCCCGGCTCGCCTTTTTTTGCGATCACGGACACCGGCCCTTCTTTTTTCAGGTAGTCTTTTAAGTTCCTGCCGTTCTTTGCTCCGTACAACTCCAAAAACTCCCGTTGTCTGTCCTTCGGTACACAAACAATGGCCGTATACCGCTTTTTTAAGCGGTGGTCCGCAAGCTGCGCACTCAGCGAAGACGCCGCCGCCTTCGTCTTGGCAAAAACTAAAAGGCCCTCTACCGGCTGATCCAGGCGATGGATCATACCGAGGTAGTGACCTTTTAAATAATTTTTCAATTCGCTCACCACATCCATCCGACCTACGACGGAGGTTTCCACGGCAAGTCCCGCGGGCTTGTGGATCACCAATATGGAATTGTCTTCAAATATGATCTTTGTCTGCATAGGTTAGGAAGCAGCCTTTGCTGCATGTTCTGCCGTGATCTCCCGGTAGATATCGAATCCCAGCTTCAGCATCAAAAGGAGATACGCGATCGCATAGACCCAAAGCGGAATGACCGTATCCTGCCGTAGGTACATCTGGTACCCGGCAAAAGAACAAGTAACCGCCACAAGCGGCACATAGAAATACCGTTTGAAATCGGTCATGGCAATGGCAACGGCCAAAAGATCGGCCAGGATGCCGTAACGCTCATGCATATGCGGCAGGAAATACACCACGACCATCACATAGAACATTCCCATCCGAAGGATCAGAGACTTTGTAAACGTGAAATCCTTGCGCGCCATGTAATACAAAAGCACCATCAAAACCGCAAGGGTAAAATACACACCCGCATCCGCATATTCGCGCAGGAATGAATCCGTTCCGATGATCTGATAGATGTTGGGGAACTTATGGGAAAGCGCATAAATATCCATCTCGCCGTTAGCCTGGAAGAAATACACCGTCAAAAGATCCCACAGATTCTGCCCCGCGATCCACGAAGGGATCACCGCAATGAAGTATACCACAGGCAACCAAAGAAAATGCTTTAACGCAATTTTCTTTTTCACCCAGAGCATCAGATATAAAGGTGCAATGAACAACGTCTGCAGCTTGAACGAAAACGCGATGCCGTAAAAGATCAGCGACGTATTGGGCTTATCCTTTAACAAAAACAGGATGGAGAGCATGACAAAACTCGAAAAGATAATGTCACACTGCGCCCAAAGTGCGCCGTTTACCACAACCGTCGGAAGGAAAAGCATGATCGTATAGGTCATGTAGGCCTTATTCCTATCCTTTGTGCATTCATATACGATGAGCGCCACCGCGATCGCTGCCACGAGATCGAAGAAAATGGACACCATCTTCATCAGATACAGCGTATTCCACAAAGGGCAGATACTGATGAAAGACAGGATCAAAAGGTAGGGCGTCGTATAATCCACATAGTCAAAATGTGCGCCGAGTCCCTTGATACCGCCACCGGCCTCGCGTAAGGTTGCCACCCACGGTTCAAAGAACATCTTATAATCACCTGCGACAACATCCCGGAGTGCAAACCGGATGTAGCCCGCAAAGACCGTGGCACAAACCAAAAGCAGGATGTCCAAAAATCCGATGGTGAAGGGTTTCTTTTTCCCGATGGTCCATTCTTTAGTTACCAGACTTCTTAAAAAACGATCGATCATAAATATCCTATTATTTTACCAGGCGAACCGTTTCTCTTGCGATCGCCAATTCTTCGTTAGTAGGAACCACATACACGCCGACTTTGCTGTCTTCGGTGGAGATGCGGATCTCTTCGCCGCGCACACCGTTGGCTTTTTCGTCGAGTGTGATGCCAAGATAGCCTAAGTACTGCATGACTGCCGCACGTGCCTCACAGTTATTCTCACCGACACCGGCGGTAAAGACGATCACGTCCACACCGTTCATGGCTGCCGTATAAGCACCGATGTATTTCGCAACGTTGTATGCCCATGCACCGAGTGCGGATGCGGCTTTTTCATTGCCGTCGGCTGCTGCCGCCGTCAGATCGCGGAAATCGGAACTGAATCCGCCGGATAAGCCTAAGACTCCGGACTTCTTGTTGCAGACATTGATCACTTCTTCGGCCGTAAGGTTTTCCTTCGCTGCGATGAAGCTGATGATGGCAGGATCCAGGTCACCGCTTCGGGTACCCATGATCAAGCCTTCCAAGGGGGTCAGACCCATGGATGTATCGATACATTTCCCGTTCTTTACGGCGGAAAGCGATGCACCGTTTCCGAGGTGGCAAACGATGATCTTCAAATCTTCTCTCTTTTTTCCCAAGATCTCTGCGATACGGTTGCTGACAAAGTCATGGCTGGTGCCGTGGAAACCGTAACGACGGATCTTGTATTTCTCATAGTATTCATACGGAAGCCCGTATAAGTATGCTTCCTTGGGCATCGTCTGATGGAAGGCGGTATCAAACACGGCAACCATCGGTACGTTCGGCATCAGTTCCTTGCAGGAACGGATTCCGAT
>JAILOQ010000126.1 GCA_024690725.1 Lachnospiraceae bacterium
GGCGAAGGAGTATCCGCAGGAATGGATACAAAAGAAAAGCGGGAAAAAAGTGGTTTTGTACCACATTTCCGAGAGCATCCTCGCCGAAGAAAAACAGGCTGCGATCGAAAAGGCAAAGCGGGCACTACAGATCTTTGAGGAGAACAAGAACGCATTGACGTTGCTTTGGATCAAAGATCGGGTCGCGGAGCGGTATTTGAAGGATGCAGATGGGATTCTTTGGGATTCCTTTGAAAGCCTTTGGGAAGATATGGCAAAGAAGGATTGGTGTATCGGGAGCACGACAGAATATGAGGATATGGCCGTCGATTTTTGTGATGCATATTACGGTGACCGGAGCTATATCGTGAACCGAATGGCGTTATTAAAAAAGCCTATTATGATAGAAAATACAAATATTTGAGGATGGATGTTTTCACCGATAGTCAGATGTAGAACAGAGGAAGGCGGAGGAAAACGGGTGAGAAAAGTATATGCGATATTGCTGGCCGGCGGCAGCGGAACGCGTCTTGGCGCGGAGATACCAAAGCAGTATATCAAAGTGAATAATAAGCCGATCATTGCGTACAGTCTGGAGATGTTAGCGGCACATCCCGCTATTTTGGGTATACAGATCGTTGCGGAGGAAGCGTATCGCGATGAGATCTGCAGATGGGCGGACTCCGGAAAACTCATCGGTTTTTCGGATCCCGGTGAGAATCGTCAGTTTTCCATTAAACATGCGGTCTGCGACCTGGCAAAAGAAGGTTCCGAGGAAGATTTGATCCTCATTCATGACAGTGCGCGTCCTGCGATCACGGCAGAGTTGGTCGATCGCATGATCGAAGCATTAGGAGATTACGATGGTGTTATGCCGGTGCTGCCGATGCAGGATACGGTATATTTAAGTGAAGACGGAAAAAGGGTGAGTTCCCTGTTGAACAGAGAGCAGATCTTTGCCGGGCAGGCGCCGGAACTCTTTCGGCTCGGCAGTTATAAAAAGGCAATGGACGATCTGGGGGACGAGGCACTCGGGAAGATTCGCGGAACAACGGAAGTTGCGATCAAAGCAGGGCTTGATGTGACATTGGTAGCCGGCGATAAGAGCAATCTGAAGATCACGACCAAGGAAGATCTTATGTGGTTTGAAGAATACAGTCATAAGTTGTATGGAAACATATGAGGACATACATGAGGAAATCCTGAAAAAGAACGGAAGAGACCGGGGAGGAAGACATGAAAAAGAAATCACTGGTGGTGTTACTTGCCGCAATGCTGGCGTTTGCGGGCTGCGGAAAGAAGGATGAGGGAAAGGCGCCGGAGCCTGAGACGGTACAGGAAATGGAGAGTGAACCGGAAGAAGAGCCGCAGGAAGAAGCGGCGGAAGAAGAGCCGGAAGATAAAAATGCAGAAAACGAGTGTGGGATCGAACTGATCAGCCATACGGTTGCGGGAGATGAAAAGGCCGACCTTGGCGGACAGGAGCCGGAACCCTATGCATTCGTGGTTTACGGTGAGTTCTCGCTGAACGATGCATTCCGCGAAACCTATCCGAAGCTTTCGGAAATTTTGACCGAGGAAAATCAGATGCTTCATGAAGATGCGCTGCGGATCCTTGCCACTTACACGGATTCCGCAAAGGAATATGAGGAAGACCTTGTCGGCTGCTACAGCTGTGAGGATAATATTTCGATCACCAGAGCGGATTCCGCGATCCTAAGCTATCGTGCGGATATCTATGACTGGAGCGGCGGGGCGCATCCGAACTCTTATTATCGGACCGCGAACTTCGATGTAAAGGACGGAAAGCGGTTGTTGCTCGAAGATGTGATCACTGTCGATGATGAGGAACTTTTCGATGTGATCTATGAAAACCTTGTACCGTTGGCTGATCCGGAGTTCGATCTTCAAACGGAAGAATATGAGAACGTGAAGGAATGCCTTACTTGGGATATCGAAAGCAAGAATATGCAATGGACCTTGAATGATGAGACGATCACCTTCTATTTTCCGCCTTACGATCTGGCGGCTTATGCGGTCGGACCGATCTGGGCAGAGGTTTCGTATGAGAAGTATCCCGCCCTGGTAAAAGAAGAGTATCTTCCCACCGAAGAAAAGATCACGATCGACAGTTCCGGAATTCAGGATGACGATATTCCCATGGAAGAACTGGAACAATATATGATGAACGGCGGAGAGAACATGGAGGAAGAGGATGGAGCCCCCCACTATTATGTGGAGAATCCGGAATGGGATATGTCAAACTATATGAAGGAAGGCACCTCGGCCATGCATGAGGAGGTACCGTTTGAACTGACGAAGGTCGGTGAGGAAAAGAGCGACTGGATCGATCCCATGCAGTGGGCTTACGATCACGAGCTTCAGATTCCTTCCGATCTGTATACGGTCGGCTACGGAGATGAGCTGTATTATTATTATGCGGATAATCGTGCGGACGAAGAAATCTTGGAAATCGAACTTGCGGCCATGGGCACGTATCAGATGCTCGGCATTTACGATTTTTCTTCCTTCCTTGATACACCGACAGGCAATGAATATACAACGTTCTATATTCCTTATGCAAAAGTGTATGACGGCGTGCTCTATGCAGAGATCGCGCACCGGACCTATGCGGAGGATCAGCCGTATACCGGATTTATCGTTGCGGTTGATTTGGAGACCGGTGAGGTGATCTGGCGAAGCGAGATGCAGGTAGCGAACGGAAATAACTTTATCGTAGGGGAAGATGTGATCATCTGCGGGTACGGTTTCACGGCGGAACCGGATCATATGTACTTTTTGAGTCGAAAGACCGGCGTGGTGCTGGATGAGATGAAAGTCAATTCCGCTCCGGATTACTTTATTCCGGAAGACGATTCACTCTACGTCATTTGCTACAATACAGTCTATGAATTCAATGTAGAGGAGAAGTAGGAGATGAAAGCCTGGGTATTACATGACATCGGAGATTTTCGGTACGAGGACAGAGAAAAACCGGAGCTTGCGGATGACGAGGTGCTGGTGCATGTAAAGGCTGCGGGAATCTGCGGCTCGGATGTGCCGCGCATCTATCAAACGGGCGCTCACAATATGCCCTTGGTGCCCGGACATGAATTTTCGGGCGTTGTGGAAGCAGTCGGAAGCAAAGCTTCTGAGATTTCCATCGGGAAACGTGTCGGTATCTTCCCGCTCATTCCCTGCGGGACCTGTCCGATGTGTGAAACGGAACATTACGAAATGTGCAGCCATTACGATTATCTGGGTTCCAGAAGAGACGGCGGGTTTTCCGAATACGTGGCAGTGCCGAAGCGTTGTCTCGTACCGCTTCCGGATAGCGTAAGCTTTGAGCAGGGCGCCATGATCGAACCGACCGCGGTTGCGGCACATGCCATGCGGCGGGTTTCCTTTGAAAAGAACGAGAACATCGTGATCCTGGGACTTGGCACGATCGGCATGCTTCTTCTGTATGTACTTTTGGATGCCGGGTACGAAAATGTCTATGTGATCGGCAATAAGGATAAACAAAAAGAACGTGTTTTGGCAGCAGGCCTTTCTTTGGACAGGTTTTGTGACAGCAGAACGGAAGAGGAAGAAAGCTGGATCAGAGAAAAGACCGGAAGCGGAGCGGATGTTGTATTTGAATGCGTCGGACGAAATGAGACGGTTTCAAAAGCAGTGGAGCTTACGGCTCCGATGGCGCGTGTGGTCTTTGTCGGAAATCCCGCGTCGGACATGACGTTGGAGCGAAACACGTATTGGCAGATCTTACGCAGACAGCTCATCATCACGGGAACCTGGAATTCCTCGTTTGCGGTAACAAACGGTGATGATTGGAGTTATATCATCGAACGCATGGGGTCGGGCGTGTTCCATCCGGAGCAGCTGATCACGCAGCGTTTGAAATTTGACGAATTGGAGAAAGGTCTTTTGATCATGCGCGATAAGACAGAGGATTATTGCAAGGTCATGATCGCCGGAGACTGAGAAGAAATGAAGAATTTTAAAATCTATCTTTTGCTGCATGCCATGCTGATGGTGTATTCCATGACGGGAATCTTCATCAAGCTTGCGGCAACCGCAGAATTTCTGAGCATGAAGTTCATCTTCTTTTACGGTATGGTGATCGTTTTGTTGGGCTTTTATGCCATTTGCTGGCAGCAGGTCATCAAACGGATCCCGTTAACAAGTGCTTACGCGAATCGCGCGATCACCGTTGGATGGGGGCTTATTTGGGGGCCGTTGTTTTTTCATGAGCAGATCACGATCGGAAAGATCGCGGGAATTGCCTGTGTGATCACCGGCATCGTGTTCTATGCGATCGCGGACGGCGAACTTGCAAAGGCCGAAACGGAAAAAACCGGAAGCGTCGGCACGGATGCCGCCGGAGAAACGACGATCGGAGGAAAAGAAGATGCATGATACGATGTGGTTATATGCCCTTGCGATCCTGTTCGGAACCTTTATCAGTGCGATTTCCCAAGTCCTTTTAAAAAAGGCGGCCATGAAGGAATACGATTCCGTGTGGAAGGAATACTTAAATGTACGCGTGATCGTGGCGTACGGGATTTTCTTTCTTGC
>JAILOQ010000134.1 GCA_024690725.1 Lachnospiraceae bacterium
ATGGGCTCGCCGGTGTCGCAAGACATCTCCCCAATCGCTACGCGATCGGGTCCCCTCTTACGACATTCCTCGATAGCTCAATGGTAGAGCACTCGGCTGTTAACCGAGTTGTTGTAGGTTCGAGCCCTACTCGGGGAGCTAAATGATTGACACGATGTGTTAATTCTAATATGATAAGTAGTGGTACAGGGCGAGTTAGCCAAGTGGTAAGGCGTGGGACTGCAACTCCCTGATCGTCGGTTCAAATCCGTCACTCGCCTCTATAATACTCAAAGCAATGCTTTGAGTATTTTTCTTTTTCTTGCGCATAAATAATTACAATGCTATGATTATTAGGTGGAACCCTTTTACAGACCCATTAGTGATGACATTTTGGTTAAGAGGAAGCAAGCGTGGAAATGCATTTTTCGGATTCCGAGAAGATGAAACGATTCATACTGATCGTAGATGATGAAGAAATCAATCGTGATATTCTCGGAAGTATTTTTGAAGAGGAGTATCATATTTTTTATGCCCAAAACGGACGGGAAGCTTTGGATCTGATCAAAGAGAACAGTTCTTTACTTTCTGCTATTTTGCTGGATCTGATGATGCCGGAGATGACCGGCATGGAGCTTCTGGAAGTATTGAAGGAAGAGCAGCTGTTAAAGAAGATTCCGGTTTTGGTCATGACGGCGGATGAGAATTCCGAGGTCGACAGTTTGAAGATCGGTGCTGTCGATTTTATTACGAAGCCTTACGGCATGCCGGAGGCGGTTCGTGCCAGAGTGGCTCGTTCCATTGAGCTTTTTGAAGACAGACAGTTTATCCGTGCGACCGGACTGGATGAGTTGACGGGGCTGTATTCAAAATCGTTCTTTTACGAGTATGCGCAGATGATGGATCGGTACAACCCGGATATGGATACGGATGCGGTAGTTTTGGATATCGATCATTTTCATTTGGTCAATGAGATTTACGGAAGAGATTTCGGAGATGACATCCTGCGTGAGATCTCGCATTCGATCAAGGAATTTTTGAAGCAGAGCGATGGGATCGCTTGTCGATCGGAAGCGGACGTATTCCTGCTTTATGCCGAGCATAGGGATGGTTACGACGATCTGCAGGAGAAGGTGTCGGAAGGTTTACAACACCTTTCGGAAACACCGCATGTGCGTGTGCGTATCGGTACGTATACAGGTGTGAAGCACGATATCGATATGGAGCGAAGATTTGCATGCGCAAAACTTGCATGTAACACACTCCGCGGGAACTTCATGCAGAACTCCGCAAATTACGATAAGGAAATGCGCGAGAAGTTTATTTTCTCGGAGCGCATTGTCAATGATATTCATGATGCGTTAAAGGAACATCAGCTGATCGTTTATTATCAGCCGAAGTATAATATCACGGGTGATAAGCCGAAGCTTGCCAGTGCGGAGGCACTGATCCGTTGGCAGCATCCCGAGTACGGTATGCTCGGACCGTTTTCGTTCATGCCTTTGTTTGAAGAGAATGGTTTAGTGCAGATGGTGGATGAATATGTTTGGAGAGAGTCGGCCGAGCAGATCAGAAAGTGGAAGGATACCTATGGATATGCGGTTCCGATTTCCGTGAACGTATCGAGAATTGACTTATATAATCCGAATCTGGGTGCAGAGATCCTCGCCATGCTGGAGGAGAACGGTCTCGGTGTGGAAGATATGTATTTGGAGATCACCGAGTCTGCATATGCGAACAATGCCAAGCAGATGATCGCGGCGGTAGAGAAGCTGCGTGGTTATGGATTTAAGATTGAGATGGATGATTTTGGAACAGGATATTCTTCGCTGAATATGCTCTTTGATCTTCCGGTGGATGTTCTGAAGATGGATATGCGGTTTGCTCAGCATATTCACGAGAATCCGAAAGCATTGCAGATGGTGAGTGTTGTCATGGACATTGCGGAGACGATGCAGGTACCCGTCATTGCGGAAGGTGTGGAATTGCAGGAACAGTTCGACCTGTTAAAAGAACGTGGATGTCAGTACATCCAGGGGTATTATTTCTCCAAGCCGATACCCGCCGATGAGTTCGAAGTCCGATTACAAAATGATGTTTGAACTTCGTAGAGTTATGGTTTTAAAATGATAGAGGATGAAGCAAGGTGGAATGAGATTATTATTCTAGGGGCAAAGTGAGTTTTGTCCCTTTTTGCATGTTATTCATAGAATGAATTAGTAATTGTGGAAAAGAAATGGATGCTTGGTCAAAAGAATCCGGGAAAAGTCGTACATCATATAAGTGTAGATGCTTAAGATGTATTTTCACTTATTTTATAATGCGAAGGGCTAATCGGGTAAAATAGTGCAAAAAGTTGTTCAGTATTCCGATATTCCCCGGCTATGTATGCTATGGTAAAATATGAATGATTTGGATTCCCCAAAAGGTATAATAGACTTGTAAAATAATTGAAATAACATAGTGGGAGGTGAGCCCTTTGATACTTTTAAGAATATCTATACTCCCGCATTGGCAAAGGTTGTGATAGCAATCGGAGAGCCGGAATACAAAATACTTTTATACAATAGAGTTAAAGATGCAGAGTATGAATTTGCCAATGTTATTCATCCGTCTGCATATGTAAGCCCTGATGCGCAATTAGGTACCGGAATTATAGCTCAGATGGGTGCAATGATAGCTTTTGATACACGTATCGGAAATAATGGGATGATGCTATTCCGTACTAACGTTGTTTAATAGTATCCTTGTGAATTGGAATTTTCAAAAGAGGGTAGTCGTATGAATGCATCGGTGGTTTTGCAGCAGATGGGTGTTATTGTCATCCTTGTTGCGATCGGAGTATATGTATATAAAAAGAAGATCGTTGACGATAATGTGTCCCGGCGGATCACGGTGATCGTTATGGATATTTGTAATCCCGCATTGATCTTGGCGTCCATCTTATCGGAAGATCTCAAGGCAAGTCATGAGGATCTTATCGAAGCCATGATACTGGGGTTTTTATACTATGTATTCTTGGTGGTGTTGGGTGCGGTCACGCCGTTCCTTTTCCGGGTAGAAAAGGATAAGCGACGGTTTTACAATCTGATGATGGTCTATACAAATGTCGGGTTTATCGGGATTCCGGTGGCCAGGGCGATCTTGCCGGAAAAGGCGATTCTATATGTCATCGTGTGTAATGTGATGTACAGTCTGCTGTTTTATACGCACGGGATTACCGTTTTAAGCAACGGAAAAGAAAAAATCAATCTAAAGAAAATTCTGAGTCCGGGTACGATCATGGCTGTGCTTGCACTGCTGGTGTGCTGGTTTCGGTATACACCGCCGCGGATCATCAGCAGCAGTGTGACCTACATCGGAAACGCGACCGTCTTTTTGTCCATGATGTTTTTGGGTGTTTCCATTGCCAGATCCGATATAACGAAAGGGTTCAGGGAAATACGCAATTGGGGATATGTTCTTTTGCGTATGATCCTGCTTCCGATCGTGATGTTTTATGTACTGCGTGCAATTGGCTGTGATGATGTTACGGTTTTGGGATTTTGTTTGATGGCGACCATGCCCGTTGGAAATCTTCCCCTGGTGCAGGCGGAGAAGATCGGCGAGGATACGGAACTTTTGTCCGGCGCGATCACGGTTACGACCGTGGTTTCCATGGCAACCATCACGGTGTTGATGATCGCCTTTACGTCCATGCTTTAAAAGCAAGGTGTGAATACAGAAAATATAGTGACCGAGAATGAAGAAGCAAACGATGTATATAAGAAAGAGAATAATCATAAGTTACCTATTGCTAACTTTGTGCGCCGCCTCGATGAGCGG
>JAILOQ010000040.1 GCA_024690725.1 Lachnospiraceae bacterium
TTTGAGGGAATCTCCGAAGGAGATACGCTGACACTTCAAAGAGAACCGGAGAATCGTTTTGATGAAAACGCAATCCTGGTGCTCGATGGAAATAAACGGAAACTCGGCTACGTACCGGAACGAGACAATGTTGTATTCACGAGGCTGATGGACGCCGGGAAGTACCTGATCGCAAAGGTAAACAGTGTGGATTTTCACGGTTCATTTCGGGTGATCAATATCGGGATATATTTAGTCGATTTCTAATAGTCGGATATTTGATTTAGAGATGGAGATCGGTCAAATTTGAGTAAATTGCAGAATTATCCGTGCTCCCTACAGAATTGCATTACTGTAAGGGGTTGCGGATTCTCTTTTTTTAGCCGATACAATACACGAATGTAGAGATTTTCTTTAGGTGAGGGGAAAATATGATCATACAACATAACATGATGGCAATGAATGCCCAACGACAATTTGGCCTTATTGATGTAAGGCGTTCGAAGAACATGGAGAAGCTTTCCTCCGGTTTTAAGATCAATCGTGCAGCGGATGATGCCGCAGGATTGGCTATTTCCGAAAAGATGCGCAGGCAGATCCGTGGTCTTACGAGAGCGTCCATGAATTGTCAGGACGGTATTTCGCTCGTCCAGATCGCGGACGGAGCGTTACATGAAGTGCATGATATGCTTCATAGATGTACAGAGCTTAGCGTGCAGGCGGCAAACGGTCCGATGACGGATGTGGATCGCAATTATCTGCAAGAGGAAGTTGCGCAGATCTTGGAGGAGATCGATCGCATATCCGAACGAACGACATACAATGAAATTCCTGTTTTAAAGGGCGCAGAGGCTGAGGCCATGGAGGCGGCTGAGCTTATCGAGCCTACGATCGAAGGATCGCTTCCGTCCTATGTGATCAGTGCCAGCTCGTCTCTTCAGGCAAATCACTTGACGGGAACGTATGAAAAGGACGGCATGACCTATGCCGGTGGTACGATCGATTTTAGCATGGTAAATGCTACGAATATTTCGGATTTTGATGATACGGGTTTTTGCATGACCTGTGCCACCTGTAATCGGCATTACAGCGTGCGTTTTACGGATGAGGAGAATCCCTCTCCTGTAAAGGAAAACAGCGGGGCTCACTTTATTTACAATGTTTCCACGTATGGGGTAACAAGCGGAGAAGAACTTGTGGATCGCATTCATGCCACCTTGGATAACGGACATCCGAATGGGCATTATACACAGATGGACAAAGAAGGTGCAATCTTACATATATATGATAATCGTGGTGTTAATACAGCTTTGGGTGATCTTTCGAGGCTCGAAAGTTATAAGACGAATTCAAAACTGCAGCCCGGTATTGCGGTAGGGCAGCCGATCGTTATAGCGGAAGATGCACAGTATGATATTCAAATTCAGGCAGGGAGCGAAGAAGGAAATACGATTCCGATCAAGTTACCGAGCATCAGTACGCAGCTATTGGAAATAGGAGGAGCGAACGTCGGAAGTCAGGCATCGGCTTCGATGTGTATCGCAGCTTTCAAAAATGCGATCGAATATGTATCCGGGGAGCGCAGCCGAATGGGTGCTTATCAGAACCGCCTGGAGCATACGATCAATAATCTCGATAATGTCATTGAGAATACGACCGCTGCGGAAAGCATGATCCGAGATACGGATATGGCACAGGAGATGACGATGTATACGAACAATAACATTCTTGCTCAGGCAGGACAGGCAGTTTTGGCGCAGGCGAATCAGTCGCAGCAAGGTACATTGACACTTCTGGGTTAGAAAATTCTAACACGCATCTGAAACCACTATGGAAACATAGTGGTTTTTTGTATAAAATAAAGGGGAAGGATTCGAGAAAGAAGAGGAGTAAGATATGGAACTGTATGACGGAAGACCGGAGAGCGTGGAAGGGAGATTGCCGAGAGAAGTAAGGACGTATGATCTTTTGGATGAACTTGGGATTTCGTATAAGCGAACGGATCATGCACCTGCCGACAACATGGAAGCGTGCAATGCGATCGATGCGATCCTGGAAGTGGTGATCTGCAAGAATCTGTTTCTCTGCAACAGACAGAAGACGAATTTTTATCTTTTGATGATGCCGGGAGATAAGAAGTTTAAGACAAAGGAGTTGTCTGCACAGATCAATTCGGCGCGGCTTTCGTTTGCGTCCCCGGAGGATATGTTAAAGTACTTGGATATCGAACCGGGTGCGGTAAGTATCATGGGATTGATGAATGATCACGATAATGCCGTTCAGCTTTTGATCGATGAGGATGTGTTAAAGGATGAGTATTTGGGATGCCATCCTTGCGTGTGTACCTCGAGTCTGAAAATGAAAGTAAGCGATGTGACGGGAAAGTACTTGCCGGCAGTACATCATGCGTATCAGACGGTACATTTGGTGGGTGAAGATTGATGGAAGAGCACGAGTTTTGTCCAAATTGTCAGGCGGATCTGACGATGCAAAAAGGGTATCATAACGATTTCCCATATTGGGTATGCAAAGGTTGCGGTGAGATGCTCATCAATCCGGAGGTAGAAGGAAATATTGCGTGGATCTGTGACGGCTGCGGCGAGATGTTAAATATCCAGCCCGGTTTTTCCGAAGACTGCGGCATATGGAAATGCAAAAAGTGCGGCTATGCCAATGAGATCGACGTATCGGAGCTGTATCTGTCGGGAGATGAGTACCTGCAAGACAGGAACAGGATTTATAAGGGACTTTCGGATGAGGAAGTGTTAAAACTCTCCTGCTATGAAGAAGAGAGGATGTTAGGCGAGAAGGGAAATGTGTGTCTCGTCCGGGACAAAGAAACGGGAGAACGATTCGTAAAGATCCTGCTCGGAATTTACGATAAGAGCGTGTATGATTACATGTTAAAGCATCCGATCCCGTATATGCCGCGCATCAAAGAAGTGTATGAGAGCAAGAATGCCCTGATCGTGATAGAGGAATACATTCCCGGAAAGACACTTCAGGAAATGCTTGAGGAGCACGTTCTTTCTCCCGGTGAGGCGGTAAGGATCACGATCAAGCTGTGTGAGATATTGGATCGATTGCATTCTCTGCCGAAACCGATCGTGCATCGGGATGTGAAACCGTTGAACATCATTGTGCATGAGGGAGATGTGTATCTTTTGGATATGAATGTCGCGAAGTGGATCGATGAGAGTAAGACGGTGGATACCAGGCTTTTGGGCTCGATGCTTTTCGCTGCGCCGGAGCAGGCGGGATACGGGCTTACGGCATCGGTGGCAAAGACGGATATTTATGCCGTGGGTGTGACCTTGAATCTGATGCTGACGGGAGAGTTTCCGCAACAGAAAAAGGCGGAGGGTGCATTGTGGCCCATCATCGAGCGCTGCATCCGGATGGAGAGTAAGGAGCGCTACACAGCACGGGAACTGATCGAGGAACTTTCAAATGTTAAAGAAACCGACGGATGAACTGAATAAACTTCTGGAGGACGTGGCACCGGAAGAACTGGATGCGTATCTGGAAAAGAACAGAAAATACATGGCGGATGCCGAGCGGGCATTTTACTATTACATGAAGGATGTCATCGATGAAAAGAGACTGAAGATGAACTTCGTGTATTCCACGGCAGGACTGAGTCAGTCGTATGGTGAGCAGATCGTACATATGACGAAGCATACAAAGGATCGGGATGTGATCCTGCGACTCTGTATCGCGGGACGCTTCAGTGTTGAGGAGACGAATCGGGCGTTGAAGCTTTATAAAATGTCGGAGCTTTATGCGAAGGATCCGAGGGACGCCTGCCTGATCGTTGCGATCAACCGGCGCATCTATGACCTGTTTAAGATCGATGACATACTGACCGAGCATGGGTTTGATGTATTGTCGGCGCAGGAAAAATAAATTGAAAAATTCCCCACCGTTTTGGTGGGGCTTTTTTTATGCCAAAAACACTATAGTAGAAACAAGAATTCGAAGAAATGATTACGCAGCGTAACCAAAAAGTGATTTGATTCTCGATGAAGTGGTCTGTACCATAAAATGGGGAGTGGAAAATGAAGAAGAAAAGCCTTGGGCGCTATATATCGACGCGAAGAAAGTACATGAGACTGACACAGGAAGAAATGGCAGAAAAGATCGGAGTCTCAAAGTCTGCCATCGCAAAGTGGGAGACGGATGGGGGACTTCCGGATCGGGATAATCTCATGCGGCTTTCCGAGGCGATGAACGTGTCGGTGGACGATCTTCACAGGATCATAAGCAGTGCCGATGTGAAAGATTCGGATCGGAAGGTGAATATCACTGCGGAAGTGATCGCGCTGTTGG
This sequence comes from Lachnospiraceae bacterium, assembly GCA_024690725.1. GTDB lineage: Bacteria > Bacillota > Clostridia > Lachnospirales > Lachnospiraceae > UBA2882. Next base: position 4,309 of record JAILOQ010000040.1, read on the forward strand.
AATCCTACGGCTACAAGGTGATCCGCCCCGGGGAAGATGACTGTAACGGGACAAAGAACGAGAATGGCAGACATAAGGAGGAATGAAAAATGAAGCAGAAGTTAGTTGGATTATTGAGTGTTGTTCTTTTAACAGGTGCTGTACTGGGTATGGTCGGATGCGGCGCTTCGGGCGCGGATGAAGCGGAATCTGAGGCAACCGAGAGTGCTTCGGAAGATGTGGATGCGGAGCTGAAGGCATTTTTGGACAGCTATGAGGACTACGTGGATGAATACGTAGCGTTTATGAAGAAGTATAATGCGGATCCGGCGAATGCGGTTTCGATGATAAACGAGTACTCGGATATGATGGCGAAATATGCGGATTTCGAGGACAAGGTGAAAAAGTATGATGTGAACGAAATGAGTGCGGCGGATGCGGCGTACTATACGGATGTGACGAGTCGGTGTTCCAAGAAAATTCTGGATGTGATGCCGAAATAACGGGTTGTGAGTCAGGAGGGGAAAGCAATGGGATATTGTTTTAAGTGTGGAAAGGAACTTCCGGATGGAGCGATGTTTTGCCCCGTGTGCGGAAGTGCACAACCGATCACGTATGACGGACAGTATGTAAGCGGACAGGCTGCACCCGGTCAGAATATGCAGGGGAGTCCTGTGGGCGTGCAGATGAATAATGCCGCGGGGCAGCAGGCCGGTTATGGCATGCCGCAGAGGCAGCAGATGAATGAGGCGGGGAATGTGCCGTATGTCGGCGCGCCGCAATATGGTGCCGGTCAACCTGTGGGAGGGGCACAGGGAGGCACCGGTCAAGACGGTGTGCAGGGAAATGCGGTTCCTGCGAAGCAAGCCACGCCGAGAGATAAGTATGCGTATATTGCGATCGCGGCCATGGCGGTGCTCAGTTGTATCGACTGGATTTCGGATCCGCCGTTTGTGACGATCTTGATCTCTTTGGGGATTGTAGGGCTTGCAATCTTTTATCTGGTGCGCAACTATGAGTGGAAAGCGGTTGGTCCGGTATTTTTGGCGTTTGCGGGGTTTTGCATTTTTAGCGCGCTCGCGCAATCCGTGGAATATGGCTTGTTTAAGATGCCGCCTTCCGAGAAAGAAATGGTGGCAGATGCGGAAAGGGAAATGTATTCGTCCGATGGGAACGTGCGTGAATCGTCGAGAACGGTTGAGAATGTACTCGAAGCGGATGAGGATGAGGATTCTTATGCGGACTCTTCCGAGGATAATGACACCTTTGAGGAAGAGGATAGCGATAGCTCCTCCGGTGGATCGAGGAATTCCGAAAGCAGTTCATCGGGATCCAAGAAAACGGGACTGGATCCTGAGTTAAAGGCGTTTTTGGACAGCTATGAGGATTTCATGGATGAATATGTGAATTTCATGAAGAGCTATTCTTCGAATCCGACGAATGCGGCAAGCATGATGGGACAGTATTCCGAGATCATGCAAAAGTATTATGACTTTGCCGAGAAGGCGGAGCAGTATGATTCCGATGAAATGTCCAAAGAAGATGCGGCATATTACCTCGATACGATGGCACGGATCGAGAAGAAGTTGTTGGAAGTTTATTATTAGAAATCGGAAATACGATGGACACCAAGACTGTTTTGGCAGTTTTGGTGAGTGTGTGAAAGGTTTTCTGTAAATAAGATATCCTAAGATAATTGACGAGCTGTGTGGTGGTAAGATTACCGTTGTCCAGCTCGTTTTGACTATACCTAATCCCATTGATTTCGTCAAGAATTATGATAAAATTAGCACATAATTATATTCCGGTAAAATGCACAAGAGGGTTGGTTATCTTGGTATAGAAAATCAACAGGATTCTGTATATGAAGACAGAGGGGATTTATGGATATGAGTAACATGACAAAGAACAATAAGATTATCGCCTGTATAAAGATGGTCATTGGTATATCCATGCTAATTGCTGTATTGATAGGATACTGCCCGATTCCTGAATATCTTGTTGAATTCACCTGCATTTCTAACACCCTTGGAGGTTTACTGCTGGTTGCCGACGGTGTTTTGAATCTTAGAGGGAAAAGTGTTCCGGGTGTGTTCTACAGGAATATTTCAGTAGGGATATTCTTTGTATTTGCTATCTGCATGGGCAGCTTATCGGGTGCATATCATATGAATTTCAAGGGAGCATTTTTCTATCTTCATGTGCTGTCGCCGTTGCTGTTTATTTTGTGTTATATCCTCTTC
>JAILOQ010000051.1 GCA_024690725.1 Lachnospiraceae bacterium
TTCGTTATCATATTCGCGATAACTGTTATCAGTATCCCTGACAGGTGTAATAAGCCGCTTTTCTTCGTAGTATCTTAACCGGTCTTTGGATATTCCTGTTATCTTCTCAACATCACCTATAGACAAGCCCATTCTTATTCCTCATAACTGATTATTTTCTGTGCCAAGAAAAGTCAAATACCCTTGTTTTATTATCCCGAAAAATACTTTCCGGTATTATGCTCCATCACTTATCCCAACCCATGCTTATTCATCCAACATAATCTTTCCCTTTTTAGCCTTAGCTTTAAGCCTTGCAATCTGTTCTTTCTCTATCTGTTGAATGCTTTTTTCCGGCTTTGGTAAATCCTCCGGCATTGTGCCACCTATCTTCTTGATTGCTGTCCGAACTTCTTTACCAACATTGTAATGTACACTTGTTGCCGCCTCTGCTCCTTGCACATTATCCTTACGAAGCTTCTCCTCCGTCTGCGATATACGGAACAGGTTAGCTATTAACTCTGTACTCCCCATATAATCAAGGATTTTCTGACCGACTTCCAGTTTCTTCCGTGCGTGGATATCCTCTACATCAAGTCCGCCGTACAGTCCCATATATCCGGCATTTTGAAATATGGCGAATTCTTCGTTTGTGATTACTCCTGCATCGTGCGCTGTTTCTGCCAAAAGCTGATTCCATTGCTTAATATCGCCTCTGACAACAAGTCTTCGCCTATCCTCGTCAAGCTGGTTAAAATGGTCAGCCACTTCCTGCCGATAGGTCTGAATGGCAAAATATGTCTGTCCAAGCGCAATTACTTCTTTCCTCGGATCACCGTTCTGCACAATAAGATAGCAGGCATATCGTGACAATTCATAATCCTTTTTGGGCTTTGAAGTTGCCCCTGCTTCTACGATTTTGCTGACCTCAGCAAAATCGTCCGGAACGCTGTGTCCACTGTTCTCACATGCAATCCTTGCCCTGTCAATTACTTTGCTGAAATTTCTCCATTGTGTATAATCAAGAGCATCAGCCAATTCACGGGCACTCCAATATTCAGAGCCGTCATCCCGAATATGCTTTATGTCCTCAAATTTCTTATATTCCTTTGCTTTTAAGTCGCTCACAAAAATTCACGCTCCCCTATTTCTTTGTTGATTTCACGCCTCGTTTTAGTTCCACTGGTTTTTGGGTAGTAGCAGGGATAAGCCACATAAAGCCCTTGCGTATCGCTCTATCAACACGCCCCTCATTACATAGTTTCGTTACCCGTCTATCGGATATTCCCCACTTTTCTGCTGTTTCCGCCGCCGTCAAATAATCCATATGAACCTCCAAAATAATACTATTCTGCATTCAGAATAATTTCAATCACTTTTGTCGAAGTTTTCGTGCCCTTTCTACTGCATTGTCTCCCTATAATCTAAATCCATCCTGTCTGCCTCCTATTTTCTCTTGATCCATACAATTAGCCATGTTTCTTTCTCCTTTTTCAGTTTTCTGAAATCCCACCTAACCTTTTCGTCAATATAAAAAGAGCACCCGACAACGGGTGCTCCAATCTTTTCGATTTCGTACAAAAACATCTTCCTATTCTCATCTACTGCAAGGGAATCTTTGCAGTATCATCTGCCGTTTTGGCATAAAGCGTGAGGGAGTTGACGTTGACCGCTTCATCTTTCGGAAGATCGACGATCAGAACCAACGGCACAGATCCGCCGGCAGGAACAGTACCCGCGTATACAGCGAAATCATCCTCCAGCAATGTGGAAAGCGCACGATGAAAACTTCCGTCGTTAAAAGATGCTTTGAAACTGAGATTCATATCAAGCAGATTAACATCCCGATCTTCATTTGTATCATTCACAAGATAAAGACGGATCACTGCCAATTCACAATTGTTTGTTGCAGTTACGGAAAAGAACAACTCTCCTCCGCCCTGCGGATAGATCTGTGTATAATCCACTCCGTTATAAGAAACGGAGAAACCGTCAAGTCCGATAAAATCAGCCACATCGGTATAAGCGGGCGCTGAGATCTGCTCGGCACCACCCTCGGAAGAATCGGACGACTCTGTCTTCTCTGCATCCTTTGCGGCAGCTTTTTGCGCTTCTCTTTCCGCAAGACGCGCAGCATCCTGATCAATCTGCGCCTGGATCTTTTCTTCTTCGGCGAGCTTATCCGGATTCAACATACGAGGCTCATAATTGGAGTTATACTTCAACAACAAAGCCGCGGCATATTCAGTTACCATATTCATGTCTTCTTCCGACAACTCCGGAATTGCATTTGTGCAACCTACCATGGAAACGCAGATCACAATGCAAAGAAGAAAACCGATCAAGTTCTTTTTCATAAAGAACATCCTCCACCGGGAATAGAATTCACCCTCTGCTTTCATACTATCACGGAACAAAAACAAGTTCAAATTTTTCTATTTCATGGCAAGTTCAAAAAAGAACGCAACACCGTCATCGCGGTTATATACACCAAAGGCCTGTCCGTGCAGATCCATAATGGCTTTCACAATGGAAAGACCCACACCGCTTCCACCGTATTCTCTGGTCCTTGCCTTATCCACCTTATAAAACTTCTCAAATACTCTGCCCAGCGACTCTTCGGGAATCTGTGTCCCGGTATTGAACACCGTGACTCTGACCTTATCCTCCTCGACCGTCACCGCGATCTCGATCCGCTTTTCGCCTCCGGCATAATGGATCGCATTGGACATATAATTCGTGAACACTTCTTCTATCTTAAACGAATCCCCCCAGGCAAGCACGGTATCTTCTTTGTCCGGGAAGGTTTTGAACGGATCCACCGCAGTCCCCCGAATGGTCAAAGAAGGTGTGATGCCATCCTGCTCAAACAGGATCTTGGAGGAAGATAAATGCCCCAGGATCAGCTCAGTCAGATTAAAGTGCTCCATGGAAATCTGTTCCTGGCCGAACTCCAATTGGTTTAAGGCAAGGAGCTGCTTGACCATGCCGTCCATCTTCCCGGCTTCGTCGATGATGACATCGCAGTAAAAGTCTCTGCTTTCTTCATCTTGATTGATGTTTTCCTTAAGTCCCTCCGCATAGCTCATGATCAAGGCAAGCGGGGTTTTGAGTTCATGCGAAACATTCGAAAGAAACTCTTTTCGCATCTCATCGATCTCCTCCTTGCGCTTAATGTCCTGCGTCAGTTCCGCATTTGCGGTCTTTAGTTCGGAGATCGTTTTTTCGAGTGTATCGGAAAGAACATTCATTTGCTGTCCCAATACGCCGATTTCGTTTTTCTCGTTTCCTTCGTAGTGCACATCAAAATTCAGGGCCGCCATTTCCTTGGAAATCTCCGTAAGCGAAGAGATCGGTCCGGAAATACGTCCGGATACGACAAGGATAAAGACTGCACCCACACCCAAAACAAAGAGGGCAACAATGAGCAAAAAGCGATTCGCAATATTCGCATTCTGTTTCATGCCTTCCACAGGTGTGCGGATCATGAAAAGATTGCCGTTATCAAGCACGCCCCACATCTGCAGATAAGAAACTTCATCGTGTGGCACAAGCGTGCGTTCCATGATATACGCATCGGTTTCCTCGAGTTTTTCAATGTTGGATTCATCGCTCGAAAAGAGGCGTTCCTGCAGAACGGAAACAATGGTATTCGCGTCGATCCCGCTTGATTGCTGCAGATTTGCATCCGCATCGATCACCACGATACTGATATTGTAAATATTGGATAGCGTCCAAAGCTCATTGTTAAAATCATCGGTCGTGATTCTGCCGTCATTGGCCGCTTCGTTTAATCTCGAATAAGCCTCAACGAGCATCCGTTCACGATCCTGCATGTAATAGGTGCCGAGAAACCCGGTGTTTAAAAACCATAACAACAGCAAGGCACCGATGAGAATGGAAATAAAAACCGTGATCAGTTGTCGTTTGATCGAATATTTCATAGCATCTCTTTCTTACACTTC
>JAILOQ010000114.1 GCA_024690725.1 Lachnospiraceae bacterium
ATGGGCTCGCCGGTGTCGCAAGACATCTCCCCAATCGCTACGCGATCGGGTCCCCTCTTACGACATTCCTCGATAGCTCAATGGTAGAGCACTCGGCTGTTAACCGAGTTGTTGTAGGTTCGAGCCCTACTCGGGGAGCTAGGTCGAAAGACCTTACGATATATGGCTCCGTGGTCAAGCGGTTAAGACATCGCCCTTTCACGGCGGTAACACGGGTTCGATTCCCGTCGGAGTCATTCATATCAAAGGATTATTTCTTATGATATGTGCCGATGTGGCTCAATTGGCAGAGCAGCTGATTTGTAATCAGCAGGTTATCGGTTCGAGTCCGATCATCGGCTTTTATCCTTTTAAGGTTTTCGGACCTTTAGCTCAGTTGGTGAGAGCAACCGGCTCATAACCGGTCGGTCCTGGGTTCGAGTCCCTGAAGGTCCACTCATGTTTGGTATTTACTGAACATATTAATTTCTTCCCACGAACTACGTTCGCGGGCCCCTCCTTATGACAATGCTTCGCATTGTGCGCCGCATACTTCGTATACGTCGCGATCACAAGGAATCTTCCCAATCGCTAAGCGATCGGGTACCTCCTTATGACAATGCTTCGCATTGTGCGCCGCATACTTTGTATACGTCGCGATCACAAGGGATCTTCCCAATCGCTACGCGATCGGGTCCCTCCTTATGATAAGGCCCAGTGGCTCAGTTGGTTAGAGCGTCGCCCTGTCACGGCGAAGGTCGTCGGTTCGAGTCCGATCTGGGTCGCTTAATATGGGATCTTAGCTCAGCTGGGAGAGCATCTGCCTTACAAGCAGAGGGTCATAGGTTCGAGCCCTATAGGTCCCATTGATTTATTAAATGCGCTGGTGTGGCGGAATAGGCAGACGCGCAGGACTTAAAATCCTGTGGTGGCGACATCGTGCCGGTTCGACCCCGGCCACCAGCATACGAAAAGAACTGTCATTTGGCAGTTCTTTTTTTGTTGCAATGTAACAAAAAAGTAGCGAAAATCCTAAAGTAATATGGTAAAATATTATTATCTGTAACTGTGTTAAAATCGAGGCGAATTCTGCCCGGCCGAAGCGCGTCAGCGAGAGCGGAGACAGCGGGACGAACGGGGAGGGGGAGCCGGCTACAGATTAGATCATTTGTGTGAGGACGGAAATTTGGTTATTGTTTTGGATCCCGGTCACGGTGGTGACAACTCAGGCTTGACGTACAACGGGCTGACCGAGAAGTACATGACGCGTGCGACGGCACAGGCCATGAAGGAGGAATTGGAACAGTATAACGGCGTAACGGTCTATATCACAGACCCCGATCCGGAAAAGGATCTTTCCTTGGCGGACAGGGCGGAGTATGCCAAGAGTGTGGATGCGGACGTTTTGATCAGTCTGCATTACAACATGTCCGAGGAACATCGGATGTTTGGTTCGGAGGCGTGGATACCCTCAAAGGGAAGGGCTTATGCCGACATGCGCTCTTTGGGCGATGTGTTTATGGATGAATTTCGCGAGCAGGGACTTACGATCCGCGGCGTGAAGACGAGACTCGGAAGCGGCGGAGCGGATTACTACGGCATAATCCGTGAATCGGCGAGCCGTGAACTCCCCTGTATCCTGGTGGAGCATTGCCATGCAGATCATGCGCGTGACTTTGACTACTGCGACACGGAAGCCGACTGGGTGGCTTTCGGTAAGACGGATGCCACGGCGGTTGCGAAGTACTATCACTTGAAGAGCGATACGCTGGGTGTTGATTATTCCGACTTTATAAAGAACGGCTATTTTGCGCCGGAGCAGGCTGTGTCTCCCGATGCAACGGGGCCTACGGCGGTATCCTTACAATGGATCGAAGAGAAAAGTGTTTCGGAGAACGGTATCTGCCGGGATGTGCAGACCTTCCATCTGCAGGGAAATGAGGAAGAAACTTCCATCGTTTATTATGACTACAGTTTGGATGGCGGTGCGACCTGGTCCGATGCGCAGCCGTTTGCGGACGGTGAGACGCAGATGGATATTGAGATTCCGAATGTGCTGCCCGGAAACCACGTTGTGGCACGTCTCTTCAACGGCCAGTTTATTTCCGGTAAGAGTAACACGATCACCTTTCAGGACGCTCCGGAAACCGAAGAGGTTGCTCCGGACAGAGACCTGGTATCTGTCGATACCGCGTTGGGCCTGACCAAGGACAGTTATGAGAATATGGCATCCTACATGTCAACAGGCTGGATCTGGGCGGTGGTCGCACTGTTAATGTCGGCACTGAGTCTGATCTCCTTCTTTAAGTCCGGGAAAAAGAAACGGAAACTCACGAGGGACGAAGACAATATTCCGGTCATTACGGAGGAGAAGGGTTCTCCGAGAAAGCAGGGGATTTTCCTCGCACTTACCGTATTTTTGATCATATCGGCGTTCATGCCGGTAGCCTTACTTTCTTTGTCCATGGATGAGACAAGCAGGCAGGTCAAACAATTGGAAAAGCAGCATGAAGAAGTGCTGGTGTTTAATGAAGAAAATGAAAAGCTTCGCTATGAGCAGGAGCGGATTTCGAAAGAACTGATCATGACGGATGCGGGCACGGTGGACGGAGAGTATGTCGCGCCTACCGAGCAGGAGACCGTTGTTGTCTATGATATCGCAAAGGGCTTTATGCGGGTACCGCTTGTGGAAGGGGCTGCACGAAATACCTTGAACATGGACGGATTCAGCGGAAGCGATCTGACAAAGACCTACTCCGGTGGTGCCGAGATCGGCATCGATGTTTCCAAATTCCAGGGAGAGATCGATTGGGAGAAGGTTGCGGCATCGGGTGTAAAGTTTGTGATCATTCGCATCGGAACGAGAGCATACGGCTCGGGCGAGCTGGTACTTGACGATAAGTTTTACGACAATATCGAAGGTGCGCAGGCGGTCGGTATTAAGACCGGTGTGTACTTCTTCTCGACGGCGATCAGTGAAAAGGAAGCCGTGGAGGAAGCGGATTTTGTTATGGATACATTGGACGGTTATACATTGCAGATGCCGGTGGTATTTGATACGGAGCTCATCACATATGCGGATGATGCGAGAAATAGGAATATGACACCGAATCAGTTGACGGCAGTCACGAAGGCATTTTGCGAGCGCATAAAGAATGCGGGTATGACACCAATGATCTATTCAAATGCAAAACGGTTTACGACGGTGTTGCATTTGGAGGAATTGGAAGCATATCAAAAATGGTTTGCGGACTACAGAGATAAACCGGATTATCCGTATGCATTTTCCATGTGGCAGTTTACCGAGCATGGAAGTGTACCGGGAATCTCGGGCGATGTGGATATCAATCTGTGGTTCACAGGACAGTAACTATCAGTAAATAGGAAAAGAGGAAACAACATGACACTGACAAGAGTCGGTGATACAAACAAGTTGGCTTTTGAGCCGTTGTTGTTTGGGATCGCACCGGAAGGTAACAATCGGATCACATTGGGAATGGTCGAAAAGAAGAAACCTGTGGGAGTGGGTGTTTTTGATGTGGACGGTACGGTAGTAACGATCACGCATATCTACGTGGTTGAGATGTATCGACGCAAGGGGATCGCGACAAAGATCGTGAATGAGTTTTTGGATGATGCCGCGGCATTTTCATACTTTGCCGCGAATGCGGATTATATATCCAATGAAGAACTCAATGCCTTCTTTGCAAAGCAGGAGTTTTCCGTGATCGAAGAGGATCCCATCTATGCCCTGCCGTTGAGAAAACTTGTGACCGGTCCGGTGATGGAGTTTTTGGAAGAGAGTCAGGGAAAGAATCAGGTTAAGACAGTCGCGCAAATGAGCGAGGCAGAGCGTAACAACCTCACGCATGTGCTCCTGGCTCACGGGTTGGATGCGGAAGTGCTTCAGATGGGGCTCTGTGAGGAACTCAGCATTGTGGTCATGGATGAATTGGGGGATCCGTTGACGGTCGTGTTTACGGATGATGTCAGCAAGGACATTTGTATCCGGTATATGGCGAATTTTACGAATGAACCCTCTAACCTGCGCAAGGCACTTTATCTTCTCGGCACATTGGTCAGAAAGGATAAAGAGTTAGCGGCGGGTAACTTGTTATTTGTCATCGTCGATGCGGCGATGGAGAAGCTGGTACGTTACATTTTGCAGGAGATTGAGCTTGTGCCCAACTCCCATATGGCAAATGCCTATAAGTTACTGACAAACGAGGAAGGAGATTTCTGAGAATGGATGGTTTTGACGATTACAAGCAGCGCAAAATATATGATGAACAAGGTCTGCAGGAACTGACGGAAGAGGAAAAAGAACATCGTTATCAGGTGAGTACCGATGCAAGAGATCAGTTGATGCAGTTGGATAAAGACAATGTACGTTTGGAACGGAAGATCGATCATGCGAAGGATTTTCACAGATGTCATTGGAATAAGCAAGTGCAAGTCGAGGAATGGAGTAAGGATGAGATCCTCGAAGAGTTAAAGGCAGCACGCAGAGATGTCGGGTTTACCCAAAAGATCGGCATTACAGAGAGAGGAAAGCGTGTCGATCATTTTCGTGCCAAGGTAAAGAATCAGAAGAAGCTTACCGAGGAGCTTTCCGCCTATTCGGCAGCAAGAAAAAATGCATTGATCGATGCGGGGATCAGTTCGGTAATGCTGGATAAAAAAGACAGAAATAAGGATAAGACAGTGAATAAATTCTCTAAGGAATTGTCCGGTATTGCCATGAACTGGGTGCCTTTTCTGTCCCGCATTTATGATGCGGAAAAGCAAGATGCGCAGGTGAATCAGAATAGGAAAGCACGTGCGCTTCCGCCCGGACAGATTTATAAGGGACTGATGAAGGATGAAGAGACGTCCGGACTCATGTTGAGCGATATGCTCACATATCTTCAGAATGCCGACATGACGGAGTTTGCATACAGGGATGATGCATCGTTTTTACATGACTATGCCAAAAAGTATGAGAAACTGAAAGCATTTGCGGATGCAGAAAAGATCATTGCATATCTGAAATCCCATAACAACGGGAAGTTTGTCTCAAAGGACGGGCTTAACGGAGGTGTGGACGAAGCAAAAACGGTCATCCTCGGAAAGGCAGCCGTTGCAAAAGAGCTTTTGTCGGATTACGAGGGTAGAATGCATATCATGCAGTCCCCGTATTATGCACTTTTTGCGGGAAAAGATTTTGAAAAACTGACCACGGCGCGCATTCGCGGAATGAAGCGTGAAGTCATCGTGAACGGAAAGGATTTCAGTGCATTAAATGATTATCTTGATTCCGTGATCGCATGGAAGAATAAGAAGGCAAACAGCTATAAGGGCGTTGATATCGCTGCCAAGGTTACGGAAAAGATGGCATTATCCGTTGAACAGGAAGCAAAGGTAAGAACAACTGACGATATGTTTTCGGATATCAGTGCATTGGTCTCTACCATGGCGGCCGATACGAAATCTTCGAGTGCGTTCCGCAATCTGCGGACCGTTGCGAGGAGTTTTCGTGATGCGCAGACAGAAGATGGCAAGAAACAATTGCTGCATAATCTTCGCGCTGCAAGTCAAACATACTTAGATAATCGCGGTGCGAAGTCTTATGCATATCGGAAGGAGAATGCAGAGCGGCTGATGGCACTGATCGATGAGTATAATACAGAGACCGCACGCCTGGCAATGGAAAGATACAACAACTTGAACAAAGAACTCCAAGACCGGCAAGACGAAGCAGCGGAGAAGAATAGGCAGAAAGAAGAATTTGAGGAACTGTTCAATAAACAGGCGGAAAAATCGGCGAACTTTATCAAAAAACGAAGTGTGGAAGAGGCTGAACTTGATAAAAAGAGAGTGTTCGCTAATAAGGTGAACATTGCGATTTCTAAGGTCACGGATCCTTTTGGAAAACTCGCGGAGAAGAATGCAACATTCAATAATGCGATTTCACTTCATGGTGGTGCCATGAAATTCTTGGAGGATTATCTGGGCAAAGAAGAGTCTGCGAAATACGAGAAAGTACCAATGCATCTTCTTGTTGAGGGAATCTCTATGTCTACGGATTCTATTCCCGAGGGTGAGGTGAAGTATAAGGAGACACTTAAGAATAGCATTGCCACATGTGCCGCAAAGGCGGAAAAAACCGCAGACAATCTGAAGGCGATCGATGAACTTTACGCCAAGAAGGATGAAGAATTAACCGCGCAGGATCAGTTGAAACTTTACGAATTGGGCAGTATCGAATTGGCGAACGCTTGGCAGTTTGATAAGGTGGAGTACAAAAGCTTCCATGATGCGAAGCTGGCACCGAAGGATATCGCGAAACTGTTAAAGAATACGCGTCTTGCAAAAGATGCCGCACCGGAAGAAGGCAAAGGCTGGGATACTGTTTCCAAGGAGATGCGGGAACAGAGCAAAGAAGCTTCTGTCTCCACACTTGCGTTACTGACCGGAGAGTCGGAAGAGTTGTTTAAGTTGCTTCCCGTTCACCATTTGTCGGTGTATATGGAAGAAGTGATGAAGACCTTCTTTGCTCCGGAAGAGCATAAAGAGGCAGTGAAAAAGTGCGTGAAGCACGCAAAAGATATTCAAAAGCTTCAAAAGACCATGAACGGACTTGTCGGCAAGTATGAAAAACTTCAGACGAAGGAAGCCAAGGCCGGAGATGGTTTTGCGTGTCATGACGATGTAATGAAGTTTTTGGAAAAGAAGCTTGGGAAGGAAGTAGTCAAGCAGTATAAGCTGGTTCCGACACATCTTCTTACGGAGGCGATCTCTGTTTCCGTTCAGACGGCAGCAGAGGACGATTTTGTAGATCAGTTCAATACCGTTTTGAACATGTTTGCGAACAGAGTTGTCGATGCGGATGCGAATATCAAGGAAATCGATGCACTTTCGGAGAAGAAAGATGAAGAACTGAGCGTACAGGATCAGTTGAAACTCTATGAATTGAGCAGTTATGCCCTGTCGAAGGCATTGGGTCTTGACGAAGTGACAGAGTACAAGAGTTTCCATGATGCACAGGTAAGTGTGAAGGATCTTGCGCAATATGCAAAGAACGTTCATCTGGCAAAACAGGCTTCGCCGCAGCCGGGAAAGGATTGGAAGTCTGTTTCCGCAAAGCTGAAAAAGCAGAATATCGCGGCAAATTCATCTACGCTTTCCTTGCTGACAGGCAAAGAGAAAGAACTCTTTGAGTTGATCCCCATCAACCGGTTGGATTACTATGCAAAGACGGCGATGGAATCGTTCTTTGCCCCGGAAGAGAAAAAGAAGGCGTTGGATGAGTGTTTAGCGCTTGCAACAGCCATTAAGGAACGCAAGGATAAACTGGAAGGTGCCGTAAATGACGGAACGGCTGATGCGTTGCGGGCGGTGATCATTGAGGTTACCGGGAATGAGTCACTTTCCGATGCTACCACGGATGAATATTTGAGCATTGCGAAGGCGCTTCTGGACGATGTTTCGGACGAAGTATCCATGAAGATCAATCATCAGACACTTGTTGCCGAACTGGATAAGGCACGTACCGAAGAGGTGTGTCGTGAGCGTTTCCTTGCTGCTGACAAAGAAATCAGGATCGCAACGGATAAGGGTAAGGAAACCGATCCGAAGACGCTTCTTGCATACAAAGAGTATAGCTTGATCTATGTGAAGAAGGCGCTTCGTTTGCCGCTTCTTCCGAAGGAACTTTCCAAATTAAGTGATGCGGATATGTATACCTTGGTTTCCAACATCGGTATCATTAAAAGTCTTACCATCATCACGGATGAAAAGGGAAAAGAAGAGACGATTTCTCGCAGGAAACTGAATGACTATGAGCGGGGGGATTACGATAAGGCACTCGCTGCCATTAATGGGATCAAATTACCGAAGAATATTAAGGAAGCTGTCAAGACCGTATTAAAACCGCAAATGAGTATGGAGAATTTCTTCGTAGAAAAGCCTGTGGAACTTGCTTTTTATGATCCGTTGCCTTATGAGAAGACTGTTTCCAAAAAGATATTTGAACTGCGTGAGAAAGAGCGGTTGACCGGTAAGAAGATAAACTTTTCCAATATCGTGGTAAGCAAGAAGAAAGAGGTAGTGGAAAAAACTTCGGAAGAATGGTCGATGCCGGCACAGAGCGTAGTGAATCTGGTGGGAGATATGGTGAATCTCTCCGCCAATCCCACAGTGGAAAGCATGCGAAAACTTCTCCTAAAATCTACCGAAGCACTCGTCAATACGGCGAATGCCTTCTGGAATACGGAGGTTAACTTTGCCAATCCGTTTGATGAAGTGTCAGCGGGAGTTACCAAAGAGGAGCAGGTACTGATCAATGGCATGAGAGAGGCGTTCGAAACGCTGATAAAAGCTGTTGTTAAAGAGGGTAAAAAGGATGAAAAACTGAAGGACAACCCTTGTATCATGTATCAGGATATCCTGCCGATCCTGCAGAGCAAAAATTTTGACAAGGTGCTGGAGCAGCTGGTGAAAGATGTCGAGAAAGCGATCCAAGACGGTGAGAAGGAGGTCACCGATCTGATGGATGAAGCCACGGAGGATGTATTCGATCAGCTTGAGGGAATGGGTCTTCCCAATATCTTAGGTTCTTCGAAAGAGGATAAGGATAAGAAGGATGATAGAGAACTCCTGGATTACATGCAAAACAATCTGCGTTTCGACAGAACGCAGGGACAGGGTAAATTTATCCAGGGACTCATGTCGAATTATTATAAGGATGTTGATAAGACCGAGCGTCGTCGTATGTTGTCCTGTATCGTGAAAGACTTTAAGAAGAACGAGAAGGGTAAGACGGATAAGGAAAAGGGCGGTTCTTATTTTGCTTCTACCCTAAAGGGTGCGGGACCGCTGATGCAGAAGATCATGCAGGGCGTTCCGGAACGTATGGTGATTCCGGAGTTGCGTGAAGCGATCGGTGTTGTAAAGAGTAATCTTGAATCGATCGATTCAGGGTATGTAAGACAAGTGATTGATGAGATGAAAAAAGCGTCTAATAAGAAGATCACTTCCATCGCCATTGATAAACCACTGGGTGCAGCTTCTGTAGCAGAGACATTTTTGTGTAAGATAAGCGGGCCGGGGATTAAAAAGAAACCGGTTGTTATAAAGATTCTGCGTCCCGATGCGAAGGAACGTATGGCCAAAGAGCTTCCGCTGATGCGCAGGGCTGCGATGTTTGCCGATATGAAGGATAAAGACATCGAAGCATATAAAAAGACAGAAAAGGATAAGACCGTACTCGGAAAGCATACCCAAAAAGTTACAGAGTCGGGATTTCTTGCGCAGTACTCCGAGATTGAGAAGGAATTTGATTTCCGAAACGAGGCTAAAAACTGTAAGCGGGGCGCAGAGGAATATGTAAATAAGAAAAAGAATGTAGATTCCGTGCATATCTATGAGGAAATGCCTTCCAGTGATCATTACATCGTAATGGATCAGGCAGATGGTATCACATTGGATCGCTATATCAGTAATACGCGTAGTGAAGTTGCCAAAGTGAAAGAACTGCATAAGAATCCGTCCGGCTCGTCCGCAAATAAGGATAAATATGTATTTGATAGAATATCTATTGAAGCACAGAAGGCCGAATTGATTACTATTAACAAAATGTTGAGAAAATCGGTACGCTACGCGCAAAACGTTGCGGATCTGACGGAAGTATGGATCGACAAGGCTCTTTTCGGCGCCAGTTTAGTAAATGTGAAAGGAAGCAATTTCCATCATGGTGATATGCATGCCGGAAATATCATGGTCGGCAAAAAAGGAACGACCGTATTGGATTACGGTAATGCGGCTGCGTTCAGCAATAGTAAGGTTACGGAAATTTTGCGAATGATGGCTGCGGTCGTAGTTGATAAACCGGACTTCTTTGTTGAGGCATTTTCCGCGATGGTGGATATCGCTGTCGAGGAAGATAAGCAAAGAGGAGACAAGAAGATCGGTTTTGAACCAATGACGGATGAGCAAAAGAAGGTTTATCAGGAAAAGTTGGAAGCGATATTTGAACTTGGTAAAGAGAGGGATTCCGGAAAGAAGATCATGGTCGCTTTGACAACGGCTCAGGAACTGGGCATAAAGCTTCCGTTGGAAATCCAGAATTTTTCCCAGTGCCAGCAACGATTGGAGAATACGGTCGATGAGATCCGTCAGACTGCCATTGATATAAAGAGCGAGATGGAGACTCTGGAACGTATGCCGCTTGCGGACGAAGTAAAAGATATTCCTGATGTGTACGTTCGCTTGCAGAAATTGATGAACGAAAAAGAAAATGGTAAGTACAAGTATACAAAGATAGAGGCACTTGAGGAACTAAAGAAAGACTATTCCATGGTTGATTCGGGAATGGTAACTGCGGATGTCGGAAAAGTCATTGATGCGAAAGAATATGAAACAGAACGGGCAAAGTTTTTTGAACGGTACCTTCCGAAGTACGCCGGTCTTGCCACCAACTTTATAAGGGAAGATGAATTTGAGAAAAGAATTCCGCAATGGAGAGGAGCATATAATGCATTAAAGAAGTGTCATGAGGAAAATAAACCCTTGGATGAAAAGTCGGAAAAAGTGCTTTCGAAGTTTTCGGATCTTATTGAGTCCTCTTCGAAGGAGTCTTTATGGTTTGGTAATTTCATAGACGGAAAAGAAGGTAGGGAATTAAAGGATCGTGCATTGAACAGGGATAATCCGGATTCGGCTGCCTTCGAAAGACTTATGCTGATCTTTGAATATGAGATTCCGAGAGAATTCCGCTATGCAAAATCCTATACTGATTTCTTCGATCACAAGAGAAAAAAAGAAAAAGAAACCGAAGAAGTGAAAATGAAATATTTCCGTCAACTTAGCGAATGCACGAATTATTCTACAATAAATGCTTTGAAAAAGAAAAAATTCGGTGCACAGTTTCTTGATTATCTGCATTCTCATGTCGGGAACGGGATGGAAAAAGTGTTTGAAACCGATATGGCACGGATGTTTAAGTTCGCGGATGGTTTTGAAGAAGCATATAGTAGTTACAAAGAACTCATACTGAAAAGGAACAGCCTTCCCAAAGATGCTTCGCCGGAAGAAGTAAGAAAGCTACAGGAAAGCATTGATGCAGCCGAGGAAGTGTTGATCGCCAATGTTGCTATGCTTTCGCTGCAAGAGATTAGCGAGTTGATAAACGAAGAGGAAGAAAACGGTCTGACGATAGAACGAGTGAACAGTACGGGACTGATGAGGGATTTCGTCACGGTTATGGGTGATGTTATCGATGATAATATCTTTACCGCTGCTGTCCGTCTTGGCAAGAAATACAAGACGGAATTGGAACGAAAGAAAGAAGAGATGGAAGAAGAAGAGAATCCGAACGATCCGGTTTTGCAGAAGAGGCGAGCAGACAGGATCAAGAAGCAGGAAGAAAAGAAGAAGAAAGAAGAAGAAAAGAGGAAGAAAGAGGAAGCGAAGCTGGCGGAGAAGAAGAAGAAAGAGGAAGAAAAGAGGAAGAAAGAGGAAGCGAAGCTGGCAGAAAAGAAGAAGAAAGAAGAAGAAAAGGCAAAGAAGAAGAAAAAGAAGTAAGACAGGTATTATACATACGGCAACGAACCCTTCGGGGCACGTTGCCGTATTGTTTTATGCGGTTGCAATTATTCGCGATGCGTGGTATAAAGAAATTGGGATTTGGATCATAATGGTTTGTTTTGAGACGTTTTGCGACGTCTCTTTTTGTTTTTACGCCATCGTCAAGCGATTAGATGCTCGCTCTCTATTCAAGCAAATAGATGCGATTCGTATGAATAAGTTCCGAAGAAGGAGAAAGATGATAAGACGACCGTTATGTGTATATTGTGTGGCTTTTTCGCTGGTAGTATTTGTTGTGATGCAGATTCTCACGGAAACGGGTGGCATCGTACATATCCCCGGGGTAGGCCCCGTCTTATATGAAGGATGTGCCACGGGAAAGGCCGATATCGACCGCACTGTTTTGTCCCCGGATGAACCGCAGGATAAGAAAGAACTCGAAGTGGTAGGGAAGATAGCGCGGATCGAGGAAAGAAAGGCGAAATCCGAAGACGAAGAGGACAAGGTGCATTTTCGATTGAAGACAGAATACGGAATGTTGCTTTGTTACTTTCCGTATGACGAGTCCCTCCTGTACCTTCACATCGGACAGATGATACGTGTACGAGGGAAGGTCCGTTTCTTTGACCGGGCGAGCAATCCGGGCCAGTTTGATTCGTGGATGTATTATAAGACACAGGGAATTGAGTTTGCAGTTAGCGGATGCGAACTATTACAAAAGGAGACGGTAGCCGGAAAGTATATGGGTTATACGGATGTTCTATATGCGATCCGCAGACGGTGTTCGCATGTGCTTGACAGTTGTCTTCCGGCGCAGGAAGCCGGGATCATGAAGGCGATGTTACTGGGTGAACGGGGATCGCTGTCCGATGAGATCAAGGGGCTCTTTCAACGGAACGGGATCTCACACATCCTGGCAATCAGCGGTCTTCATATCAGTTTCTTTGGTATGGCGTTGTATTCTCTTTTGAAGCGGATCGGTGTGAAGCGTATAGTCGCGGGAGCGGTTGCGATGTTCCTCGTGGTCTCTTTCGGCCTTATGACGGTGCAGGGCGCTTCATCGATTCGCAGTATCCTGATGTTCGGAATGTTTCTGGGTGCGGAGTTCTTCCTTCGTGTTTACGATCTGCAAACATCGATGGCGTTTTCGGCAGTCGTTCTTTTGTGCATGCAGCCGTTATATGTGCTCCAGTCTTCGTTTCAATTCAGTTTCGGTGCGATCGTCGGGATCTCCGTGATCTATCCGAGTCTTTGTGCATACCTGAAAAAGGAAAATCTGTCGGAGCGTATGATCACGGATAAAAGCGTAAAAGAAAAGCGGGTGGAGAAGCTTCGGGAGTACATGAAGACAAGCGTGTTAACGAGCCTGTCGGTAACGCTTGCGATCCTTCCTGTGCAGCTTTGCGGATATGCATCGGTTCCTTTGTATTCCTGCTTTTTAAATCCGCTGGTGATCGGATTGCTCACGATCGTGATGAGCAGTGGAATCATAGGTGTTCTTCTCGGTTGTGTTTGGACCGTTCTTGGGCGTATCGCCCTGTTTCCCGGCTTTTTGGTTCTTAAGACATATGAAGTGTTGTGTGGCCTGTTCGACAAGTTACCCATGGCTAACTTTTGCTTTGGAGCACCGAAGCCGTGGCAGGTGATCGTATATTATCTGCTCTTGTTTGGATGGGCGTTTTATACGCAATATGCCTGTTCTCCGGAACACAAAGGAAGATGGAACATGCCGCGCCATCTCTGCCTCGTGCCGGCTATAGCTGTGTTTCTTCTGATGCTGCGCCTGCGGTTTTATACAAGTTGTACCATGCTGGATGTTGGGCAGGGAGACGGCCTGGTCGTTAAGGAACGAACGGGGTATAACATTATGATCGACGGCGGCAGTACGGATGTTTCGAATGTCGGTACGTATCGTTTGATCCCGTATTTGCAGCATGAAGGGGTCCGGCACGTGGATTATGCTTTTGTCTCTCATGCCGACAGCGATCACACAAATGGGTTGATCGAATTGCTCAAAGACTCGGATTGCGGTGTAAAGGTTGAGACGGTGGTGCTGTCGAAATTTGCCGAAACCGGTGCCGGCAGCTACGGTGTGAGCGATGCCAAAACCGGTGCCGAAAGCTACGGTATGGGTGATGCCAAAACCGGTGCCGGAAGCTACGGTATGGGCGATGCCAAAACCGGTGCCGGAAGTCCGGAGGATAATCCGTACAAAGATGTCATAGATGCCGCGACACAAGCGGGATGCAAGATTCTTTACATTCGTGCCGGAGACACATTTCATTTGGGCGATGTTACGCTTTGGTGTGTCTATCCGGGGAGTGGGGAGACGGCTGAAGGTAACGATCAGTCGGAAGTTCTTATGATGCAAGTGGACCCGCCGTTTTCCAAGGGATACCGCATGCTCTTTACCGGAGACCTGACAAGTCTTAAGGAAGCGCAGGTACTTCAAAACATGTCCGCGCTAAACATCAGCTCGGATATCGATATCCTAAAATGCGGACATCACGGTTCGCAATACTCATCAGAAGCGGCATTCTTGGAAGCGCTCTCGCCGGAACTCACACTGATCTCCGCCGGCCGTGACAATAGCTACGGCCATCCGCATGCGGAGGTGCTCGAACGCATGGAAGCCGTTGGCTGTAATGTCTGCAGAACGGACCGGGACGGGGCATTGACGATTTTGGTAAAGGATTGATTGCTGTGTGTAGAGTGTTTTTGGGAGGGGTGAGCGGCCGGCTGCGGAGAAAAGGCAATAATTCCCAATGAAATTTTTGCAATTAAGCAGGAAATTATTGCCATTGCACCTCGGTGGAGGAGAAAAAAAGGAGAAAAGGCAATAATTCCCAATGAAATTTTTGCAATCAAGCAGGAAATTATTGCCATTTTGCTTCGGTGGAGGAGAAAAAAAGGAGAAAAGGCAATAATTTCCGGGGAAGAAGCAAGAAATTATTGCCATATTGCCCCGGTGGAGTTGTTTTGAAGTAGAAAAGGCAATAATTTCCGGGGGAAAAGCAAGAAATTATTGCCATTGCACCTCGGTGGAGGAGAAAAAAAGAAAAAAAGGCAATAATTTTCGGGGAAAAAGCAGGAAATTATTGCCATTGCACCTCGGTGGAGGAGAAAAAAAGGAGAAAAGGCAATAATTCCCAATGAATTTTTTGCCATCAAGCAGGAAATTATTGCCATTTTGCCCCGGTGGAGTTGCTTTGAAGGAGAAAAGGCAATAATTCCCAATGAATTTTTTGCAATCAAGCAGGAAATTATTGCCATTGATCCCCGGTGGAGTTGTTTTGAAGAAGAAAAGGCAATAATTCCCAATGAAATTTTTGCAATCAAGCAGGAAATTATTGCCATATTGCCTCGGTGGAGTTGTTTTGAAGGAGAAAAGGCAATAATTTCTGGGGAAAAAGCAGGAAATTATTGCCATTTTGCCCCGGTGGAGTTGTTTTGAAGGAGAAAAGGCAATAATTTCCAGAGAGAAAGCCAGAAATTATTGCCATTTTGCCCCCGGCGGGAGTGAAAGAAAGGAGAAGGTTGGATGATTCGTATAGAAGAGGTGATACATGAAGCTGAAATTCTTGAAGAGCAGTTAAATACAGTAATATTGGAACTAAAAAGATTAAAAACGAAGGTTCCAAATGGAGTAAAACTTCATGTGATCCAACATAGAAACAAATATCAATACTACATGAGGGAGCGCGGATCTGATACAAATGGAAGATATATAAATAAGCAGAATATTGGAATTGCCGAAGTCCTTGCCCAGATTGAGTATGATGAGTATTTAGAACAGACATTGATCAAAAAAATACGTCATCTTAAAGAGTGGACGGAATCTTGGGCGGAGAATCCGTTTCCAAAGGCAATAGAGGAAATTGATATAAAGAAAAGGGGCCTGATCAGGAAACATTGGCTTATGGATGAAGAATATATAGAAGAATGGCTGGGACAAGATTACGGAGAAGATGATTTTTCACAGGAAATGTTGAAATATCACACAAGAAAGGGTGTGCAGGTTCGCTCCAAATCAGAGGTGATCATAGCGGATCTTTTAGATGAGATGGAAATCCCCTTTCTTTATGAAAAACCGCTTAAGTTGGAGTCCGGGATCGTACATCCCGACTTCACATTGCTGGATATCGGAAAACGAAAAGAGGTGTATTGGGAACATTTTGGGATGATGGATGATATGGAGTATCGCAACACTGCTTTTTTCAAGATCAGAAAGTATGAAGAGAGTGGGTTGTTTCAACCCGGAGATGTGATATGGACATTTGAGACGGGGAGATATCCCATCAGCACCAAGTATCTTCGCATAATGATTCTGAGCCTCAGAGAACGACTGGGTTATAGTAAGGGGAAGGGTGGGTGAGTATGGTAAAAGAATATGTGTTAGGTTATAATTGAGTATATATTGTTGCACGAAGATAGTGAATTGACTTGAGGTGGTCTTAAGTCAATAAAGTGGACACCGAAAGTGTGACTTTACGAGTCTTGCAAGACATAAAAATGTTTATACGGAGGATATCGGAGTCTGTGAAAAAAAAGTCTGTAAAAATATAATAGCTATGTATTATTAAGGTCTCCTAAGGTAAAATATAAATACTTTAAGGAGGCCTTTATTATGGCAAGAGAAAAGAAAAACGTACACAAAGTTCAGATGACAGATGG
>JAILOQ010000117.1 GCA_024690725.1 Lachnospiraceae bacterium
ATAGAGACTGAATCCGTAACCTCCATCCATACTGAAATAACGATTTCCGCTCTCTGCTGCCGCTGCCGTTTCCCAAAAACCGGGAATCACCATCTGCCCGCCATCCGAATCAAATACAGAACATTCTCCGAACGGGATCGCGTTGTGCGTGATCAACAAAAGGAGAAAACACACAAAAGGGATCAGAAACGCAAAAATATACACTGCGTTATCACGGCAAAAACCAAAAAGCTTCACCACTGCTTTAGCAGAAGATGCTCTTCTGCACGCCCTATCGATACGTTCCTCCATCTTCCCCTCTTTTCGATCAAGCAGAAGGAGCAGAAAAAGGAAAACACCCATAGCCGTAAATACAAGTCCCACCAGATCGGAACTGCGAAATCCATCGGCCGACTTTTGTTTCACATAATTCTCTAAAGCAGATCCGGCCTGCCGATACATTTCCTCATCCACGGAAAACAATACCAGCTGAAAATTCACATGATAATCCGTTTCCGCCATGATCGCCGTATAAAGGACGGACGAACCACGAAGTTCCTCCGCTTCCACATGGATCAGACCGCCATTGTAGGTATTGTAGATATATGCCCCGTCAGCGTATGCATCACCGGCATCGATCATAAACGGTACATAAACATAATCTCCACCGATATAATCCTCCGGCATAAAAAACTCCATATTATAAATGTTTTCTGCCTGCTTTTTGATACAATACTGCTCGGTATCTTCGATGATGGCATCTCCGAATGTCTTTCCAACAAAGACATCAGAGTCACAGCCAAGTTTGTGACAAGCCTGATTCATTCGATCAAACAGATCGGGAACCGTATCGCTCTTCGGATCGTAAAGCACAGGCTCCACCAAATTCGCCTCATCCTTAAGAAGCTGCACAAATGCTGCAATATTCGACGCATTATGTTCCGTTAAAAAGGCCGCATATTCTTCCGCCGGAAGAATCGTATCCTCATTCACGACTTCCGCCGTGACCACATCATCCTTTTTGACACCCGTGTCAACAAGCGCCTTTATATTCTCTCTTGTATATTCCGAAAGCAACGCTTCATCCACGAACTGTTTTTCACCCGTTTCGCAAACTGTTGTTGTCAAAACGCAAAGTAATAAGAGTACCATAACCCCCGGCACGTGAACGTTCTTTTTTCGAAACAGCATGATCAGGCAAACGATTCCGAAAAGGATTTCAGCGAGTAACACAAAAACCATAAAGTTCCCGGACAGGAAAGCACCGGACTCTATGAATAAGAAACTGACAAAAAGTCCCGCCACGACAAAAGCCAAAACCGAAACGATCCGTCCGCGCCGGTCTCTCTCACTCCAATCCGCTTCCAAACAGCCTTCACAAGCAAGGTACAGGACAAAGAACGGTAAAAACAGATCAAACGCAAACATCTGCGCATTCGTATAAAGCCCCAAAGACAGCACCATACCGAAGAATCCCGTAAGGTGTCCTGCCAAAACAATTCCGGTCAAAACGAGAAACGGAAGCTTCCTTCTCCATTCCCGTTTTTCGTCAAAGAAGTATCCCACAAACGAAAATACAGAAATAAATCCCAACGACACCGGAAAGAAATGATAATAGTATCCGTTATATACCGGATCATACAAGCGATGATCCGTGACCATCGGAAAAATACGAAAAGACGCGATGAGAACCGCTATAAGGACGCTTAACGCATAGCGCAAAAACGGATATAACGTTTCCTGCCCTTTTAAAAAAAGATGGGCAAGCACAAAAAGCGTCACGCAGACCATGACAGGAACCATATCCATGGGGAGCAGGATAAATCCAAGTGCGGTAAGCCCCGTTAAACATAGGATGCGCATGGATTTCTTTGTCTTTACATCGTCCGACACATCCGTTACTTTTAATGCGGATAGCACAAGAATGGGCAAAAGCACATAGAACAGGCGCTTTATAAGATCCGCTTCCTGTAAAAAGAAGTAATCCGACACGCCGTAGACAACGGAAAACAGCATGTGTACCGTACTATTTTCGACCTTATCCGATGTCTCGACCAAAAAGAGATAAAAGGCCATTCCCGCAAGCAGGCTGCAAAGCACGATAACGACGTTTACCGCATATGGGATCGTCCCTGGCTCCGATACCGTTCCGATCAAAAGCAATGCAGCAAAATAAACAAGGATCCCCCCTGCGACCTTTGCCTCTTCTTTTCCGATTTCTTTAAGCCTGTCCTTCATTCTTCTTCCTCTTTAACAGTAAAAGTATGCCCATATCAAACAATAATACCACAACGGAAAACAGTATGCACCTGTAATACCCCGCCGGATCAAATACAAGCTTCACTGTATGATCGCCGGCAGGCATCTTGACAAACACAACGGATTCCCACAGATCTTCTACTTCTCCTTCCTCTCCGTCCACATACACCTTCATGTCGGACGAATAGGCCATGGGAAGCATCACATAGCCTTCTTCTTTACACGAAACCTTTCCGGAAAGCGCATTGTTTCGATAAGCCGGTTCCCGCAATTCTCCGGGTGATGCGCAAGCAACAAACTGCGTAAACGCTTCTTCGTTGCAGATTACGATCCGGTATTCTTTTGCAAAGTCATTTAGCGCATTGGGATAGGAAACAATCGTTTCAAATCGCTCTCCCGCAAAGACCCTGCCCAATGATGATATGTCCTTTCCGCAAATATAGGCCTGCCCGTCACAGGGTGCCTCAAAGGAAATGTGCATCTTAAGCGCCGAAATCTCACTCATCATTCCATTCCCGGTTTCCGTCTCATACAATTCCTTCGCCTGTGCAAAGGTTAGTTCCTTCCCACTCACATCTTCAAAGGTAAATGCAGCATCTTCTCCTTCATAGACAGTTTCTATACTCGTGAAAAGCTCCGGGATACCATATAAGTTTCCCAGTGCATTGTACTGCTCAACCGGATCCGTTTCATGTATGGTCTCGATGCCCGCGGGAAGCCATAACCCCGCGGATGCAGCGTTCTCATTATGAAAGAACATAAACCGCTGTGAGCGTCCCACATAGGTGTAAGCATCCAAATCCTTCGGAAAGCCCACGGTATGTTCGGATAAACAGATCCATTCCGTTCCCGCAAGGAAATTAGAACATGCCGTTCCATCACTTTTATCCACCAGGTAATTGGTTCCGCCAAGATAGCCAAACAATTCCGCCGTATTCGCCTGATGCTTTGTAATAAACGAATTAAACAGTCCCGGCGTCGGAACATCATAGTATGCTC
>JAILOQ010000128.1 GCA_024690725.1 Lachnospiraceae bacterium
TGGGACTCAGTGATGCCATCGTGGCCGAGAGCAACAAGCTTCGTGCCGAGACCGCAAACATTACAAATATTTCCGAGGATCTGAACCGGTATTCCGATGAGATCAATTCGGATCTTTCACAGTATACGGTGTAAGCCGATACGAGAATCCTAACAAAAAACCCTACTCACGCAGGATGCGGAGTAGGGTTTTTTTCTTACAGAAGACCGGACAGAAAGATAACGAGGATCAGAATGGGAAGGATGTACTTGAAGTAGAAGGTGAGCTTCGGGCTCATTTTCATGCCTTTCCCCGTATTTGTTTCCGCAAAGTATTTGTCAGCGCCCCAACCGTATTTGGTAATGCAAAACAGTACGAAGATCAGGGATCCGAGGGGAAGTAAAAGATTGCTGACAATAAAGTCCTCGCTGTCTAAAATGTCGCGTGCACCGATCAGATGGACGTTGGATAACACGTTATAGCCGAGCAGACAAGGCATACCGGCCAGCAACATAAAGATGCAGTTTAAGCCGACGGACTTTTTTCTGCTCCAGCCGAAGTTGTCCATGGAAGAGGCAACCAGGGTTTCGAACATGGCCGTGACCGTCGAGAAACTGGCAAAGGTCATAAAGACAAAGAACAGCGATCCCCAGAGTCTGCTTCCCGGAAGACTGGTGAAGATACCGGGGAGCGTAATAAAGATCAAAGAAGGTCCGGCATCCGGTTCGATCCCAAACGAGAAACAAGCCGGGAAGATGATCAGACCGGAAAGCAGTGCCACGAAGGTGTCGAGCGCACAGATGCGGAAGGCCTCACCGGTAAGGGAGAAGTCCTTTGACATATAGCTTCCCAGGATCTCCATGGCGGCGATGCCGAGACTAAGCGTAAAGAACGCCTGATTCATGGCGGCGGTGATCACTTTTCCAAGACCTACTTCTTTCACGTTTTCGATGTTCGGGAGGAGGTAGAACGATACACCTTCGCCCGCATTCGGCAGGATCAGGCTTCGAACTGCCAGAACCACGATGAGGGCAAGAAGCCCCATCATCATAAATTTATTCACGCGTTCGAGACCGTTCTTTACCCCGAAGCTGATCACGACGAAGCCGACCAAAACGATAAGGACCATAAAGATCGTCATTTCCGCAGGATTCGCAAGCATGTCGGTAAACACAGCTGCGACGGATGCGGTATCAAGCCCGGTGAAGGTACCGGTCGCGAACTTCCAAAAATACGCCAGCATCCAACCGGCTACCGTGGTGTAATACATCATCAAAAGATAGCAGCCAGCGATGCAGAACCAGCCGTGAATATGCCAGTGACTGCCCGGTTTTTCCAGGGATTGATAGGCCTTTACGATAGTCTTTTGGCTGCCGCGGCCCATGGCAAGTTCCATGGTGAGTACCGGGATTCCCATAATGACCAGAAAAAGAAGGTAAAACAGCACAAAGATGGCGCCGCCGTTTTGTCCGACGACATAGGGAAACTTCCAAACGTTTCCGATCCCGATGGCGCAGCCGGCGCTGACAAGTAAGAAGCCCAAACGGCTTCCGAAACTTTCACGATTTTGTTGATTCATTTAGCTACTCTCTCCTTATGCATTTCATATAAAGTGTATTTTATCACAGAATTGGCAGTTGCGGTCACTGGATTTGGAAGGAAAGGAAATGTACAATAAGGCTAGGGGTCAAAAAATATCGGTATTTTGCCGATATATAGATTGCATGGTATAGATTCTTGCGGATATCTGTATTCGCAAGAATCTTGTTTTTAAGGGCCATTCGGATCAATATCATTTGAAGTATTGAAGGGATCAGGGCAGGATGCAGATTACCCAATTACACTATTCAAATACAAATACATATCTTATAGAAAGTGATGAAACGTCCTTGCTCTTCGATACCGGATGGGCAGGGACTTTTTTGGCGTTTTGCAAAGAGCTTGGCGAACACGGAAAGAAACTGCAGGACATCGACTATATTTTGATATCCCATTTTCATCCCGACCACATGGGGATCGTCGGAGAGATCGCCACATACGGTCCGGTGC
>JAILOQ010000130.1 GCA_024690725.1 Lachnospiraceae bacterium
CTTCGGATACTTCTTTGCGATCTTCTGCGCACTTGCGGCACAAAGATAGACAAAACTGTTGTCCAACGCGTCTTGCTCGTTTTGATAAACGAATACGTTTTGCAAAGTATCCTCGGAGATCATTTCATACAAAACGCAGCCGTGGACAACACCGTTTCGAATATCAAAATAGGACACGTCCTTATCCAACTTTTCTTTGTCCGGGACCTCGTAGTTTTCCTTGGTGAGTAAGTTGTTGTAAAACACGTCGACCGCTTTCTTATCCGCTTTCTGCAAGGAAACAAAGCCCTTATGCTCCGCCTTCTTGCGAACCGTTGGTGAATCCAGATAAGGATTATCCTTGATCATGGAAACGGTAGCTTCATAATAAATATCTTCGTCTTCCTTAGTGAAGCCGCACTTTTTCAAAAGATTGCAAACCGCTGTATCATCGACGAGTCCGTCCGGAAGCATGGCACCAATCCGGTTGGGACCGTCCAAGTTTGCCTCTTGAAAATCATGGATGATATCGGAGATCGCATAGGATAACAACTCCTCACCGATCCCTTTTCCGGTATGTTTTTTGCCGACACCGACACTCAAGATCTCCGGTGCAGAAACGCGCGGATCGGCTACCACCATACCGCACAAGGTGTCTTTTTCCATTCCCGCATAGAAGGTAAAATCGTCGAACGAATCATGCTCCGTAACGGCGGGTAATATCAACTGCGGAAACTCTTTTGCCTGCTCGGCACTCATAATCTCTACATTCATGCCTTGCCTCCTTTAAGAATTCCGTCTTCGTTTTGCGGTATCGTCACCAGATATATTCTCCAGCTTTTCTCATTGCCGACTTCGATCTTGGCATCGCCGTCGATATCCGCTCTGATCAGTTTAAACTTCGTTCCTGCATTGAGCAAAACCTCTCCTTCGCTTTCATAGGCGGAAGTCCCGGATATATTGAATGCTTCCGTCCCCTTCTTTGCCAGGATCACAAACTCAACGCCGATCTTTTCACTGTTTCCTGCGGAATATTTGTCCGCCGCATACCCCTGCGATGTACTGACAAATCCATAATCCCGGAAGATCACATCTTCTCCGCTGTCGATCCGCTTTTTCAGTTCCTGCTTCACCTGCTCATTGGTAAGACTGTCATAGTGCTTGATCCCCAGCATGGATGCAACCGTCTTCACATCGTTTACGCCGCGTCTTACCACATTGTCATAGACCATGTGGGATTTCTTCATTTCTTTCTTCATGACCAGCCCGACACTGTTTATTTCTTCCTCTCCGTTTGAGCGAAGCTCCTGATTGATCTTATATGCTCCCATCGTCGTATTGGTATAATAAGAAAACATCTGTGGTCTAAGGTCCGCGGCCTGATACTTACTCACAAGGCTTTGCGCTTCTTTAAATTCCTCGCTCTTTGTCGTTTTGTTATAGTAATCATCCATTGCTTGCGGGTCTTCCGGGAGTTCTCGCAATATTCCTCTTTTCTCGTATTCACGGAGCTGCTCCATATATGCGATCTTCTTTTCGGACTGTTTAATGGCATGTGCAAAGGCTATACCGTCTTTTTTCTTCTTTCCCTTACTCTCATTATCCTTTGTCTGAAAGAATTTTTTCCGGTATCCCAGGTACTTACGGACCTTCTTATCATATTTCTTTTGATTGATCCGCCATTTATTGTTGTATTCCTCGCGAGTCAGAATGCGAAAATCAGCTGCATCAGGTACATTTTCCCGGATCCTTTGCATACGCTCCTCTGAAATGGTTGTATCCTTCTTAAATCGTTCGATCAGTGCATCCGCCTCACGCTCACCGCCGAAATAATCCGCATTGAATTTGATCTTGTTCATTTCGGCTTCATCGGAAGTTTCCTGCAAATAACTCTTTTCCGAAAGTTCTTTGAGTTTCTCGTTTTCAAATCCTTCCATTTATTCACCCTCCGCAACAATGATCCCCGATCATCCTCTTACTCTGCCTCTGTCTTCATGACAAAATCGTGTAAAACCTCTCGGTTCTCGTCATAGACGCATTCCGTCTCATTTTTCTCAACGCGCCCCTTACACGTTTCCGACATGGAGGCGGCACCCTCATATCCCTTATCGGCCGCTGTCTTCCACTGCACATACAGATAATAATCGTTCGCACCGTTCACGACTTCCAGATATTTCCCGTACCGCTCCGTGTCATAAAGCTTGTAAAGAGCGATCGTCTCATAGAGTTCGCCATAGTTTTCTTCGTAATAATCCCTGTCGCATCTGCGCAGATCATCCGCGCTGTCCGTCCCATACTCGGCTTCCCCGCGGATCGAACTCGTCACACCGTAAACAAGGATCAGGATAAACAGGATCATGAAACATAAAACCGCAAACTTTATAGCCAGTTTCCCCAAAGAAGGTGCTGTTTCATCCATCTTCCTCACCCTCCTTTTCCGTAAATCTTGTGATCAGCATCTTAGCCATTTCGTCATGCGGATAGACGTATTCTTCCGCATTCGCATAATCTGCCCACTCTTCCTCTGTCATGCCAAGATACCCTTTGCAAAACCCTTCGATATCTTCGCACCAATCGTCATATGCAGCTCTATTCGCCTCGGAAAGATCGGAATAAAGTCCCTGATGTACACAGACCACTTTTCTTCCGCGGCGCAGCGCCATTGGCACATAATGATCGAGGTAATCCTCATCTTTTTCCATACATTCTATGGTTCTGAATCGCTCAACACAAAACTCTCTGTAATCATAATAGAGCGAACTGATCTGCGCATAGTCATAATGCTCTTCATCGTAGACATCATACCGCTCCAGTGCACTCCTCAGTTTCTGATAATCGCCCGTTTCATAGTACGACCGAAGCTCGGCTTCAACTTCTTCCTTATGCCTGGCATAACGGACGGAAGACGAATTATAAAAAACAAGCGCATAGACGAACATCATGATAAAAACCGCGATACCGATCAACACCGTAACGAAGATCGCACGGTTCAGCCATCGGTTCAGAACATAAGGAGAATAACTCTTATTGTTTTTCTTTCTCGCTTCCTCATAGGCCTGTTCCGCCTCACTACGCTGTGCAAGCCAAATCCTTCCGAGTCTGTTTTCCGTTCCGCAATACGGGCATTTCATCTCAATGGTGCGGTAGGAACCACCGCAATTTTTGCATTTCATACTTATATGCTCCATGAATCACTGTTGTTCTTTGTCAAGGCGGGAAAGTGCAAGCTCTGCATAATCCGTAAAATCGGCTTCCCCCGAAAACTCTTCCGCCAGCTTTGCATCGATGTCTTCATCCGTAAAATAAAGCTTATCCTTCAGAGCATCGCGCATTTCTTTCGACAATTCCGCAAAAGCCTCATCTTTTCCGTAACGTACATCTTCCTTTCGATCCGCTTCGATCTTCGCAAGATGACAGAACATATAGTAAATATCGGACGCGACGTATTCCTTTAATACTTCGCGATCGCATTCATCATAATAGCGCAGGCAGTCGTCCGGCAAAGACACATAATACTCCTGCATCACGCCCAAGGAAGCAAGATCCGAATACACCTGATAAGAAACATAGTCCTTATGTATATGCTTATCGATATACTTATCCATGCTTTCATAATCACGGGCCGCGTAGTATTCTTCCAGCTTCGCCATTTTTTTGTCCCGGGCAAAGAAGCTGTATTTCGAACCGACGTAGACCGTCACCAGCGCGATGATCACAATGCAGGGAATGAGTATCACGGCAAGCATACCGACTCTCGAGATCACCTTGTTGCCTTTTTCGGCGATCTCCTCGGCCTTCACCCTGTGTTCTTGATCCTGCCTTTCCAGGTCTTTGATCCCTTCCCGAAAGCCCTCTATGATGCTTTCCTGCTCTTCGGCCGCAAGGACCATGGACTCAGCGCCGCAAAACGGGCAGACCACACTTCCTTCCGGAATCTCGGCGCCGCAGTTTTCACATATTCTCATTGAAACTCCTCAAACGGAAATCCTATTTCCAGTAATCCAGTTCATCCTCCAAAAGTCCGATATCGGCACCCCTAAATACAGGATCCTTGCCTTCGGCCTTTTGTTTCTCATAATCTTTTAATACTTCTATCGCTACCTTCCCCAAGATCATACAGATCGGGAGGTTGATGAGTGTCATGCCGCCCATCGTGATATCCGCCATAGCCCAGGCTGCATTCATCGGAATGATCGCACCGAAGAAGATCACAATGACACATAAGACATGGAAAAAGCGCATAAACTTTTTGGACGGCTCCTTTTTATGGTTCAAAAAGATGAGCGCATTATCCACATAGTACAGGTTCCCCAACAGAGTCGTAAACGCGAACAATATCATCGCCAAGGTAATAAAGATCGGACCGATATTCCCGAACACCGTCGAAATGGCGTTTTGTACGTAAGGTGCGCCGGAAACCGCTTCGCTTCTCTCCACACCGCTTGCCAGACACATAAGTGCCGTTGCGGTACAAAGAAGGAGGGTATCGATGTAAACCGAAAGCGTCTGCACCAGTCCCTGCTTTGCGGGATGAGAAACCTTTGCGGATGCCGATGCATTCGGTGCGGAACCGACACCGGCCTCGTTGGAATACAGACCTCGCTTGATACCGTATACCAGACACGATCCGGACACACCGCCAAGGATCGAACGAAAATCAAAAGCATCTTTAAAGATTGCCACAAACATAGCCGGCACTTCCGTGATATGGAAGCAGATCACGATCAAAGAAACGACCACATAAGAAACGCCCATGACAGGTACGATCGTCCCCGTGATCTTCACGATCCTCTTTCCGCCACCGAGCAGGCAATAGCCCGTTAACACCGCTAAAACCAGACCGACGATGAGCGGCGTCACCTTCGGATCGTAAAACGAATATACTTCAAATGTAGATTGCAGATTATAGGAACAAAGAAGGTTGAATCCGACCGCATAGGTTGCGATCAAGAATACGGCAAATACACAAGCAAGCTGCGGTGCATGCAGTGCCCGTTCAATATAATATGCGGGACCGCCGTAGGATTCGCCGTCCGCATTCTTACGTTTATAAACCTGTGCCAGCGTACTCTCGATAAACGCCGAAGCCGCACCGATGATACACATTACCCACATCCAAAAGCAGGCGCCGGGACCACCCAAGCAGATCGCAGTGGACACACCGACAATGTTTCCGGTACCGACACGGGAAGCCGTGGATACCAGCATGGCCTGTAAGGAAGAAACCGTCTGCTTATCCTCCGGCGGTTCTTTTAACAGGCGGATCGACTCGGGAAACAAACGGATCTGTACGCCTTTTGTCAGAATCGTAAAATAAATGCCTGCCAAAGACATCACGATAATTAAAATGGGGTAATACATTACACTGTCAATCTTGTCCAATAAGTCTACGATCATATCATCTTCCTTTCATAGTCAGTCTATCACTAGTTGCTTTCCGGATTACACGATATCCGCCAGTTCATAGATCAGTTTTTCACTCTTCTCCCATCCGAGACAAGGATCCGTAATGGACTTCCCGTAGACACCCTCCCCAATGGATTGACATCCGTCTTCAAGATAGCTCTCGATCATAAGACCTTTCACAATATGCTTAATATCCTCGGAAACATGACAGCTGTGAATAACGTCCTTTGCGATACGGATCTGTTCCATATACTTCTTACCGGAATTGTTGTGATTGCAATCCACGATCAACGCGGGGTTCTTCAGATCCAGCTTCGCATAGCTGTCGATCAGACCGCGGATATCCTCATAGTGATAATTGGAATGGCTCCTTCCGTATGCATCCACAAATCCTCTAAGGATCGCATGCGTAAGAGGATTTCCTTCCGTAATGACTTCCCAGCCGCGATACAAAAATTTCTGTCTGCTCTGCGCAGCCGTAATGGAATTCATCATGACCGCGATATCACCACTGGTCGGATTCTTCATGCCGACAGGGATTCCCACACCACTCGCAACGATACGATGCTGCTGATCTTCCACCGATCTCGCACCGATCGCCACATAGGAAAGCAGGTCCGAGAGATAACTGTGATTCTCCGGATAGAGCATTTCCTCCGCACAGGTAAATCCCGTTTCTTTTACCACGCGGGTATGCATTTCGCGGATCGCAATGATCCCGGCAAGCATATCCTCCTCGCCTTCGGGATTGGGTTGATGCAACATTCCTTTGTAGCCCACGCCTTTGGTCCTGGGCTTATTCGTATACACTCTGGGAATGATAAAGATCTTGTCTTTTACCTTCTCCTGCACCTTGGCAAGGCGGTTCATGTAATCAAGTACCGCTGTTTCGTTGTCAGCGGAACACGGTCCGATGATCAGAAGAAAGCGTTTGTCCTTGCCCTCAAAAATGTCCTTGATGACGGCATCCCTTTCTTCCTTGATCCTGCTTACCTCTTCTCCCAACGGGAACTG
>JAILOQ010000135.1 GCA_024690725.1 Lachnospiraceae bacterium
GAATTGCGCCGTATCTTGAATGAAAATGGAGTTGTGCAGGGAATCGATGATGACTTTTTGATCGCCATGTGCAAAAAGAAGGTGTATGACCGGGAAATACTCGTTGCACAGGAAGTTCCGGCAGAACTCGGCAATGACGGTTATTTTAAGTATCGTTTTACCGAGGACATGGTACATACAAAACCGGAGATCCGTGAAGACGGTTCCGTGGATTACAGTATTCTTTCGGAAACGATCAACGTGAAGAAAGGTATGACACTTGCCGAATACATTCCGGCAAAGAAAGGAAAAGCGGGTATCGATGTCAGAGGGAATGCCACGGAAGTTAAGCCTGTAAAGGATCTTCCGAGCCTTAAGTGTAAAGGCGTCGTTCAGTCGGAGATCAATCCGAATCTGTATCTTGCGGAGACGGACGGAAAGGTAGATTTTAAAGACGGAAAGATGGAAGTGAATCCGGTCCACGAGATCCACAATGATGTGGACATGGTGATCGGTCATGTTGAGTTTTTCGGTGAAGTACATATTTACGGCAATGTCGGATCGGGAGTTACGATCCGCGCCGGAAAGAATCTGATCGTTGAAGGGACCGTGGAAGCGGCAAGTCTGATCGCAGGCGGCGATATCATCTTAAGACGCGGTGTGCAGGGCAATCAAAAGGGAAAGATCGCTTGTCGCGGAGATCTGTTTGCTGACTTTATCGAGCATGCGCAGGTAAAGGTCGGCGGCAATATCAATGCAAGTAGCATCATCAACTCCAATGTGTCGGCCGAAGGAAAGATCGTCTGCGAGAACAAAAAAGGGATCATTCTTGGCGGAAATGTGCATGGGACGGCCGGTGTAGAATGTAAGGAATTGGGTTCGGACGCTGCGATCAAGACCTATGTGCATGCAGGTGTGGCCGAAGAATACTATGAGAAGTCCCGAAGGTATTTAAAGGACGAAAAAGATAAGAGAAATGCCATGGAAGGCCTGATGGAAGAATTCAAGGAAGTCGAAGCCATGGTCCGAAAGCTCGGGATCATGTCCGAGGATATCGAACGACGCGTGCGT
Organism: Lachnospiraceae bacterium; assembly: GCA_024690725.1. GTDB lineage: Bacteria > Bacillota > Clostridia > Lachnospirales > Lachnospiraceae > UBA2882. The sequence continues at coordinate 1,051 of JAILOQ010000135.1, forward strand.
CAGATCAAAGAATCGCAAAAGCGTTTGGATGAGGAAATGAAAGAAATCCGGTCAAACCGTTCGGAAGTATTAGCTTATATTGAAAAGAACAAGAATGCCTTGATCCGCGTGAAAGGAAAAGTTTATGTCGGATCTTCCGTCAATATCAATATAAGTCATTTGGAAGTGTTGAACGACAATATGTTTATGGAGTATCGTGATATCTCCGGCATGATCGCCGGCTCGGTATTGGCGGTATAAACCGAAAATGGAAACAATGGATGCGTTATTAAAACTTCATACGGATGATTATGAACAGGCGGAGCATTTTTTATATGCTCTGCCTAAATTTACGAAAAAGCGGGCGCTTTCGGATGTAAAGAGGATGACAGAGTACCTTTCTTTTTCCGGGAAGGAAGTTCCCATGATCCATGTGGCCGGAACAAACGGAAAGGGAAGCGTCTGTGCATATCTGCAAAGCTTTTTGATGAAGCGGTCCTTGCGCGTCGGAATGTTCACTTCGCCGCACCTCGTGCGGATGACGGAGCGGTTCAATGTTTCGAGCGAGGATGCGACGGATGCGGAGTTCATGGAGGCGTTTTTTGCGATCCGCAAATTGGCCGAGGAGGACTACGCCAAAACCGGCAGTTTTCCGACCTTTTTCGAGTTTTTGTTTCTGATGGCGATCGTGTATTTCCGGAAAAAGAAGGTGGACGTCATCATTTGGGAAACCGGGCTCGGCGGAAGGCTGGATGCGACCAATGTCTTTGAAGGGCCGGATATCAGCGTGATCACGGCGATCGGGCTGGATCACTGCAAGTATCTGGGCGATACCGTGGAGAAGATCGCGTGGGAAAAAGCGGGGATCATAAAAACTGACAGTTTTGTCGTGTATGATCGTACGAAGCAACCAGCCGCCGAAGTGATACAAACGCAGATCCGAGAGAAAAACGCTAGGGATTGTGGTTTGGATGCGGGAGATACCACAATTCTTAAAATAAGCGAAAAAAACATTGATTTTTCCTATAATTCTCGCTATTATAATAATGCTATCTTCCACGTGGCACACGGCTTGTATCAGCCGGAGAATATTTCTTTGGCACTGAGAGCCGCGGAATGTTTCTTTGACCGGAATGATTTGACACAATTGTCAGAGAGTGAAGCGGACGAAGCGATCGGCGCGACGCTGTGGCCGGGACGTATGGAAGAGATCGCAGAAGATGTATTTTTTGACGGAGCACATAACAGTCACGGGGTCAGGGCTTTTCTTCGCAGTGTCGAAGCTATGGGGAAGGGTTCTAACAGCCTGTGTTTTTCTGTTGTCAATGACAAAGACTACGATGAAATGGTAGGGCTGCTGCATGATTCGGGGTACTTTGACAGGGTTTTGGCGGTGGAAATGCCGGAGGACAGAGGGCTTACCGAGACAGAGTTACAAGAATTGTTTTCCCGCTTTCCGGACTGGGATGTTACGTACTGTTCCGGGATCGAGGAAGCGGTTATGTGGTGCAAAGGACAGATCCGTTCCCAAGCAGTAGATACGACGGAGAAACGAAGGGTATATGTCGTTGGGTCGTTATATCTCGTGGGACTTTTTAAGGGTTATATAAAGGAGGGACACCGGTGATCAATTTTGAAGAGGAATTAAAGAAATTCCATAAGAGTCTCGAAATTGAAGAAACACAGGATGCCATTTACGGACATGATTTAACGGACATGGCCGAAATCCTGGTAGACATAGCAAAAGAAGGAAAAGAAGCACAGAATCCGAATCCAAGAGGATCCAGAAGATAGGAGAGCCATCATGTTTTGTTATAAATGTGGCGCAGAACTGTCGGAGAAGGATTTTTGTACAAATTGCGGCGCGGATGTTCGTAAATATAAGAAGATCATTTATCGTTCCAATTCCCTTTACAATGACGGATTGGAAAAGGCAGAGGTCAGAGATTTAAGCGGCGCCGTTATCAGTCTGAGACAGTGTTTGAAGTTGAATAAAGACCATGTTGAGGCCAGAAACCTTTTGGGGCTGGTCTATTTTGAGTGTGGTGAGATCGTAGAAGCATTGACGGAGTGGGTCATCAGTAAGAATATCCGCCCGCAGAAGAATATCGCAGACGATTATATCAATATCGTTCAGTCGGATCAGCAGCGTCTTGCATCCTTAAATCAGGCCGTGAAGAAATATAACCAGGCCGTGGAGTTTTGTGAGCAGGACAGCTTGGACTATGCGAAGATCCAGTTAAAGAAAGTAGTCGGACTGAATCCGAAGTTTGTAAAGGCGCAGCAGCTCCTGGCGCTTTTATATATGCAAAACGATGAGTGGGAATCCGCAAAGAAGGCGTTGAAGCGCTGTCTGAAGGTGGATGTCAACAACACCACGACACTTCGTTATTTAAAGGAAGCAAGTTTCATGACCGAGGGAGAAGAGTCCCCGATCAAGAAACCGCGCAAGGGCGTGATCGCCAAGGATTCCATTGTGATCCAGCACGGAAACGAGACGATCATCCAGCCCAATTACGGAAAGAATCCCATCGGCGGATCGTCGAATCTGATCTTACATATCCTGATCGGTATCGGTATCGGTGCGCTGGCTTGTTATTTTTTGGTGGTTCCGGCAGTGGTACAGTCCACGAAGAACAGCATGAACGAGGAGATCCGCCAGATCAGCGAGAACTCCGATTCCAAGAGTGCGGATATCACGGATCTCGAACAGCGTGTGGCGGCACTCAGCGATGAGAATCAAAAGCTGCAGGAACAGCTCGGTTCTTATACCGGAGAAGGCGGAGCATTGCAGACCGTGGACGGCCTGATGAATGCGGCCCAGAGTTATTTGAACAATCCGGAGGATCTGACGACCGTATCGGAAATCCTCTATCAGATCGATAAAGACTATGTTGCAATGCAGGGCTCCACGGCTTATCAGGCGCTTTACGAAGGCTTGATGGCGAAGGTCGGAGGGGAAGTGGCTTCGATCAATCTGGAAAACGGTATCATTTACAAGAACCAGGGAGATTACACAACGGCGGTTGAAAAGCTGGAAAAAGCATGGTATTTCAACCCGAATGATCCGGAGATCTTATACACCCTGGCGGAGACCTATCAGCAGTCCGGCAACATGGATAAGGCAAACGAGCTTTACAATCAGCTGGTGATGAACTTCCCGGATTCGGAATATTCGGATATGTCGGAGCGAAACATTGCGTCTGCGGCGACCGGCGGCTCCGTTGTGGAGCAGGAGAACCCCGGCGCGGAGGAAGTTACCGTGACCGACGGCAACTAAGATGTGACCGAGAATCGGGTAGGCGCCGCCTACTCGATTTTTTATATCTATGGAGATCTCTTTTCTGTGATATAAAACCGCTTTGCTACGGATGCGCAGCTTGCGGAAAGGAAGATATTGCTTGCGTAAGACTCACGAGCGAGTTTGATGTAGAGAATGTTTGGAAAAAGGAGAAGACCTTGGATCATAAAAAGAATGTGTACATGAAAATAACGGCGCTGATGCTGGCGGTGAACCTTCTTTTTACAGGATGTGCCGCGGGGAACGCCACGGGCAATCTGGCGGACGATATCGCAACAGACATGG
>JAILOQ010000136.1 GCA_024690725.1 Lachnospiraceae bacterium
TTCGGTGAGACCTGCGTGTTATTCATCGCAACGACCTGTGTCATGGTCTTATTGATGCAGCAGGAAAAGAAGATCCGTTCCGATAAGCGATTAAACGATCGTATCTATGAGCCGAAGAACGATGAGATCTTACAAAAGGTGGCATTTGTTCTGGTGCCCATCGTCTTCATCTTCGGGATCTATGTGATCTTCAACGGACATCTGTCTCCGGGCGGAGGCTTCTCCGGCGGAGCTGTCATCGGTGCGGGCATGATCCTTTATGTCAGTGCCTTCGGGTTTGACCGGATGCAGAAGTTCTTTAATGAGGAAACCTACAAGGTGGTAAAGGTTACGGCGCTCGTAACCTACTGCATTGTCATTACTTATTATCTGTATATGGGAGCGAACGGATATGACAATCATATTCCGCTCGGTACCCCCGGTGCGATCTTTTCTGCGGGTGTCATCCTCTGGCTGAACCTGTTTGTCGGGATCGAGGTCGCATGTACGATGTATGCGTTCTACGCACTCTTTCGCAGAGGAGGGTTATAGGATGTTGGAAGGAATCGTTTATAACTTCGGCGAAGCGGTGGCCGTTTTGCTGTTTGTGATCGGTTTGTTGAATCTGTTATTGCAAAAGAACCTGATCAAAAAGATCGTGGGTCTGAACTTCATGGATACGGGTACGTATTTATACCTGGCGGAAAAAGGGTTTATCGAAGGAAGAGTCGCACCGATCCTCGCTGACGGGATCACGGAGGCGGAGCACTACATCAACCCCATCCCGTCCGGTCTGGTCCTTACGGGTATCGTTGTATCCGTTTCCGTTACGGCGCTGATGCTTTCTTTGACCATTCGTTTATACCAGCGGTACCATACGCTCGATATGGATGAGATCAGCACCATTTTGAGGAAGGGAGAAATTGAGTGATGAGTTTCGTTGAGAATTATCCCGCTTTCTCCATTATCCTTTGTATGGCGGCGGCGATCGTTTCAAGCGGTATTTCGGGGAAATACGCACGCAAACTGAATATGGTCTTGATCTGTGTTGTCGCACTGTTATCCGCGATCACGTTGGAGTTTTGTTGCCGTACGCAGACGTTCTACGTCTATTCCATGGGACGCTTTCCGGCACCCTGGGGTAATGAGATCCGTTTTGGTGTATTGGAGGCGATGATGGCGCTGTTCTTTAGCGTGATCATGTTTTTCAGTATTCTCGGCGGCAGAAAGCAGCTGTTTCGGGAGATCGACCCGTTCAAAGAAAATCTGTACTATGTCCTGCTCGATCTCTTATTGAGCTCTCTGTTGGCCCTGGTCTATACCAACGATATGTTTACGGCCTACGTGTTTATCGAGATCAACACGATATCCGCCTGCGGTCTGATCATGATCCGCGAAAACGGACATACGGTGGAAGCGGCCATGCGTTATATGATCATGAGTCTGATCGGTTCCGGTCTGATCCTGTTCGGCCTTTGTACACTTTACGATATTACCGGCCATCTTTTGATGAGTAACATCAAACTGGCTGTGATCGAGGTCGCGCAAACGGGCGCTTATCATGTGCCGCTCGTGATCTCCATCATATTCCTGGGCGTCGGCCTGGCCATCAAGAGTGCGCTCTTCCCGTTCCACTCGTGGCTCCCGGATTCCTACGGCTTTTCGACCGTAAGTTCCGCGGCGATCCTCTCGAGTCTGGTGTCGAAGGGATATATCTTTTTGCTGATCAAGATCTTTTACCGCGTGATCGGTTTTGAAGTCATTGCCGAAAGCAAGCTCTTTAATGTCCTGTTTGTCTTCGGTCTTTGCGGTATGATCTTCGGTTCCATCAGTGCGATCCGTGAAAACGATATCCGGCGTATGATCGCCTTTTCTTCGGTGGCACAGATCGGTTATATCTACATGGGCTTCGGCCTCGGGATCGAAGCCGGTATGGTGGCTTCCGTATTCCACATTCTTTCCCATGCCGCAACGAAGAGTATGCTCTTTATCTCGGCTGCGGGCCTTACCGATGCCTCCGGCGGAAGTAAGCGGTTTGTGGATCTGTCCGGTGCGGGATACCGCAATGTGATCGCGGGCATCACCTTTACCGTGGGAGCGCTTTCCATGGTCGGTCTGCCGCTTTTTTCCGGATTTATCAGCAAGATCCTGTTCGCGCAGGCAGCGGTTGAGGCATCCCCGAAAAAGATGCTGCCGACCTTGATCTGTCTGGGTATTTCCGTAATATTGAATGCGATCTACTTCCTAAAGACCGTGCTCCGTATCTATGTGCCGGTGGAAAGCGAGTACAAGAGTATCCGCTTCAAAGGAAACGAACTGTTTGGCGTGATCTGCATTTGCTTTATCATATTAAATATGTTTTTGGGTATGTTCTCCGAACCGATCGTGGAATTGATCGAAGAGGGACTTGCCTATTTTGCGTAAGGAGGACGGAATATGAGTGTCGGATTCGCTTATCTTACAGCCGTTCTGTTTCCCGTGATCGCGGGACTGTATATATGGATGAGAAAACCGTTTCGGAAATGGAAGAGTACCTGCACATATGTGGGAGTTGCTTTGCTTGTTTCACTTTTGTTTTCTGTGTACTGTTTCTGTTTGCCGAATACCACGGTAGAACTCTTTGCCGTTACCGATAAACTGAAGGTCGTATTCGGTCTGGATGAAATGGGAAGGATCTTTTTGGTGCTTACCGAGATCGTCTGGCTGCTTACCGGAATTTACAGTTTTTCCTACATGGAAAAAGAACGGCATATCAACCGTTACTTTGGTTGCTATCTCGTGACGCTCGGTGTATTGGTCGGACTTTGCTGTTCCGCTAATCTGATCACGATGTATGCGTTTTATGAGTTTTTGACCTTGGCAAGTTTTCTTTTGGTACTGCATGAACAGACGCACGAGGCCGTTATGGCGGCATTGAAATATCTGTTTTATTCGTTCTTCGGTGCGTACTGTGCGCTGTTTGGTATCTTCTTTTTGCTGCAGTACACGGAGAGTCTGGATTTTATGCCGGGTGGGATATTGGTGTCGACAGAGGTTATGGAGCACAGAGAGCTTTTGCTTTTGTGTCTGTTTTTCATGATCCTCGGTTTCGGTGTAAAGGCGGGTATGTTCCCGCTCCATGCGTGGCTTCCCACGGCGCATCCCGTGGCTCCCGCGCCTGCATCGGCCGTGCTTTCCGGTATCATCGTAAAAGCCGGTGTGCTTGCGATCATCCGTACCGTTTACTATGTGTTCGGTGCTTCTTTTGTGCGGGATACCTGGGTGCAATATGCCTTCCTTGTCCTTACGCTGATCACAGTATTTATGGGATCCATGCTGGCATTTCGTGAGCCTGTGTTAAAAAAGCGTCTGGCCTATTCCACGGTCAGCCAGCTTTCTTATATTCTGTTCGGTATCGCCTTACTGGATACGGTGAGCCTGACCGGTTCGCTGTTCCATGTCCTGGCGCATGGGTTTATCAAGGTAACCTTATTCCTTTGCGCGGGCGCCATCATTCATCAGACCGGAGCGACCCGGGTGGATGAACTGCGCGGGATCGGAAAGAAGATGCCGGTTACGATCTGGTGTTTTACCATCGTATCTTTGGGCTTGATCGGAATCCCGCCCACGGGTGGATTTATCAGTAAATGGTTTTTGGCCGTAGGAGCTTTGGAAAGCGAGATGAAGACTTTTGCGATCGCAGGTCCCGTAGTTTTGCTCGTCAGTGCGCTTCTTACGGCAGGCTATCTGCTTCCCGTGACGATCCGCGGATTCTTGCCCGGCGATGATTTTGATTATGCCAAATTGAAAAAGGAGGAACCGTCCTTATTCATGACGGTCCCGATCCTGATCATGACGGTGATCACCGTGCTGCTCGGCATATGTCCGAATCCGGTGCGGGACTATATTACGGAAGCCATCACATTGTTGTTTTAGGAGGAAGGAGAAGAGATGAAAGAAATATATTTGGCGATCACTGTTCTTTTTCCGATGGTGTTTGCCCTTCCGATCCCATTTGTATATAAAAAGAGCCGAAAGAGCATGTGCATCTACACGGAGATCATCGTGCTGATCACAAGCTTGCTGGCATGGTTGTTAATGGTGTACACACCGACGGGCAGCTGGACGCTGATCAAGTTTACCGGTGATCTTTCGGTGAGTTTTCATATGGACGGTCTCGGCAAGGTCTTTGTGGGACTGGTATCCGTTCTTTGGCCGTTTGCGACGTTATACTCGTTTGAATATATGAAACACGAAGAGCATGAGAATATCTTCTTCCTGTTTTATACGATGACCTTCGGTGTTACGGTGGGGATCGCCATCAGTGCGAACATCCTCTCGATGTACTTCTTCTATGAATTGCTTACGCTGGTTACGACACCGCTTGTCGTACATACCTTAAAGCGCGAAGCGGTGCTGGCGGGACGTACGTATCTGTACTATTCCCTGGGCGGTGCGGCCTTTGCCTTTATCGGTATGATCTTTATCCTCGTATACGGTTTCACGCCGGATTTCACCTATGGTGGCGTTTTGGATCCGGGGCTTATAGGGGATAAGACGAATATTCTGCTTTTGGTCTATGTGCTGGCCTTTATGGGCTTCGGTGTCAAAGCGGCGATCTTTCCGCTCTGTACCTGGCTTCCGAAAGCCGGTGTGGCACCGACTCCGGTTACGGCGCTTTTGCATGCCGTGGCCGTTGTAAAATCCGGTGCGTTTGCGATCATGCGACTGACCTATTATTGCTACGGGACCGATTATGTGCGCGGGACCTGGGCGCAGTACGTCGTGATGGGATTTGCGATCTTTACGATCGTCTACGGCTGTTCCATGGCAGTCCGCGACCGGCATATGAAACGACGTCTGGCATATTCGACGGTCAGCAATTTGAGTTACATTCTGTTCGGTGTGACGTTGATGACACCCATGGGGCTTGCGGGTGCGCTGATGCATATGATCACGCATGCCTTCATGAAGATCTGTGCGTTCTTCTGCGCCGGCGCCATTATGTATAAGACCGGCCGTCAATATGTATACGAGTTGGACGGATTGGGAAAAAAGATGCCCATAACCTTCGGCGTTTTCACGGTATCGGCGCTTGCGCTGATGGGCGTGCCGGGGCTTTGCGGATTTGTTTCGAAATATACGCTTGCATCTGCGGCGGTGGAAAGCGGAACGAAACTTGCATATGTCGGAGTCGGCGCACTGTTGATCTCCGCGATCCTGACGGCGATCTATATGCTTTCCGTTTCCGTGCGCGCCTTCTTTCCCAAGGAAGGGTTTTCCAATCCCGGGATAGAAACGGCCAAGGATCCGAATTGGATGATGCTCGTGCCGCTTTGCTTTTTCGTTGTGGGAATGGTGGTCTTCGGACTTTGGCCCACACCGTTTATCTCGTTTTTCACTCAGATCGCGGAAGGTCTGATGTAGGAGGTTTTTGAATGGACGCAATGTTACTTATCATGGTATTAATGCCGATGGCGGCGGCTTTCGTATGCTACCTGATCGGCCGGAAAAAGAAAACCTTACGCGATCATGCGGCGAATGTGTTTGTCGGTGTTGAGTTTCTCCTTGCACTTTATATGTTTGTTTCGTACCGTACGGGGGCAGAGCCTGTGATCACGCTCGATTGGTTTGCGGGACTCGGGATCCGGTTTGTAATGGACGGCTTCCGCAGTCTTTATGCGCTCGTGGCGGCCTTTATGTGGCTGGCGACTACGGTATTTTCCAAGGAGTATCTGGAGCATTATCGAAACAGAAACCGGTATTATCTCTTTGTTTTGATCACGCTGGGTGCGACGATGGGCGTGTTCTTATCGGCGGATCTGTATACCACGTTTATTTTCTTTGAGATCATGAGTTTCACGTCTTACGTCTGGGTGGCACAGGATGAAAAGCCGAAAGCCATGCGGGCGGCGGAGACGTATCTGGCCGTAGCCGTGATCGGCGGTATGGTCATGCTGATGGGACTCTTTCTTTTGTATCACATGTTCGGAGAGCTTACGATATCCGAACTTCCGTATTTGGCACAAAACTGCGATGATCCGGGACTGTTGTTTGCGGCATCGATCTGCCTTGCCGTCGGATTTGGAGCTAAAGCCGGTGCATTTCCTTTGCACATCTGGCTTCCGAAGGCGCATCCGGTCGCACCCGCACCGGCATCGGCCCTTCTTTCCGGTATCCTTACAAAGTCCGGTATCTACGGTCTTGTCATCGTGAGTCTGATGCTTGAGGGCGGAAACGAGACCTGGGGCAAACTGATGCTTGGCATCGGCCTTGTCACGATGTTCCAGGGAGCGCTCTTGGCCCTCTTTTCCAACGATCTAAAGAAGACACTTGCGTGCTCGTCCGTTTCCCAGATCGGATTCATCCTGGTGGGCATCGGTATGTCGGTACTTCTCGGAAGTGAAGAGAATGCGCTCGCAGTCCGCGGCACCCTGCTTCATATGGTGAATCACTCCCTGTTCAAGCTTGTTCTTTTCATGGTCGCCGGTGTCATTTTCATGAACCTGCATAAACTCGACCTCAATGAGATCCGCGGTTACGGGAGAAAGAAAACATGGCTCGCACTTTTGTTTCTTTCCGGTGGACTGGGGATTTCCGGTGTACCGTTCTTTTCCGGTTATGTCAGTAAGACGCTGCTTCATGAGAGTATCGTGGAATACGCACAGACGCTTTCCGCAGGCGGACAGTCCGCAATGGAATTTGTCGAATGGGTATTTTTGATCAGCGGAGGTATGACCTTTGCTTATATGACCAAATTGTTTATCGCGATCTTTGTCGAGGAGAATGCGGACAAAGACAGACAGAAGAATTACGAGCAGGACAATGTTGTATTTAATCTGCCGAGCCGGCTTGCGATCACGATCCCGGCGCTCCTCATTCCCGTGATGGGGGTCGGTACGAAGCTCATGGATCTGCTTGCCGATCGCGGCATGCCGTTCTTTACGGAGGCGGCGCTCATGCATAGCGTTTCTTACTTCAGTGCGGAGAATCTGAAGGGCAGTCTCATCTCGCTTGGGATCGGTCTGGGGATATATCTGGTCTTCGTACGCCTTCTTATGATGCGAAAGGATGCGGGCGTGAAGGTATACCAGGATCTCTGGCCCGCTTGGATGGATCTGGAAAACACCGTGTATCGGCCGCTCATAAAGGTGGTTTGTGCCATCGGTGCCTTCTTTTCCCGGGTATGTGACAGTGCGGTTGACGCGATCGTCGTGGGACTCAGAAAGACGATCTATACGGATGCGCATCTGCAGTTTGAGCTGGCAGAGGGAACATGGCTTACGTATCATATGGGGCGGTTTTTGAACCGCCTTCAGGTGCATTATATGCTCCGCCACCCGCATAAGGAGATCAAGCATAAGGATTATGTGCATGCTCTGGCACTGGGGCGTGTGCGGTTTTTGGAAGACCGGTTTGTTATTTCGCGAAGTCTTTCCTTCGGGCTGTTATTGCTTTCTCTGGGATTTATTGTGACCACGGTTTATCTGCTGGGTGTGCATTGGTAGAAAAGTATGCTATAATAATTAGCGTTTGATGGAGCATATCTCAAGAAAGGATTACACCATGAAAAGAAAAAGTTTATGCTTGATGCTGGGACTTGTCGCTGTGCTTGCGGTTGGCTGCGCCAATACGGAAGAGGCAGTGGTTACGCCGGAAGTGCAACCGGAAACGGAAGAGGTAGTGGCTGAGGTCGTAGAGGTTCCGATCAAATTGTATTTCAGCAATGTATCTGCGAACGGTCTGACAGAAAAAGAGATCTCCTTGCCGGAACTTACGGCTGATAATATCATCGATGCGCTGGCAGGGGTGAATGTGGTTTCGTATGATACGAAGGTAAAGAGTTTCGTACAGGACGGGCCGCATCTCGTGCTGGATCTGTCGAAGGATTTCGAGCATTATCTCGGTATGATGGGAACCGAAGGCGAGTATCTGGTACTCGGCGGTTTGGTAAATACCTTCCTGGATGCATACGAGGCTGAGGATATTCTTGTAACGGTCGAAGGAAAGACGTTGGAGACCGGACATGCTTCGTACGAAAGCGCAATGACATATTTTGAGATCGAAGAGGGCGAGGTCGGGGAACATCACGATCCCGAGAGCACTGTCGCTGTCAGTTATCGTCTGGGCGAAGGCAGTGTGACAAACGATCATGATCAGATCTATTATCCGCAGTTTATGGATATGGAGGATACCGCACTTCAGGATACCTGGAACAAGGCGATCGAAGACATCGCAACGGGTGCGGCTGAGGGAAGTACCTTTGAAGAGATCGGTTATGAGAGCTGCAAGGTGGACTACATCATTGCTTCGATCAGTACCGATCGAGTTTCGTTTTTGCTCAAGAGAGAAGTGCTCGTCTCGGGCGGACATCTAACGAACGATGCCTGCGGGCTGACCTTTGATCTGGTACAAAGAAAGGTCGTAAGACTTTCCGATTATGACGAGGAGACCTTGTCGGAGGTTGCGGATGTGCTTGCGAACGGTACGTATAAGGTCAGTAACGACGCCGGTATGGGTTCTTCTTTGGAGCCTGAGATACTGGATGAATATATGACATCTTTGGAGTGCAGTGCGGATGATTATCGGGAAAGTTTTGCAAGTTATGACTATGATATCGAAGACTTTTCCGTGATCCCCGAGGCTACAAGTTATGTGAGCGCAAACAATACACTGATGATCGTTATGGATGTTCCGACACCGATGGGAAGTATCGTGGTGCTGGATACCGGTGTGGAAGTGAAGTAGAGGGATCGAAAATCAGAGAAGTTAGCAAGGAAATCGCCGGTTTTGTAAGGAAATCGGCGGTTTTTTTATCCAAAAAAAAGGAAAATGGGGGAAAAATCGGAAAAAAGAAGGTAGCGGGAGGTGCAACATGCTGATCAGAGAACAATTGGAAGCGCACGAAGAAGAAAGCTTAAGCCCTTATGCCACGCTGTCGAAAAACAGCAAGGGAAGGGATGTGGCGGAGCAGGAATGTGATATCCGCACCGTGTTTCAGCGCGACAGGGATCGTATCTTACATTGTAAGGCGTTCCGCAGAATGAAGGATAAGACGCAGGTATTTTTGACCCCGGACGGGGATCATTATCGTACCCGTTTGACACATACATTGGAAGTCAGTCAGAATGCAAGGACCATCGGCAAGGCACTGCGGTTAAACGAAGATCTGGTGGAAGCCATTGCACTCGGTCACGATCTTGGGCATACACCGTTCGGCCATGCGGGCGAGCGTGCTTTAAACGATGTCTGCCCGGGAGGTTTTGAACATAACGTACAATCCGTGCGAACCGTTGAGATTTTGGAAAAGGACGGGCAGGGACTCAACCTTACCTGGGAAGTCAGAGACGGCATATTGAATCATCAGACATCATCGATGCCTGCGACCTTGGAAGGAAAGTGCGTGCGGCTTGCCGATAAGATCGCATATATTCATCATGATATGGATGATGCGGTACGCGCCGGACTCTTGACCGATGCGGATGTTCCGAAGTCCATCGGAAATGTGATCGGATTTACAATCGCACAGCGGCTGGATCATTTCATCCATGATATCGTGACGAATTCGGAGGGCAAGGATGATGTGTCCATGAGTGCGCCTGTGGAGCAGGCCATGCGGGAGATGCGTCATTTCATGTTTGAACATGTATATAAGAATCCGATCGCCAAGGGCGAGGAGCACAAGGCGGAGGAAATGATAAAGTTTTTGTATGATTACTATTTGAAGCATATCGAGGAGTTGCCGGGATACTTGCAGGATCTGATCGGCAACGGTTCCACCAAGGAACAGGTGGTATGCGATCATATCTCCGGCATGACGGATCGTTATGCGATCTCCGTGTATGAGGAGATTTATATACCGAAGATCTGGCATCGATAGAAACGGTGGGGCCATGTATTATACGGATGAAATCATCGAAGAGATCCGGCAAAAGAACGATATCGTCGATGTGATCTCTTCTTATGTATCGATCAAAAAAAGGGGCAGCAACTATGTGGGGCTTTGTCCTTTTCATAGTGAGAAGACACCTTCTTTTTCCGTGAGCCAGAGTAAGCAGATGTTCAAGTGCTTCGGCTGCGGCATCGGCGGAAATGTATTCAGTTTTATCATGGAATACGAAAATGCTTCGTTTCCGGAGGCGGTGAAGATCTTGGCCGAAAGGGCCGGCGTGGAGCTGCCGGAGGAAAAGTTCAGCGAAGCGGCAAAGAAGGAACAGGGAAAAAGAAAACGTCTTTTGGACATGCACAAGGATGCGGCGACCTACTTTTATTATCAGCTGCGGAAACCGAACGGAGAGGCGGGACTTCGTTACTTCAAAGAACGACAGCTTTCGGAAGAGACGATGAAGCATTTCGGTTTGGGCTACGCGAACGTAAACAGTAACGATCTGACGATCTATCTGCGGTCGAAGGGCTATAAGGATGCGGAGATCAGCGAAGGCGGACTGGCGGTGTTCAGTGAGAAAGACGGCATGAACGATAAGTTCTGGAATCGCGTCATGTTTCCCATCCAGGATGCGAATCATCGCGTGATCGCATTCGGCGGCCGTGTTTTGGGAGAAGGACTTCCGAAATATTTGAACAGTCAGGATACGCCCATCTTTGATAAGAGCAGGAATCTTTACGGACTGAATTTTGCCAGAGCTGCGCGGAAAAACCGGTTGATCCTCTGTGAGGGCTATATGGATGTGATCGCTCTGCATCAGGCGGGATTTACCGAGGCGGTGGCGAGTCTGGGAACATCGTTAACGGAAGGGCACGCGAATTTGATCAAGCGATTCACCGATGTTGTGTATCTTTCGTATGATTCGGACGGGGCCGGAAAAAAAGCGGCGATGCGTGCGATCGGGATCCTCAGGAAGTATAAGCTGATCGCAAAGGTGATCCATTTGGAACCGTATAAGGATCCGGATGAGTTTATAAAGAACCTGGGCACCGAGGAATTCGAGAAACGACTCGAAAAGGCGGAACCGGCATTTGATTTTGAACTGCGCTATTTGGAGGACGGTCGGGATATCAACGATCCGGATGAAAAAGAACGGTTCCGAAAAGTGTTGTTGGAATACATTTATCCGTTTAAGTTTTATTACGATGATATATCACCGTATCTGGAAAAGATATCGCGAAAGTATCTGTTCAACATCGATATGCTAAGGCAGAGTATGGACCGGTATTCCTATGAATTGCAGCAGACCGGAAAGGATATCCGGATCATGCAGCAGAGCGCGCCGGAAGAGAGGGCGGCCAAGGAGAGCAGAATGCGAAAAGACTCCGCGCCGATGCGGAACGAACGTATTCTTCTGACCTGGCTGGCGGATCGGCCGGATGCATTCGATAACGTAAGACCGTACCTTACGGTGGAGGATTTTACGGAAGGCGTTCATCGGGACGCGGCAAAGCTTTTGTTCGATGCGTTTGAACATGGCGAGCAACCGAAACCTTCGAAGTTGACGCTTATCTTACAGACGGATGAAACATATGATGAAAACGATCAGCAGGAAATCTCGCGTCTGTTTTCCACGAGGTTAAACGATGCGCTGTTACTGATCGAGCATTCGAAGGAAGATCGACTGATAGAGATCGTTCCGGACCAGGCGAGTGCGATCGGCGATGTGCTGATCTCGGTAAAGCAGGAGAACTTAAAGCGCTTTCAGGAAACCGGTGCACAGGATCCGAAGTATCTCGATATCCTGATGCAGAAGAAAAAAGAGATCGAAGTGTTAAAAAAGAAAAGAAAAGCATTTTGAATACAGAAATAAACCAAAGATAAGAGAGGAACTATTATGGACGAGCAAATGCAGGCAAAGTATGACGAGAAAATGGCGGAGATCACGAAGTTAGCCAAGAAGAAAAAGAACGTCTTGGACTATCAGGAGATCGTTGCCAAGTTCTCGGAGTTGGATCTGGAAGAGGAAGAGATCGATAAAGCCGTGGAGGAAGTGGAAAAAAGCGGTGTGGATGTTCTCAGGATCTCGGAGACGGATGATGACGAGCCCGATGAAGAAGTGATCATGAACGAGCAGGAAGAAGTGGATGTGGATATGGACCTTTCTGTTCCGGAAGGCATCAGCATCGAGGATCCGGTCCGCATGTATCTCAAAGAGATCGGTAAGGTACAGCTCTTAACTGCAGACGAAGAGATTGAATTGGCAAAGCGTATGGAGGCCGGTGACGAGGAAGCAAAGAAGAAGTTAGCAGAGGCTAACCTTCGTCTGGTGGTTTCCATTGCAAAGCGTTATGTGGGACGCGGTATGCTGTTTTTGGATCTGATCCAGGAAGGAAATCTGGGACTCATCAAAGCGGTGGAAAAGTTTGATTATCGCAAGGGCTATAAGTTCTCGACCTATGCGACATGGTGGATCCGTCAGGCCATCACGCGTGCGATCGCTGACCAGGCCAGAACGATCCGTATTCCCGTACATATGGTGGAGACCATCAACAAGCTCATCCGTGTCAGCCGTCAGTTGACACAGGAGATCGGTAGAGAACCTACCCCGGAGGAACTTGCGGAAGAGTTGAATATGCCGGTAGAGCGTGTGCGCGAGATCTTAAAGATCTCCCAGGAACCGGTATCTTTGGAGACGCCGATCGGTGAGGAGGAGGATTCCCACCTCGGTGATTTCATTCAGGATGATAACGTTCCCGTTCCTGCGGATGCGGCGGCATTCACCCTGTTAAAAGAACAGCTGGAAGAAGTGCTGGAAACATTGACCGAAAGAGAGCAGAAGGTATTGAAACTCCGTTTCGGCTTGGATGACGGCCGTGCGAGAACCCTTGAGGAAGTCGGTAAGGAATTCAATGTAACCCGTGAACGTATCCGTCAGATCGAAGCAAAGGCGCTGCGTAAGCTCCGTCATCCTTCGAGAAGCAGAAAATTAAGAGATTATTTGGAGTAAAAGAAGATGCGTCTGTCGAAACGACTTTTGGCGGTAGCAGGGCTTGTTCCGAAAGGAAGTGCCGTAGCGGACATCGGTTGCGATCACGGATATGTCTCAATTTATTTATTACAGCAGGAAATTGCCAAGAGTGTCATTGCTATGGATATTAAGCAGGGACCGCTGGACCGGGCAAAGGAAAATATTAAGGATGCCGCACTTACGGACCGTATCGAACTTCGTCTGAGTGACGGAGCAGAGGCCTTACAACCGGGCGAAGCGGATACGCTGATCATGGCCGGTATGGGCGGAAGACTCACGCTTTCCATTGTGGAAGGTGCGATCGAAAAACTGGGAGAAACGCTTACGTTTATCTTGCAGCCGCAATCGGAGGTGCCCTTGGTGCGCCGTAGGATGCGGGAACTCGGATATGGGATCGAGGATGAGGATTTTGTCGCGGAAGATGGGAAATTCTATCCGATGATGCGTTTTACGTTCACCGGGGAGAAAGCAAGCGAAGCGGCGGAAGATACCCCGTATCTTGACGAGGAGATCTTCGGACCGGTGCTACTTAAAAAGCGTCCTCCGGATTTTGAACTGTATCTGTCAAAGGAAAAAGAAAAGATTGAGGAAATCCTTGCGCATGTAACGGATGAAGAGCGGAGGGAAGAACTGAAGGATTATCTGTGTTTGCTGTCGGAAACAGACCGGAAAGGATGAGCCTATGCAATGTCAGGATATCATGGATCAACTCGAGGAGCTGAGCCCCAAAAGCTTTGCGGAAGACTGGGATAATGTCGGACTGATGGTCGGCGATCCGGAAAAAGAAGTGAAAACGATCTTTTTGGCGCTGGATGCGACGGATGAAGCGATCGACGAAGCCATCCTTATGGGAGCCGATATGATCGTAACGCACCATCCTCTGATCTTTAAGGGATTAAAGAGCGTCAGTGAAGATCACTTTATCGGGCGGCGAATTTTAAAGCTTGCACGGCATAATATCTGTCTTTACAGCATGCATACAAATTTCGATGTGATGGGAATGGCGGATGCGGCTGCGGATGAACTGAAGCTTAACGGCAGAGAAGTGCTTGCGAAGACTTTTGAGGATGATATCGCAACGGAAGGCTTCGGCCGGGTCGGAAACCTGCCCCGGGCCATGACGTTAAAGGATGCGGCGGAATACGTCAGGGATGCATTTCATGTATCCATGGTACGGGTATTCGGCAATCCGGATGCACCCGTGCATCGGGCAGCTGTATGTCCCGGTTCGGGCGGCAGCATGATAGAGGATGCCTTGGCAGCAAAGGCTGAGGTGTATATCACGGGAGATATCGATCATCACGAAGGGATCGATGCCGTGGCACAGGGACTTTCGATCATCGATGCGGGCCATTACGGCATCGAGCAGATCTTTGTTCCGTATATGAAGGATTATTTAAGGCGGGAGCTTCCGGGTGTGGCGGTCTACACCGTAACTCCCAAGGAACCCTGTTGGTTTATTTGACCGAAGTTGAAGAAATTTCCCACCGCTAATCGTTGGTGCAGGTGGAGTTATGACAATATTAGAGAAGGTAGAGAGGTAGAGTATGGCAGAGATTACGATCGGACATGAGGAGTACGAGATCCCTGAGGGCATGACCTACGAGGAACTCGCAAAGAAGCATCAGGACGCATATGAGGATCCCATTGCACTGGCAGTGGTGGACGGAAAGATCTGTGAATTATTCAAAACGATCGAAGGAAACAGCAACGTTTCCTTTATGACGATCAAGGATGATGCAGGTCATAAGGCTTATGTGCGGACGGCCACCATCATTTTGATGAAGGCACTTCGGAATCTTTTGGGCGACAATACCGGCGTGGTTGCCAAGGTGGAATACACCATCGGCACCGGCTATTACGTAAATATCAAGGGAAAAGACGATGTGGATCAGGCATTTATCGACCGGTTGAGCGAGGAGATGCGCTCCATCGTGCGGGCGAAAAAGCCGATCAAAAAGTCTTCGCTTCCCATAGCGAAAGCGGTACATCTGTTTGCCGAGCAGGGCATGACGGATAAGGTGAAGCTGTTCAAGTACCGCAAGAGTTCTTCGGTCAATGTCTATGAACTCGATGGTTTTTATGATTATTATTACGGGTACATGCTTCCGGATACGGGGTATATGCAGTGGTTTGAACTCCTTCCCTATGAGGACGGTCTGATCATGAACCTTCCCGCAAAATCGGATCCTTGTACGATCGTTCCGTTTGTCAACAGAAAGATGCTCTTTTCCACCCTTCGTCAGGCGGATGCCTGGGGTGAGCGCATGGGCATCAGCAGCGTGGGCGACTTGAATAACGCCATTTGTTCCGGCGAGATCGCAGACCTTTTGCTGGTGCAGGAGGCACTGCAGGAGAGACGCATCGGTGAGATCGCATCGGAGATCGCCGGCAGAGGGCATGTAAAGTTTGTTATGATCGCAGGACCTTCTTCTTCCGGGAAGACAACGTTTTCCCACCGTCTTTCCGTACAGCTTCGCACCTACGGATTAAAACCGCATCCGATCGCGCTTGACAATTACTTTGTAAATCGCGTGGATACGCCAAGGGATGAAAAGGGCGATTACAACTATGAGATATTGGAAGCCATCGATGTCAAGCTCTTTAACGAGAACATGGTGGATCTGTTAAACGGAAAAGAAGTGTCGCTTCCGACCTACAACTTCATGACGGGCGAGCGGGAATTCCGCGGTGACATCATGAAGCTTGCCGATGACGATATTCTCGTGATCGAAGGCATCCACGGTCTGAATGACAAGATGAGTTATTCCCTTCCGGATGAGAGTAAGTATAAGATCTACATCAGTGCGCTGACGTCGCTAAATATCGACGACCACAACCGGATCCCGACAACGGACGGAAGACTCCTTCGCAGAATGGTGCGTGATGCGAGAACGCGCGGAGCCAGTGCAAAACGCACGATCCATATGTGGCCGAACGTGCGAAAAGGAGAAGAGGAAAACATCTTCCCCTTCCAGGAGCATGCGGATACCTTCTTTAACTCCGCATCCATCTTTGAACTTGCGGCGCTCAAGCAATTTGCGGAACCCTTGCTTTATGAGATAGGCGAAGATGAGCCGGAGTACCATGAGGCAAAGCGCTTACTGAAATTTTTGGAATATTTCCTGGGGATCAGCATCGATACGATCCCGAACAATTCCATTGTAAGGGAATTTGTCGGCGGATCGATCTTCCCGGTTTGATCGTTCCGTATCTTGGGACGAAAAACACAATAAATATTGAGTCGTACAGATGATCGCTGCCACAAGTGCCGAAAGGCCGTGGGAGAGGAAAGTCCGGGCTTCACAGGGCAGGATGCCAGATAACGTCTGGTGGAGGTGACTCCAAGGCCAGTGCAACAGAAATATACCGCGTCTTCCGACGTAAGGGTGGAAAGGCAGTGTAAGAGACTACCGTCTTTCCGGTAACGGGAAGAGCCATGTAAACCCCATCCGAAGCAAGACCGAATCGATCGCGATACAGTTGCCCGCTGTGCGATCGGGTGGGTCGCTTGAGTCTGCCGGCGACGGCAGAATTAGATAGATGATCATCCAACGACATAACCCGGCTTACCGTACGACTCAATTATTTTAAGAATGATTCCCTATCTGCCTCGGCATGTGGGGATTTTCGCAGTATTACAGTAATTCGGAGGAGCGGGGTCATGCTTTTTAATTCCGCGGCATTTGCCATATTTCTCCCCATCGTCTTTTTGGTCTATTGGGCGGTGCCGAACAAGTACCGCTATATCATACTGGCGATTTCCGGCTACTGGTTTTACATGAGCTGGAATGCCAAGTACGTCGTATTGATCCTGTTTACCACCGGTGTTTCCTATCTGGCGGCGCGGATCATGGAGACGCTTGACCAAAGCCGCACGGGAGCCAGAAAGGCCTGCATGTTTCTTGCCATCGTTGCAAGTCTGAGTGTCCTGTTCTTTTTCAAGTATTTCAATTTCACATTTGCAACGCTGGAGCGGATCTGCAAGCTTGTGGCGATCCCGCTGCATCCCGTGACGCTGTCGCTCTTACTTCCGGTGGGCATTTCGTTTTACACCTTCCAGACCTTAAGCTACGTGATCGATGTCTATCACGGGGAAGCGAAGGCGGAACGCAATTTTGTTAAGTACGCGGCGTTCGTGAGCTTTTTTCCGCAGCTGGTGGCCGGACCGATCGAGCGAACGAAAAACCTTTTGCCCCAAATGGACAAAGAACATGTATTTACCTACGAAAAGGGTTCTTACGGTTTAAAGCTGATGGCCTGGGGCTTTTTTAAGAAAATGGTCATCGCGGATAATCTGGCGACCTTCGTGGATAAGGTTTTTGCCGAAGTCGGAGAATACCAAGGCTTTACGCTGGTGCTCGCGGTATTCTTCTTTACGATCCAGATCTATTGTGATTTTTCGGGCTATTCGGATATTGCGATCGGTACCGCGAAGCTCTTTGATATCGATCTAATGAAGAATTTTGACAGCCCTTATTTTTCGGCATCGTTTCGGGAGTTCTGGAGGAGATGGCACATCTCGCTCTCGAGCTGGTTTCGGGATTATGTCTATATTCCCCTCGGCGGAAACCGGAAGGGGAAGGTCCGCACGAACGTAAACGTGCTGGTCACGATGTCGTTAAGCGGCCTGTGGCACGGTGCGGCCTTTACTTATATTGTCTGGGGTGGATTGCACGGACTGGTACAGTGTTTGGAGAATGTTCTTTTTCCGGGAAGGAAGAAGGACGGGACAAAGAACGAGGCCGAAAAAGGGTCCTTACTTTGGTGGGTGCGCGTATTTGTCGTATTTCTCGTTGTGTCATCCGCGTGGTGCTTTTTCCGGGCGGGGTCCGTGAAGGAAGCACTTTCCGTTTTCGCCGGCATGCCGGTTGGGATCAGGCATTTCGGGAGTTATGTGGCAGAAGGTTTTCGGCCGTTTAAGTTCCGGAGTATTATGGAACTCGTGCTTCCGTTTGCGCTGTTGTTTGCCTATGACTATCGGGCGCTCAGTCACGATCCGTTAAAGGATCTGGAAAAGCTTACGCCTGCGGTCCGTTTTGTTTTGTATGTTTGTTTTGTGATCGTGATGCTGTTACTTGCCAGCTTCAACTCACAGGAATTTGTTTATTTCCAATTCTGATGCGCCGATTTACGGTGTGTATGGGAAAGGGTTTGCTATGTGGAAGGAAATCGGAAAACTGATCCTGCGCTTTACCGGTGTGGTTGCCATTGCGGTTTTGATCCTGATGGCAGTGGCGAAGTCCGTCCCTTTTATGAGATATATGGACGGGGAATATGCCATGTACCGGCAAAACGCCGACTACGCCCGTAAAACGGAAGCGTATGCCGCCGAGCCCGATCCGAAGACGCTGATTTTGGGAGATTCGCGTACGAAGGCGGGAATGATACCGGAGCTTTTGGGCACGAATACGTATAACATGGCTCTTGGCGGAAGTACGCCGGTGGAGACCTATTATATTTTCAAAGAGTATCTGGAGCATCATGCGGCGCCCGAATATGTTCTGATCGCTTTTGCTCCGAGTCATTATGAATACAGCGGTACCTTCTGGAGCAGGACGATGTATTTTCACACCATGCGAAGCGAGGATGCCATGGAAATCTTCCAAACAGCGGAAAGTGTGGGAGATACGGAGTTTGCCAAGGAGCATTACAGACTGCACTATCTCATGTATAAGTTTTATGCACCCAATAAATACGGTGCGGCCCTGCGCAGATCCATCGGAGAAGACCGTTTTGAAAAGAATGTGAAGATGTATGTGGAATGTACCGATGCAAAAGGGCAGCATTATTTCGGTACGGCAAAGTCCATCACCGGCGTTGTGGAAGAGGCGCAGGAAAAAGAGTTTCACGCCGGGACCATGGAAAAGATCTATATGCAAAAGCTTTTGGATCTTTGCAAAGAGCACGGGTGCAAAGCGATCGTTGAGAGCATGCCCTTCAGTCTGACCTCGTATCGGTTGTTTGCGCAGGAATATAAGGATGCCTATAATGATTATATGACAGAGTTAGCTGTGGCTAACCCGGAAGTATCCGTTTACAACTATTTTTATTGCTATGATGATACGTGTTTCGGTGATGAGAGTCATTTGAACGCAAGCGGCGCCGAAGCATATTCGCTTTATATCAGAGAACGTTATCCGTATGCCTTTCCGTAAGGCATGCCGCGGGGGAGTCCGATGGTTTTCAGTACAGTCATCTTTTTGTGTTTCTTTTTACCGTTTGTCATATGCGTGTACTATCTGACACCGAAGCAGGGGAAGAATCTTTTCCTGCTCCTTTCGAGTCTCTGTTTTTATGCCTTCGGGGAGCCGAAGTATGTATTGATCATGCTTACTTCCATCATCGGAACCTATGTGCTGGGCTTTTTGATCGCGGGGAAGCATGTGACGGGGACCGTAACAAAGATAGGGGAGGAAACTGCGGAAGCTGCGAAAGCCTCCGAGCCTCAAAAAGGAAGTAAGCTCTGGCTAACCTTGGCGGTAGTTTTCCATCTGGGAATCCTCGGCACCTTCAAGTATGCAGGGTTCTTTGCGGAAAATCTGGCGCATCTCATCCCGGGATTTCCGATCCCGCAGATCGCCCTTCCGATCGGCATATCGTTTTATACCTTCCAGGGACTATCCTATTGCATCGACGTCTATCGGGATCCTTCGTTAAAACAGAAAAAGATCTTAAATGTGGCTCTTTATATTTCCATGTTCCCGCAGCTGATCGCGGGACCGATCGTGCGTTATACGGACATCCGACAGGATCTCGATGTGCGCACGCATTCGGCGGATCGTTTTGCAAAGGGCGCGATGCGGTTTATCAACGGCTTGGCAAAGAAGGCGATCCTGGCCAATTCCATGGGACAGCTAGCGGATTCCGTCATGGGTGGAAATCTGCAGACGATGTCGGCTTCCGTTGCCTGGCTTGGGGCGATCGCATATACCTTACAGATTTATTTTGATTTTTCCGGATACTCGGATATGGCCATAGGGCTCGGACATATTTTCGGGTTCCGTTTTCCCGAAAACTTCGATCATCCGTATATTTCAAAGAGTATCACGGAATTCTGGCGCAGATGGCATATGACGCTTTCCGCGTGGTTCCGAGATTACGTCTATATTCCGCTCGGAGGAAACCGGACGGGCAACGTTTACGTGAACCTCCTCATCGTCTTTTTGGTGACGGGACTTTGGCACGGCGCCGCCTGGGGTTTTGTCCTCTGGGGCCTGTGGCACGGGTTCTTTGTCCTGGCGGAGCGGTTTATTTTGCGAAACGCGAAGGGAAAAAGATCATCCGAAAAAGAGCCGGATCCGGGGGAAGAGAAACAGAGCGGGCGACCGTGGGCAATGCTGAAAGGCATCTGCGGCCACGTGTATACGATGTTCATCGTCTGCCTCGGGTGGGTCCTTTTTAAGTTGGTCTCCGTGAGGGATACGGCAGAATACATCTCGGTCATGTTCGGGAGAAATGCCAATGCCTTTCATGCCTTTGATGTGCGCTACTTCCTTACGGGACGGACGGTATTTCTGTTTGCGGTTGCGATCCTTGCCTGCCTGCCCGTAAAAGATCTGCTGAAAAAACTCTTTGTAAAGAAAAGGGCCGACGGCAACGAAGAAGGAATGTCGCCGCTTTTTACAAGTATTTCCTATGCGGCGGCACTGATCCTGTTGGCGTTATCCTTTATGTTTATCATCACGGGAACCTATAATCCCTTTATCTATTTCCGGTTTTAGCGCAGTCGGAAGATCCTCCGCCTCTAAACGTTAGTGCAGGTGGGGGCATGACAGATTATATTCAGCCGAAGCCTACGGCATTTCGGCGATAGGGTAGGTGTGTATGGAAGAGAAGAAGAACAGACCAAAACTTCATACCGTATTGTTCATCGTACTGTTTCTGGCGATGCTGATCGTACCCGCACTTATGCTGGACGCGACGGAGCCGCTGTTGTCGGATCTTGAAAATCGTGCCATGACGGTCTGGCCGGGACTTGGCTTTGATAAGGCACACATGGACTGGTACGGCCACTACGCAGAGGACCGCGTGGGGTTCCGGCAGCAGGCGATCGCCGCAAACAACTATCTGAATTTCCATCTGTTTCGGGAGTTTGATGAGGATATCCATATGTATGGTAAGTCCGGTCACATC